>JBJKQP010000295.1:0-29014 GCA_046705105.1 Ignavibacteriaceae bacterium | reverse complement strand
TCACTCTAATCTCTCTCCTAAAAGGAGAGATTCGCCGAGGCGAATTATTGACAATAGATCTATTTATGTTAATATTCTGTCAGAATGTTAACGATAAGACATAACCTTTAATAAGCCCTTCCCATATTAGGGGATGAGGTCTTGAATACAATAGTAGAATAATTATTCAACATAAACTACTTTTCGGTCACCCTCGGCTGATACACTTTTTAGACTGTCTTTGCCAACGAGAGAGTTGTTCCGGTTTTAAGCCGGACGGAGTATTGTTAAGAATTCCTAGTATTAACAGCCGGGTTATAAAACTTAGGTTACTTTATTAATGCAGCATTATACTGCTGCTAAATTTACTTGCAGAATCATTATTTTAAAAATTAAGTGCAACTGATAAAAATTAATTATAGATTTTAATTACAGAATCCGTATTATTTTGTTGAATATACTAGGGGAATAAACGGGATACAATTTTCAACAACAAATCAGAGGTTAAAATGAGGGACTATAATAGATTCTTTAATCTGCTTTGCTTTACGCTGTTTATAGGTTTTTCCGTTTTCAATTCTAAAGCTGCCGCACAGGGAAATAACAATAACTCCGCTAATCGTGATACCATTATAAATGCGGCAAGAGAAATGATAGGAAATTTAAGTTACTGTGCTTTAATAACAATGGACACAACCGGCGGTATTAGTGTAAGGACAATGAATCCTTTTCTTCCAGACAAAAATATGGTTATTTGGATGGCAACCAACAAACACACTAGAAAATATTTTGAAATAAAGAAAAATCCTAATGTAACACTCTACTATGCCAATCACAGCAATGCAGACGGTTATGTAGCGATCAAAGGTAAAGCTGTTTTGGTAGACGACATGGCAACAAAGCTTAAAATGAAAAGGGATTATTGGAAACAAGCTTTTCCGGATTTTAATGATTTGATTCTCATTAAAGTTTTACCGCAAAGGTTGGAAGTAATAGATTACAAACATAAACTAACCAATGCCGATGTCACATGGGATCCGCCGGCAGTTGAGTTTAACAATCGGTAAAATATTTAGTTTAAACTCTTCTGGTAAGTTTTACACGAGCAAAAGGCTGAAGTTTCCCGTTTTCTTCACCATCCATTAGCCAATGCCATGTATCATCATCCTTATTATAAACAAAGGTTGTATGAAAATTGCTTCCGTCTTTTCCTTTAAATAAAAATGCTATTTTATTTCCTTGCCGTTTTGCATGCGCAATGGCCTGGCCGGAAAGGCCTCCGCTTCCGGTTACATCCAGCCATAAACAGGTATATTCACTTAAATCCTTGTCCCAGCCTATATAAACTATTGCTTCGTAAGCTGCCGTTCCGTCGGCATTTATCTCATGCGACTTTTCATGTATTTGTATATACTGATGGCCTAAGACCCATGCTACTTCAACATCGTGTGTTGTTTCTTGTCCGGCAATAGTACCCTTTAATAACCATTGGCCGGTCATTCTGTCCAACAATGAATCCCGGAACGTTGTCTGCTGTGCAAAAATGTTAATTGCTATCAGCAGCGGAAATAATAAAACATTTCTTATTTTCATATATCCCTCTTTTAATTAAATATTTTATTCAACTTCCTGAATCCTGCAGATGGGCCGGAAGCCGCAATACCTGCAGACTTTATTCTCCCTGTCTTTCAAAGTAGATAAATTAAAAATCCCGCTTGAAATTAAATCAACATATTTACCTATTGTTTCCAGGCAAATGTTTATAAGCTCTTCATTGTATTCAATTACTTTTTCATCAGGTGTATTGCCGCGCAGAGTATATTGACTAACCCTGCGGCTGCCGAAATCTTTATCATCAAATTTAAGCGAATAAATTTCCGCCGATGCCGGAGCAAAATCTTTATTAAGCTGCGCCTTAATCATTTCCCTTGCTGCATACAGGTAAAGCGGAAGCTGAAGCGAAATGCCTTCGGTAAGATCGTCTTTTGTGGGCTTGCTGCCGGACAGTTTATAATCTATTACTTTATACTTTTCTTCTTCAGGGTTTATATCTATTCTATCTATTTTACCGTGGACATAAACTTCCCCGGCCTTTATATTTTGTACCCGGGCAAGTTCTTTGTTATCATCTTTAATATTACCAAACCCGAACTCAAAATATCCCGGTTTATACCCGTCTTCTTTTTCAATTTCTTCAATTAAAAATTTATAAAGTATTGAATTTTTTCTTTGGCCGTTTATGCCTAATATTTTTTCTTTTTCAAAAAAAGTTAAAGGAGAATTAAAATTTGCATCCTCAATTTCTTTTTCTGCTATTTCAAATATCAAATTTTCCGCAAGCTGTCGATCATCCCCGGATGCCTTTTTCAGAACAATCCCCCTGCGGGTAATTTCCATATAAAATTTAAAAAGAATATTATGAAGCAAACTTCCCATCTCCAGCGCTTCTATTTCTTCGGTCGGTTCTTTTACGGGCTCAAGGTTTAATACTCTTTCCGCAAAATATTTATAAGGACACTTGGCATACGTCTGCAACTGCGAAATAGAAAATTCAGTATCCTTAAATCCGTCAAGCTTATCTTTAATTGCCGGGGAAAGAGCGCCGTTTATAAATCCCGTATATTCAGAATTTCCAAAGGGTGAATTCGTTCTAAGTTTATTTACTTCAATCGAATGTTTCAGCTCTTTAATATTTATTCCTAATTTTTCTTCATCCGATTTTAACGGTGCATCCTGTTTTATTTTTTCGCCGAGATATACAAGAAGTTCTTCCCGGTTATACAAATAACTTGAATAGTCATTTTCGTTTTTTGTTTTAACCGAAAACAAATCGGAGAAATCATTTAAGAAGCCGGATTCCACCAGTTCCTTGTTTTCTTCTTTCTGCGGAAATGTAAAGTACAAATGTTTCTTCCACGAACATAAAGATTGGTAAAACCTGTAGCGCTCTTCCGTTTGATGAATTATTTCGCCTCTAATATAAGAACCGGAAAAAAATATTTCGGGCGAATAAAATGTGGGCAGGTCGCCGTCGCATAAACCGCATAAGAAAAGATAATCAAATGTTAAACCGCGAATTTCATTTAAGGTTGTAACCTGCACACCGTAACCCGGTTTTTCTTTTACATTGAATCTTGAAGTAGAAACCGCCGTTCGCATGTTGTTTAAGAAAAAAGATAAGTTGAATTTCTTGGTGCTGCCGTATTCAAGATTAAACAATTCAAGGAGCTCATCAAGCAAATCCAGTAAAGATGTAAATGCTTTAATATTTTCTTCGGTAGAATCACCCGTCTCATTAACAAGCTTTTGCGGAATCCTCATCGAATAAATAAGATTAAAAATATTCTCACGGAATTCATTTAGACTCATTGATTTTGTAAAAGGCATTAAGTTTTTATGAATAGTCTTAATATCTTCCAGCGCTCTTTTATAAGTTTCCTTTGCGGTTATTTGGAAAGTCTCTTCTTCGTTATCTGTTTCTTCAATTCTTTTAATTGCATCATGCAGTCTGTCTATCCAATTATTATAACCGGAAATAATTTTAAGATTAACCGAAGCTTTAAGCAGGCTTGAAGAATCTATATTTTCAATTTTAAGGTAGCCGCTGCTTAATGCCCGGAAAATATTTCGATAATAGAAATCATTCTCAAGCACTTCCAGGTAATTTATTAAAGCAATTATAGGCGGAGAAGAATTAAGATGAACTCTATCCGTTAAATTAAAAGGAATACCGTTCAGCGAAAAAATATCCCGTATTATTGGTGAATATTTTTGAATTAAATTAAATGCCACGCAAATTTCAGCCGGTTCTATTCCCTTTTCCGATATTAAATTTTTTATTTCTTTAGCAGTAAGTTCTATTTCTTTAATTCTGTCTGCCGCACAAATTTTAGTAATTGAATTATTATAGCTGTCAATCTTGTTTTTAAATTTGTTTAAAAACAACTTTTCTCTAACATCATTTTGAAACTTGTTATAGCCGGCCTGCGATTTATCAACAACCGGTTGAAATCCTTTTGCCGTTAATTTGTTATAACAATTATCTAGATGGGAAAAGATAAGAGGATTAGAATTATAATAATCGAATAAAAGATAAAGCTCAATTCCGGGAATATTTGCAGATGAATTTATTATCTCAATTTCCGGAGAGGTAAATTCATCAAAGCCGTTTATTAAAATTATTTTTACATCCGGGTAAAGTATTCTAAAAAATGATTCGAATTCCTTCTGTTCCGTTTTATTCAGTTCACTGTAAATATCACCGATTTCTTTTACGGAAAGCTTATTGCACTTTTCGATATAATTTTCATAAATATCTGCAATGTCTTCTCCTTTGTTTTTTTCCGCAGTATTAAGCGGCTGTACTTCTCTTCTTAGGTGTGCAGGTGTAATGCCTTGCTTTTTATATTCGGAAATTACATCGTTTATTCTTTGCAGTGTGCCGTGCGGGATATCTCCTTTGTAATTAGAGAAATATTTTAGACCTGTTCCTTTCCGATCAGCGGACAATTCCGAAAAGCTTTGTTTAAGCAGCACGGCAGATGCTGCTTCGCTCAATATCCTGCTATTATTTGTTCCTCCTGCAAATAATAATTTAGTTGAATATGTACCGATTGTTTCCAGGTTTATTCTTTGAGTAGTGTTTTTAGGCGAAGCAGAAATAATTTCCCTTTTTAAATATCTTACCTTCCTGTTTGTCGGGACAATTTGCAGCAGTTCATTTAACAACCCGGATTTAATTTTTTCAGTTACAATAAAATCCGGGTCCACAGATTTTACTTTGCATTTAGTTAAAATCATTAGTTTTTCTTCCGAAGCATTAAATCCCTGTAAGACATTCTAATAGGTTCATACTTGTGCAGAGACAGAAGTTCTATAATTCGTTCATATCTTATTTTAGCGTCATCTTTGCCGTTTAATACCAGAGTTTCAAGTTCCAAAAAATCACCAAGTCCGGCTACATCGTCAAGATGAATTCTTGTATTATCGTACATGTATAAATATCTCTTCTTTTCTACAACTGTTTCGATTTCAAAGATATTATTAAAAAATTTTTCCGCATCGCCGGAAGAAAAATGAAGTACTTCGTAATTGGAAAACCTGTCGCTGCCGCTTTCATCTCTTAAATATTTTATAATACTTTGTTCACCGTTTTCTATTCTTAACTTCAATAACCCGTTTCCGGTTTTGTAGTAAACATCCTTTTGATTAAGCATCTTAACATACTCTGCATCCATCCCGGTTAAAATGTTTTTAATTTCATTATGGGAGTTTAACCTTATTTTAAGTTCCAAATTTAACGGCATCTATTTTACTTTCTTTTATGTTTATAATAAACCTGCAGCACTTCGGTTTTATCTTTATTGTTAGCAGAAACAGGATATTTTGAAGAGAATTCCAGTCTCATAAAATCGGGAACAACTTTATTATATTGAACCGGACTGATGTTCCTATTTTCATTACTGCCGTTCTTACCCGAAGGCCTGAAAATTGTAATCAATCTTCCGCCGGGTTTTATAAAACTGCCTAGCTGCTTCAAATAGTTTTTTCTTTCCGGCTCGTCAATTAAATTGAGAGCTGTTTCGTAAACAAAATCGAATTTATTAAAATAGCTGCTGTTTAATGAAAATATATCATCACTTATAGAATTAATTTTAGGATAGGCAGACAATAGTTCTTCATTAAGATTATCATTGCTTACGGATAAATCGATCACCGTTACATCCAGGTTTGCGTTAAATGCATAAACGGCATCCATAATATTTCCGCCGTTAATAATCATAATACTGCCGCTGGAAATAAACTCTCCGTCTTCAATTAATTTTTGCCATGCCGGTGTCGGATTTAAGTGATTGCTATTAGTTACTTCTTTAATTTCCAATTTTCCGGAATTAGTGTTGTTGTTATTTGTATATGACATAAGCACTTGAATAATTTTTCCGTTGAAACTATCTTATAGATAGTCATTTTAAAAAATAATTATAAAATGAAATCCTTACTTTTAACAGCAATATTACTAATTCCCCTTCTAAATGTAAATGCTCAGGGAATAGGCGAACTAGCTCCGCCCAAGCCTCCAATAAAATTTCCGGCTAATGCATGGGGGGTTGATGTTATGTTTAGCGATGGAGGATTCGGGCTAGGTACTTTTTACAGGCGACATTTCAGCGGTTTAATTACCGGATTTGCAGATGTTTCCATGTCCGAAGCTCAGGATCCTAGGGAATTTACTTTTGTAGATTATTTTGGCAATACTTATACCGCCGGCAAGGTTAACAACGCTTTTATTATCCCGTTAAACTTCGGCGTACAATACAGACTTTTCGAAAATGTAATTTATGACAACTTAAGACCTTATGTAAACATCGGTTTGGGGCCTGCTATTGTTTTAACTACACCGTACAAACAGGGGCAGGATTTTTTCAGTTCGTTCGGTAAAGCTCACGCAATTTATACTGCCGGAGGTTATATTGGTTTCGGTGCAAACTTTGGAATAAGCAAATCAAACTTAATCGGGATTAATCTTCGTTATTATATTGTTCACTTATTTAATAACGGCATTGAAATTTTACAGGGAAGAAATGAAACCAACCTTGGAGGTTTTTTTATTACCTTAAACCTGGGTACGATGTTTTGAGAATTCAAATTCCTCCATTTACCGGTTTTAATCCGGATGCTTTTAAATTTTTAGATAGTCTTACCAATGATAAAAATAACAACACCGAATGGTTTGCAAAAAACAGACCTCGCTACGACAATAATCTGGTTATGCCTGCCAAATCATTTATTGCAGCAATAGGACAGTTCTTCAATCACTTAAATCCTTCAATTCGTACGGAACCGAAATTTAATAAGACTATAATGCGAATAAATAAAGATATGCGATTTGCAAAAGGCGTTCCTTATAAAACTTATTTTCTTATTCATTTCGGAAGGTTTAAGATGGACAGCGAATTCTTTGTTTATCTGGACAAAGACGGCATAGAGTACGGAATGTTTCTAAATAATACTTTAGGAGATGAATTATATTTTAATCAAAATTATTTTAGGTATAAAAAAGAAATTATTGAAACGTGTAAAAAATTTAGGATTAATAACAAATTCGGTTTATATGAATTGGGGAAAGAACCCGAGCAGGTTCTTTTAAAATTTAATGCAAGGAAAAATTTATCTTTATTTGAAAATATTAAATATATTATCTTGCAGAAGCAGCTAGACTTGAACGATAAACTCACCTACTCGGAAGATTTATTAATAGAATCCGTTAAAACTTTTTCAAATTTATATCCACTCTATTGTTTTGCGGTATCGCCCGAGCCTCTGAAGCTAATAGATGACTTTGAAGAAAGAATGGGCGTGGCATTATAATTTTATTTACCTTTTGCATAAGATATTCTTTATAAATAAATTAGCCGGTAGTTAAATTTATAAAGAATATGATTAAATCAATTTTACTATCAACCATTTTATTTGTAGGATTAACTATGGCGCAAGATATTGAATTTGCAAATCGTATATTCTACAGCTATCCTTCATACCGGGAATCTTCAATAACGGCAAGAAGGTTTAAACTTTCCGGTATAGTACAGCTAATTGAACAGCTAAAAAACAATAATAACTTTACGGTTAAAGTTGCGGGCAAATCTGCCGAGGGAAGAGATATATACCTAATCAAATTAGGAAAGGGAAAAACAAAAATATTTCTATGGTCTCAAATGCACGGTGATGAATCTACTGCTACGATGGCCTTCTTCGATATTTTCAACTTCTTCAAATCAAATGATTTTAACGAAGTTAAAGAAAAAATATTGAACAATACCACCATATATTTTATGCCGATGGTAAACCCGGACGGTGCGGAGTTATTTCAAAGAAGAAATATTTTTGATATTGATATAAATAGGGATGCGGCAGCACAGCAAACACCTGAGGCTAAAATTTTAAAAGAAACTTTTGATGAGCTTCATGCCGATTTCGGTTTCAATCTTCACGACCAAAGCATTTTAAATTCGGCAGGTCATAACTTTAAACCGGCAACATTGTCCTTTTTAGCACCGGCTATGAATTATGAAAAAACCGTTGACGGAGTAAGGATAAAATCAATTCGGCTGATTGGGGTATTATATAATATTATGTCAAACTTTATTCCTGGACATATTGCAAAATATCCGGATGATTTTGAACCGCGTGCATTCGGAGATAATTTTCAAAAATGGGGAATGAGTACAATTCTTATAGAATCCGGCGGCTGGAAAAATGATCCCGAAAAACAATTTGTTAGAAAATTAAATTATGTTGCACTGCTTTCCGCCATTAACAGCATAGCGGAAAAATCATACGAAAAAGAACCGCTGGAAACTTATAATAAAATACCTTTTAACGAAAAGGATATGATGGATTTGATTATACGAAATGTAAAATATAAAAATCACGGTTTTGAATATACACTTGATATCGGGATAAACAGAACGGAAGAAAACGCCGACAGCAGCGAATCATATTTTTATAAATCCGCTATCGAAGATATCGGCGATTTGTCTACCTACTTTGGATACGAAGACATTGATTTGAATGGAATGGAAATTTTCCCGGGAAAAACTTACCCGGAAGAATTTTCTTCCTTAGATGAAGTCAAGAAGCTGGATTTTATAAAACTTTATAACCAGGGATATACTAATGTAATACTAAATTCAAATGTACAGGGCGAAAAATATACTACCCTGCCGGTTAATATTATAGTAAATAAAAACAAAATTCTGCCTGAAGATATAAAGGCAGAAGGTTTTCCCAGCTTTATAATTAAAAAGAATGACGAAGTAAAATATGTAGTTGTAAACGGATTTCTGCTGAATGTAACAAATAATACCGGAGAAATAAAAAACGGTTTAATAATTGACTAGAATTTTTTAATAGCAATTAAGCAATAAAATTAAGAGGATAAAAATGTTTAATGTAAAAAATATTCTGCTGCCGACGGATTTCAGTAAATTATCGCTTACTGCTGCATCCTATGCGGTAGATTTAGCAGTATTATACACCGCGAAGATTCACTTGCTTCATGTAATTGAAAAGACTCCTCCTATATTAACCATACATTCTCTGGATCTTTCGGAAGAGAAAATTATGAAGTCATTTGAAGACACTGCACTGGAAATGTTAAAAAAAACAATAGACAAAATTAAAGGAGAAAATAGTGTTGAGATAATTCCTGTTCTAAAAAAAGGAAACGATTATATGGAGATAGTAGAATATTCTCAAAAAAACAACATTGACACAATAGTTATTGCTACACACGGAAGAACAGGGCTGCTTCATACATTAATCGGTAGTGTTGCAGAAAAAGTAATTAGATATGCAAAATGCCCTGTTTTGGTTATTACTCCTACTGAAAATGATAAGTAAATTGATGATTAAAAAGGCGTAAAATACTTGATTATGCAAGTAATATTGATTAATTTAATTGTTCGAATTCGTGTAAAGGAAGAATGATCATGGCTAGAGTAAAAAATGTAGAAGTTTTTTGTCCTTTTTGTAATGCAGTAAAGAAAATGGAATTAACCGGAGAAGTGCTTGGTTCCGATAGCGAGAATAAATATTGGGCAAAATGCAAAAAATGCAAACAAACTATGATTGTAGACTTAACAGAAGATGTTAAAGACAATAAGGTTTCTTTGGATGGAATAGAAAATGAAAATTGTACCGTTTATTCTCCCACAAAATCGTTTTCCGTAGGTGAGGCAATTTATCATGAGAATTGGGACGACTTCGGCAAAGTAGTTTCCAAAGAAGTGTTGTCAAACGGTCAGAGTTCTATTGCAGTTGAATTTCAAAAATCAGGATTAAAAAAGTTAATCGAATCAATTAATTTATAAAAGCCAAAAAAAAAGCGAGGTGAATAAATTTGGTAGGAATTACAATCGGTGAAAACGAATCTATCGACAAAGCTCTAAGAAGATTTAAAAAGAAATACGAAAGATCCGGAGTTCTTAAAGAATATAAAAAGAGAACGTTTTTTGTTAAACCTTCTATAAAGAAACGAATGGAAAAACTTAAAGCCGCGAGACGTGCACACAGAACCGATAATATGATGTAAGTTTTAACCCCGGTGCAGCCGGGGTTTTTTATTTCAAAGCAGCCCTAGGCTCTAGCGGCTGCGGTTCCTTTTTCCTTAAATAATGCTTGTCAAAATGCTTCACTATACATTTAAATGCCTCGTCTACGGAATTACAAAATGTTAATAAACTTAAGTCGGATTTATTTATTGTTCCGTTTTCAACAAGACCGTCAAAGTTTATAATATTCCGCCAATATTTTTCATCATATACCACCAGCAGCATTTTCTTTTTTATTTTACTTGTTTGAACAAGGGTAAGCATTTCAAAAAACTCATCCATTGTACCAAACCCGCCGGGAAATACAATCAAACACTTAGCCAGATATGCAAACCAAAACTTTCTCATAAAGAAATAATGAAACTCAAAGCTTAGGTCGCGGGATACATATTTATTTACAAATTGTTCATAAGGCAAGCTAATATTTAAACCGACAGAATATCCGCCGGCAAGCTTTGCCCCTCTGTTTGCCGCTTCCATAATACCCGGTCCCCCGCCTGTGCAAATTATAAATCTGTTGGCAAAAGTTTCAAGACTCATAGACCATTCGGTAAGCCTTCTGGACAGTTCAACAGCATCTTCGTAATACTTCGACATATGCAGCACACGCTCGGCTTTTCTTAACTCTTCGGCAAGCTTGGGAGTTTTAGGATTTATTGTGTTGAATTTGTTCAACTCTGCGGCTGCTTCCTTTTTGGATTTTAATCTGGCAGAGCCGAAAAAAACGATTGTGTCTATTATTTTATGTTTTTTAAATTCTTTCTGCGGTTCCAAAAATTCCGCGAGTATTCTTAATATTCTTGCATCTGAAGAATTTAGGAAATCCAGGTCTTCATATGCTTTTAAAATTTTCTTCTTTTTGGCCATAATAATTAGAAAAAATAATTGAGAAAAATTTTACAACTAAAGTAAAGCCCTTTATTTTTTTTTATAAAATTTTATATTTGTTCAACAAAATTATTTGAACTTTACATATAAAATTTTTTTTAAAAAGTAATTATTTATTGTGTGTTAAAAATAAACAAGTTGAGCTACTTTACAAATTTTGCAAAAAAAATATGTAACCTTAAGAGATAATTATTACAAATGATTAAAAAGATATTTTTCCTATTTCTCGTATTTTTATCTCTATCCTATGGAACAGAAAAAGAAATAATTAAGAATAAAATTGATGAAGTTCTTTCTCAGTTACCTTCTACAACCAATTGTGCCATTCTTATTATTAATCCGTTAAACAGAGATACAATTTTCAGTCTTCATGATACCCTCTCGGTTATACCGGCATCCAATACCAAACTCTTTACAACTGCCACTGCCATTTCGTTGTTAGGCGGTAATTACCCGCTTTCAACTAAAATATTAACTTCGGATAAAAATTTTAAGGACGGTGTAATTAACGGAAATTTATACATAAAGGGCTACGGCAATTCCACTTTTACATCGGATGATCTGGAGAACATGGTGAAAGAATTAAAAAGAATGGGAATAAAAAAAGTTACCGGGAATATTGTCGGTGATGATTCTTATTTTGATGAACTTTATACAAGAGCGGACTGGATAGTAGACGGGAAGAAATATTCGCCGCTTCCTCCCGTTTCTGCTTTAGTAATTAATAGAAATAGAGTTCTTATTCGCCGTAAAATTCGTTACAGGCGAAGAGGCCGTTTAAGAACACGTATAATCTATGTTAATAATAAAATAAACAATCCGCCTTTATATGCTGCAAAATTATTACGCGATAAATTAATTGCCGCAGGTATAAAAGTAAATAAACGCGCCGTTAAAGGTATTACTCCTAAAAATACCATTGTACTTTCCGAATCAACAATTCTATTGAAGGACCTGATAAAACTTATAAACAAACACAGCGATAATTTTTTGGCAGAATGCTTATTTAAAACCTTGGGAGCAGCAGTAACCGGCAAACAAGGCAACTCCTTTTATTCTACTCAAACAATATTAAAATTTCTAAAAGATAACGGGATTTTCTCCAGAGGTACCTCTATTGTGGATGGCTCAGGCCTTTCCAGATATGACCAGGTTACCGTTGGAGCTATCGTGGGTCTTCTGGAAAAAATGTATTTCGACTTAAAAAACTTTAACTATTTTTATAACTCGCTAAGCATTGCAGGCAAAGACGGGACTTTAAGAGATAGGATGAGAGGCACCACGGCTGAAAACGACTTCCATGGTAAAACCGGTACCCTTCACGGTGTGTCTTCGTTATCCGGATACTTAAAAACTGCTGACGGTGACGAATTGATAGTAAGCATGATTTTCGATTTTCATTCCGGTAGTTTAAGGCTTCATAGAGAGGTAGAAAATAAAATAATTGAAATATTAACGAACAGCGAATAAACCTATACATTTAAAAATAAAAATCCCGAGACTATTATACTCCCGGGATTCTTAAAATTTTACAAATAATTATTACTTTTTCTTCGCTTGATTAGTTTGCTGGCCTTGAGTTGAAGTCTGCGTCTTCGGCTGTGATTCAGTCGGTAAAGTGGGAGTTTGGGGGATTGCAGGTCTGGCAGATCTTTGTATAATACTTTCCTTTTGATTTTGGCCGGTTTTAGCGGGTAAGAAGAATAAATTGATTACTATAGCCAGTACAGCAAGACTGCCGCCCAGCCACCATGTTGCTTTACTTAAAAAATCTGCAGTCCTTCTTGTACCAAACATAGAGCCCATGCTGCCGGAACCGCCGAATGTACCTGATAAACCTTCACCTTTGCTCGCCTGCATTAAAACAACAACCATCAAAACGACTGCAATAACCGACGATATAAAAACTAAAAACATATACATAATTTTACTCCTTAATTGCGTAGCGGGGGAGGGATTCGAACCCCCGACACGTGGATTATGATTCCACTGCTCTAACCAACTGAGCTACCCCGCCGTTTAATTTAGCTTGTAAATATATGAACATTTATATTGAATTTCAAAAGTATTTACCTCACAAAACCGGTTAAAAAAGATTAAATATTTTAATCCTATGCTGCATCCTGCCCGCCTTTGTTGTTTAGCGAGGCAACGAGAAACCTGTTCGTTTGTTACATTGCTCTCAAACTATGTTATTCGTCGAAATTATGTGTAACTGAGACATATTAAAGATTTTCTGATTCCTTTCGATAATAAAAAGTGCCCTGCACAAGCGGACAAAATTAAATCTTTCATAAAAATATACCAAAGGAGGTGAGTTAATAATGACAATCAGTTCAATTGGAACTGTGGGAAGATCATTTTCTGTTTCAGGTGCTTCTCACAAGGCGGCAACTGCTTCGACAGCGAAGTCCAATTCTAAAGGAGTTGTTGCTACAATTTCCGAAGCTGCAAAAGAACTTGCTGCAAAGCAGAACGGTACTTCTTCTCAAGAGGAAGCAGCCGAATCGGCCGCTGCACAACTTCAAGAGCAGGCAGCAGGTCTTTCTTAACGACGGGGAATTTTCAAAATCAGGAAGAAAGGAAAGTCCACAAGATTTTTCTTCTCTTCCTCAATTTAACTTTACCGGCTGCTCAATCTCCATACGCCAAATTAAACTAACAGCTTTGATTTTTCTAACATTCTTTAATTATCAGAATTAGATCACAAATTGATACTTAATTTAATAAAGTGGAAAGAATTGAAATACAAAGAATTATTTACTTTGAAGGTCCTTCATTTTCCAGTGTTTTCCATAAATAATCAAGTAATTCTTTAATTCCTATTCCGGAAACAGATGAGAATACAAGCAGCGGTGAATCGGTATTTTTAATTTTCTTACTGCTAAACTTTTTTAATTCCTGTTCTTCAACCAGGTCGGCTTTTGATAATGATATTATTTTTTTCTTTTTTGCAAGTTCTTTACTATAACTGCTTAATTCGCTTAAAAGCAAATTATAATCTCTCCGGTAATCATCCGATGAAATATCAATTAGGAACAATAATATTTTAGTTCTTTCAATATGCCGTAAGAATTTAAGTCCCAATCCTTTTCCTTCATGGGCTCCTTCAATTATACCCGGAATATCCGCCACAGTAAAACTTTGAAACTCCTTATAATTTACAATTCCCAGGTTAGGCTCGAGTGTTGTAAAGGGATAGTCTGCTATTTTTGGTTTTGCAGCGGAAATTTTAGAGATTAAAGTTGATTTCCCTGAATTTGGAAATCCGACCAAACCCACATCTGCAATCATTTTTAATTCTAGAATAATCTTTTTAGTTTCGCCGGCTTTACCAGGCTCTGCATACCGAGGAGTTTGGTTTGTGGATGTAGCAAAATTGCTGTTACCTTTACCGCCTTTACCGCCTTTCAGTACAACCACTGTCTTTCCGTCTGAATCCATGTCGAATAAAACCTTAGAGGTTTCCGCATCCTTAATTACCGTTCCGACCGGAACTTTAATAATAATATCCTGGCCGTTCTTTCCATCTTTTAAAGACTTACCGCCAGGTTCACCGCTCTTTGCTTTGTAATGCTTCTTATATCTAAAATCCAGAAGTGTAGATAAATTATGGCGGGCTTCAACAACAATATCGCCTCCCTTTCCGCCGTTGCCTCCGGCGGGTCCGCCTTTAGGAACATATTTTTCTCTTCTAAAGCTTACCGCACCATTCCCGCCGTCCCCTGCTTTAATTTCAATTTCCGCATAATCAATAAACATTCTATCCCTGTTCGAAATAATTGGAGACAGCATTGGTTAAATTTACTGCGTCCTTTGAATACGGATTTACACGGTATGTAAGAAAAACACTTTTAAGTATTTCAGTTGCTTCTTCGTAGCTATAACACTCGGTCAGTTTTTCTAACGTATTGGCAAAATCTTCCCTATCTTCGTTAAACACACCGGCAACTATTTTATCGATATCTTTTGAACTTAGGAAGTTAAAAATGTCTTTATTTTTCTTCGGAGGTTTTCTATCTTCTTCAACAGAATTGTTGCTTTCTTCATTAACTTTCATTTCATTTTTATCATCTTGAGGGGTAATTGTTTCCTCCTCTTCCTCAAATATATCTTCAAATTTTTCCCCGCTATTTATTTCCTCTGTTTCAGAAGTATTCACTTCTGTTTCTCCGGATTCAACATCTTCATCTTGTTCAATTATTTCTTTTTTACTTTCGTTAAAATCCTTTAATAATTCTTTACTCTCCTTTTCAAAGTCATATAAAGAATCTAAGTCATCATTATTTGAAATATCGGTTTTTTCATTGCTGTCTTGTATTTCGGTCTTCTCACTATCTTCTTCTTCAATCTTGAATTCACTTTCGTAAAGTGATAGGAGATCTTCATCTATTCCGGTGTCAATTTCCATTTCTTTATCAAGTAAATCCTCTTCACCTGATATCTTATTTTCTTCAGTTTCACCGGGTGTTTCTACCTCAGGCATAGATGTATTCTCATTTTTATCTCCTTCGGATTCTATTTCTTCATTTTTAGCATCTTCCTCATTCTTTTCTTCATCCCAAAACAAATCTTGTTCCTTATTTACAGATGTATCTTCCGTTTCAACAGGTGCTGCTTCTTCTGTTTCAGATTCTGTTTTACCGGTATCTGCAAATTCAATATCTGCTTCTGATTTTTCAGTTTCGTCTTCAGGAACAGGTACGATTTTACTTATCGGAGTTTTTGAATATAGTATGCTTCTTACATCGTCAATATCTATTGTTTGTTTGGTATCTTTAGGAATTGCCTTTCTTAATCTGAAAAGATAATCCAACAGATTTTTTTCTTTAAGAAATATTTCAACAGCTACCGTTGATATTCTTACCTTGTTCACTTCACCTACGTTAAAGAATTCACCGATTGTATATAACGTATTATCTATAAATGTTTTCGGCTGGGAAGAAAATAATTCCTTATCAATTTTATTCAGTATTGATTCAAATTCGGTTATGCTGAGTGAAAATAATTTGCGCTTGGATAAATATGAAAAATAAATATTCTTTAAATAGTCGTAATAATAAATGTAATTTAATAACAGCCTGATTTCATCGATGGGCTTTGTCTCTGCATTGTTATATATCAGCTTTGTTAAAGACCACTTCGGACGCACAATAAAATTCATATTAAAAGATACTGCTTGAATTACTAGTTTTTTTAAATCTTCATATGCTATTTTCTTGTTCTTTTTAATTTCCTGGGCAATTAAGTTAAAATACTTGTTAACTTCTGCTCCTGAGTAATCAAACAAAGATTGTTGAAGAAGTTTTTTCCTGTCTTCATCAATTAAATAATCAAGCTCGGCAGAAATATATTGAATTACCGAAGGATGTATACCGCTGTTTGATAATTTTTCAAACGTTATAAATGAGCCTAAGCTTTTGATTTTGTTAAGATTAAAATCAGCAATAAACTTTATTTCCTTTTCAAACATAAATTATTCTTCTCCAATTTTAATCGTGCTAGAGATAAAATTGATAAATTACTTAAATAACTTAATATAATACTTAGTCTTACATGGAAAGATAAAAAAATCCCGGTTAATATGCCTTATATAAATAAAGCAATAAACCGGGACTTTAATAATAATCTTATAAATGTATTTAATTATTCAACTTCAACATTATGGGATTTCATTTTCGCCGCAAAATATTCCCTATTTAGTCTGGCAATATTAGTAACCGAAATACCTTTCGGACATTCCGCTTCGCAAGCATAAGTATTTGTACAACTGCCGAACCCAAGTTCGTCCATTTTGGCAACCATAGCTTCAACCCTCTTTTGCTTTTCCGGCTGGCCCTGAGGCAGTAAAGCAAAATGGGAAACTTTGGCCGCAACAAACAACATTGCGGAAGCGTTTTTGCATGTAGCAACGCATGCCCCGCATCCGATACATGCAGCGGAATCGAAAGCATCCGAGGCAACATCTTTTGTAATGGGAATTGCATTTGCATCCGGCACACCGCCGGTATTAACCGAAATAAATCCGCCGGCTTGAATAATTTTATCGAATGCCGAACGGTCTACTGCAAGGTCTTTTATAATAGGAAATGCCTTGGCGCGGAACGGTTCCACATATATGGTTTCTCCGTCTTTAAAATTACGCATATGAAGCTGGCAGGTAGCAATCTTTCTCCGCGGTCCGTGTGCTTCGCCGTTAATTACAAGACCGCATGTCCCGCAAATACCTTCCCGGCAGTCGCTTTCAAAAACAATCGGTTCCTGATCCTTCTTTTCAAGTTCGTTGTTTAATTCGTCAAGCATCTCCAAGAAAGAAGCATCCGGAGAGACCGATACTTTATAATCTACAAAAGCGCCTACTGCATTCGGTCCTGATTGACGCCAAATTTTCAATTTTAAATTCAAATTGTTCCCGTTCATTATTTATAACTCCTCTGGGATAATTTTACATTCTCAAATTCAAGGTCTTCTTTGTTAAGATTCCATTTCCCAACATCTTCAAATTCCCATGCAGCTACATACCTAAAGTTTTCGTCGTCTCTTTTTGCTTCACCTTCTTCTGTCTGATATTCTTCCCTAAAGTGACCGCCGCACGATTCATTTCTGTGGAGAGCATCTACAGCCATCAACTCGCCGAGTTCAAGATAGTCTGCAACTCTACCTGCTCTTTCCAGGTTTTGGTTAAGATCTTTATCTTTGCCGGTTACAATAACGTCTTTCCAAAATTCTTCTCTTAAGTCTCTTATCATTTCTATCACTTCTTTCAATCCTTTTTCATTTCTGGCCATACCTACATGGTTCCACATTAGTCTGCCCAGTTTTTTATGGATTTCATCAACAGTAGTTTTTCCTTTTATGGATAGAAGCTTTTTAACCAGGTCATCAACTCCCTTTTCTGCCTTTTTAAATTCTTCATTGTCAGTCGAAATATCGGTAAATTTATTCCTTGCCAGGTAATTACCTAAAGTATATGGGATAACAAAATAGCCGTCTGCAAGTCCTTGCATTAAAGCACTGGCTCCAAGCCTGTTTGCTCCGTGATCGGAGAAATTAGCTTCGCCTAATACAAAGAGTCCGGGTATTGTGCTCATTAAATTATAATCAACCCATAATCCTCCCATGGTATAATGAGGCGCAGGATAAATTTTCATCGGAACTTCATAAGGATTCTCGCCTGTAATTACCTGGTAAATTTCAAACAGGTTACCGTATTTTTCTTCAATTGATTTTTTGCCGAGTCTATTTATAGCATCTGCAAAATCAAGGTATACGGCTTCGCCGCCTTTAACCCCTCTTCCTTCATCGCATACTTCCTTTGCATTCCTGGACGCAATATCTCTAGGAGTTAAATTACCAAACGAAGGATATTTTCTTTCCAGATAATAGTCCCTGTCTTCTTCGGGAATATCGTTCGCTTTCCTATCATCACCTTTTTTCTTAGGTACCCAAACTCTTCCGTCGTTTCTTAAACTCTCGCTCATAAGAGTCAGCTTGGATTGCTGATCTCCGTGAACAGGCAGACACGTAGGATGTATCTGGGTATAACAAGGATTTGCAAAGCAGGCGCCGCGTTTATGTGCACGCCAAATTGCCGTTGCATTGCTGTTCATTGCATTTGTAGACAGGAAAAACACATTTGAATAGCCGCCGGTAGCTAAAACTACCGCGTGTGCGGTATGTTTTTCTATTTCACCGGTAATTAAATTCCTAACGACAATTCCTCTTGCCTGCCCGTCGATAACAACAAGATCAAGCATTTCGCGGCGGGGATACAATTCCACTGCACCTTTACCTATCTGCCGGCTTAATGCGCTGTATGCGCCAAGAAGAAGCTGCTGACCTGTTTGACCGCGTGCATAAAATGTTCTTGAAACCTGAGCACCGCCGAAAGATCGGTTATCCAGCAGACCGCCGTATTCCCTTGCAAAAGGAACACCCTGTGCAACACATTGATCTATAATATTGTTGCTTACTTCGGCAAGCCGGTAAACGTTAGCTTCGCGGGAACGAAAGTCACCGCCTTTTACCGTATCGTAAAATAATCTGAAAACCGAATCATTATCATTCGGATAATTTTTAGCCGCGTTTATTCCTCCCTGTGCAGCAATGCTATGGGCACGGCGGGGAGAATCGTGGAATGAAAAAGATTTTATTCTAAACCCGAGTTCTGCTAATGATGCAGCGGCAGAAGCACCTGCCAATCCAGTTCCAACTACAATTATATCATATTTCCTTTTATTTGCCGGGTTAACAATTTTCAAATTGAACTTATAATTTGTCCACTTACTTTCAATCGGACCCGACGGTACATTTGAATCTAATTTTACCATTGACTACCTCCCGTGAAAAAATAAAAAGTAAATAGGTAAGGAAGCAAATCCTACAGCCATAATAATAGCATAAATTGTTCCCACTGATTTAACAAACGAGAAATACTTTTTATGATTCCACCCGAATGTTTGAAATGCACTTTGAAAGCCATGATTTAAATGAAATCCTAACAGTATCATTGCAAAGACATAAAATAATGCATAAACAGGCTGACTAAACCAGCCGGTAACAATTGCGTATAAAGTTTTAGTATGGCTGCCGAAGTTATTCGGATACCAAAATGTTCCAAGATGAACAACAAGAAATATAAAAATGATGCTGCCGGACCAAATCGTGGTTCTGGAAAAAATGTCGCTGTTTTTTGATTTTGCATTAACAGCATAATCTTTTGGTTTGGAGACTTTATTTCCATACCACAATCTTACCCCGTTAATAATATGAATTAAAAAGACCAAAGCCAAAATTACTTCTATTACCCGTACTACAGGTTTAAAGCTTTCCAGCGTATTGGCATAATTCATAAATGCCTGCTCACCCCAATATAAGGTAAGATTTCCCAGTAAGTGCAGGATTATAAACAAAATCAGCAAAATTCCCGTAACCGCCATGGTTATTTTTTTGCCGATTGAAGAATTGACGAACTGCCAAAACCAACCCATTAAATTACTCCTTTAAAAATCTGTTTGTAGGAATAACCCATACTTATAGAATTACTAATTAAAGTTATTGTGAGGTTATTTTTTTCCTGATAAAAGGATTGAAAATTTATTTTATAGATATGCATCAAAAGATGGAAACCTAAATAAAGAATTCAATAAAATTTTGATGTTAAAATTATCAAATATGGGATATAAAATCAATTTGAGTTTTACGTTTATTATTTGAAAAAGAAAAGAATGATTTTTTATAACAAAAAAGCCGCGTCATTTGCTCACGGCTTTGTAAATTATTTTACGGACTTAATTACTAAAATTTAGCTGTTGCAACTATTATTCTATAACTAATCCACAAGTTCCATATATTTATTTACTTCCCTATCGGCAGTGGATGATGCGTAATCTTTCTTTATCTTTTCAAACATACTTTTTGCTTTGGACTTTTCTCCGGCATTTATATAATTTATTCCGGCATTTAAAAGATAATCCGAATTCAATACATCGGTCTCTGAAACAGAAGCCGCTTTTCTGTATAAATCGGCAGCTTTTTCATATTCTTTTTTATCGGCGTAATAACCGGCCTGGCCTGCATATGCGGTAGCTTTATACATAGGAATACTACCGTCGTAATCCTTGTAATATTTAAAAGCATCACCCGGTTTACCAAGACGATTATATGAATTTGCTAAATAAATTTTTGCTGTTTCACCGTTTTCGGTACCGCCGTACTGCGCAACAATTTTTTTCAAACCTATTATATTGGTACCGGCTTGACCTTCTATCGCATTCAGATACGCTCCTTGATCATAAGATTGAAGAACATTTGCAAGCTGAATTCCTGCTTCCGTATTTTCTTCACTGTTATGATTAAAGTAAAATACTAAGGCAGCAGCGATAACAATTGCTACAATACCAAAGGTTAATACCCGGGATTTATTATCTTCAAAAAAACCATAGGCTTTATAATAAAATTCAACAAGTTTGTCTTGCTTTATTTCTTTTTTTGAAAGCTTTTTCTTCTTTTTAAGCATTACTGAACCTTTTTTTAATAGTTATTTACAATTCCGGTAAATTAAAATAAAAGATAATTATTGAATACGAATTTAATAATAATTTTCTAAAATTCATTTGCAAAAAATAGTATATACTATATTAAGGTGCGCCCAGAAGGACTTGAACCCTCAGCCTTCGGAACCGGAATCCGACGTTCTATCCAGTTGAACTATGGGCGCAGGCTGAATTTGAACTGTTTTCAGCAATTTCAATCTTGCAAAATTACTAAACAGGGTAATTAAAATGAAATTTAAGTTAACATTTTAATTTTCAATTATATCGCTATAAAATATTCATACCGTTATAATTCATGTTATTATTAAATTAAAATTTTAACTCAATTAGAAAAAGAAAATCTCCGAGTCATGATAATCTATTAGATAAGAATAGTTTAAGCCGATATATTTTTTTATTTTTGAAACTAATTATTACTCCTTCATCTTAAATAAAGTTTGGAATAAATCGGGTAAGACTTTTAACCACTAAAAGAGATAATTTTGGAAGTTGAATTTTCATTTTATTGGAACGGCTTATGAAAAGACTTCTTTATAAATATTTTTCCCTATGTTTATTTCTAATTTTTACTGCGTTTTTCGAAAATTATTATGCTTTTGCTCAGATTTCAATCCCTCATTCTTCCATTTCGGGAAATGATCCTCCAACCATATGCTTTATTAGCGATACACAGGAGCCGATGCTTATAGAACGGGTTGTGCATAAATATAACAAGAACAAAAAAGCGCGGCAGATTCTTTTCAATAAAATCATGGAAATATCCCCGGATGCCGTGTTTCATCTAGGTGATATTGTAGCAGCCGGTTCAAACAAAAGCGATTGGAAGCCTATCGATATTTTTGTCAGCAAGCTTAATGAAAATAATATTGCTTTTTATCCTATCCCGGGAAACCACGAATATCTGTTTTCTTCAAAGAAAGGGATTAATAATTTTTCCAAACGTTATCCATATGCTCCTGTAATTGGATATTCAAGAACAATAAATAATACTGCTGTAATTCTCCTAAATTCTAATTTTAAAAAACTTTCAAGGGAAGAGTTCCAAAATCAATTAACCTGGTATAGAAAGACTTTAAACAAACTTGAAGCCGATACATCAATAGTATTTATTATTGTAGGCTGTCATCACTCTCCTTTTACCAACAGCAAAGTTGTTTCTCCTTCAATTGAAGTGCAAAGGTATTTTCTGCCGGAATTTTTCAGCACTTCAAAATGCAAGTTATTTGTAAGCGGGCATGCGCATGCATTTGAACATTTTAAGATTAAGGGAAAAGATTTCCTTGTAATAGGCGGAGGCGGCGGAATTCAGCAAAAACTTTATAGGGGCAAGAAAGAAAAGCATCAAGACCTGTTTGATACAAATTCGGAAACAAGGATGTTTCATTTTGTAAGAATAAAAATTTTACCGAAGAAATTAATTGTGGAATTGGAGATGCTGAATAAAAATTTAGAAGGGTTTGACAGTTCTTATAAAATAATACTATCAGAATAATTTTTTTTTGAAATGTAAAAATATAAATGCTTTAATACTTCAACAATTTATTAATCAAACAATTTGTAAAGTTTAGCCAACCATAAAAATATTGCTAGTGCTAAAAATTATAACCTTCTTCGTCTTTAAATTCTAACTCTAATATGATTCGAATAAATCCATGCATTATTTAAATGATAGACTTCAACCCGGTATGTACCGCTTTTATTTACAATAAATTCCGCATAAGAATCTTCAAGCGAATCAACAACTTTACCATTATGAATCAGCCTTATCTCAGCCTTTTCTGCAGGAATTAAAACACGCAACTTAACTTTACCGGAAGTCTTTATTGTATCTCCCATATTATAAAGTTTATCTCCGCATTCGGCAAAAAACCTGAATCCTTTTGAATCCCGGTGGTAATCATTTGCAAAGAAGCAGCGCCCTTGTTCAAGTGCGGAATAAATCTGCTTCTTGGCAGCATTAAAAGAATCTTCACTTGTATTACGGAAAATTTGTTTTTCCAAAATCAAATGTGTCCGTATAGATTTAAAAAGTACTTTGTATGGAAAAATTTCTACCTCAAAAAAACCAAGTACATTATATTTATGAGCATGAGCATCAACTCCGCCAATTCCTACAACTCTTCTTTCTAAATTTAAATTATCCCACAACTTTAACGTCTCCTGCTGCGGGGCAACTATTGATTTTAACGGATGCAAAAAAGATTGATATTTATTTTGTTCGGTTAAATTTTCCATCCACTCGGACATGTGGTTCCAAATTTCAATCCCGGTGAAATCCTTTGTATCCCATTCCGTCCACGGATACGGCGGATGCTCTTTCATATGAGTTCTTTTTTCATGAGGGTGTGCTAAAAATCCAATCCCGCCCGATTCCTTAATTTTCCTGACATATTCTTTTGCCGATATTCTTGTGGAGAAGGTTTCTTTTATATTGAACGCTAGGTAATGGTTCTTGTTTTCTTTATCATTTATTTCACAACCAACCAAAAGGATAGTATTATCATACCATCCTTCATAACCCTCGTTCAAAGCCCGAAGCGTATTATGATCGGTTAATATTATATAATCCAACCCGACTTCACCGGCAAACTTTACAATGTCCTTAACTTCGCCGGAACCATCGGAGTACACCGAGTGCATATGAATTGCACCTACATATTCAAACATTTATCAACCATTTAATTTGACCTTACAAGATATAAATATTTCCCTTATTACAAAAGATATTACCGAGGTGATGAAGTCATCGGATAATTTTCGGTTAATCTAATTTTCTTTTGCCTACTTAAACTTGAACTTAAACTGCGTATGAGTTCAAGTTTAAGTGTAAGTTTAAGAGAAGTTAAAAGTTTTAAGTATTAATATCTCGAATTAAACTAAAATGCATACGTGCCGGAGATATAAGCAAAAGTCGGAGTTCCGCCCCCGATATTATTCAATCCCTGCCTTAGTACATCGCTGTTAATTGTAGCATCCAAACCAAAGCCGCCGAACCTTAAACCAATACCAAGTGTAACTGTGCCGGGATTATAACCGGTATAAATATTTTCAATTTTAGAATTTGGTGATGCTGTCTGTTCATAATCGTTGTTATATGTAACCGCCTGGTAGCCTATTCTTGCAATAAGCCATCTTGTTGCTCTCCATTCGGCACCCAAATTCCAAACCGGGAAATCTGTACTTGATTGTGATAGTTGAGGAGAAATACGCGGAACCAATGGTACGGTAGTTTTATTGTATTTAAAAGAAATTCCTCCGGCTATAAGGAAACGATGTATCCGATAATTTGCACCTATTCCTAAAGAAAAATCGGTCATTGATTGGAGGTCTCCGTTATAACCGTTTGCATCGGCACTGCCACTGACGTTTTCAAAATTTATAACAGGTACAAGAGCTAACCTTCTTGAAATATTAATAAAAGATCTTACATTAACTAAAAAAATTGTCTGGGATAATTTGGTTTTAAAGCCTGCTCCCGGGTCGTACGATACATTAGGAAAAATTAAGCTGGCACCGGCATCCAATAAAAAGTCCTTATTAAGATGTGAAATAATACCTGCGTTCAAGCCGAATTGATCTGCGAGGCCTTTTTCATTGGGACCTGCAGGATAATTTATTTTATTTTGAGAATATGAATAAGAAACAGCCAAACCAAGAATTGTCCTATGGAATTTATAAGATGCCATAAGTTCAAAATTATTATTTAGCTGTACTACCCGGCCGCTGCCTACAATGCTGTTAATTTGATTTACCAAAGAAAAAGGATCGAGAACACTTATGGACGGAATAGGATTGGAATTGCTTACTGTTAACAGTCCTCCTAATGTCAGTCTTTTATTTATCTTAGCATTTACACCTGCAAACTGACCGCTGCTTGCATTTACTCCGGAAGAGGATTTAGCACCGATATCTGCCCATAAAAAGTTATTGTAGTAAGAAATCCACGCAGGATTTACTCTAATATATTCAGGGTCTATAATATAAGGATTATTTCCAAGGCTAAGTATACGCGCATGCCCGCCCGATCTGTCAACAACCTGGGCACATATATTAAATATTACAGAAAGCGATAAAATAAAGGTAAGGAAAAAGATACGCCTCATTGTTATTCCTCCCGCTTTGGTTGGATTTTAATTCAATATAATTGATTAACCAAAGAAACCTATTATTTAATAAGTTTAAAATCAATATATTTTAATTTCGCTTTAACAAACAGTTAAAGAGAGGAATAACAATGGTGCAATTAAATATTACTTAGTGATTGCTTTGCAAGTTTACCTATTTTTGTTCCCGGATGTTCTTGTGCCAGTTTGGACCAGATTTCTTTTGCTTTTGTCTTATTCCCCTTTTTAACTGCAATTGCACCTAAGTTGTAATATGCCCTAAGGTTGCTCTTATCAATAGAGATTATTCTTTTCAGAACCTTTTCTGCTTCATCATATTTTTGAGTCATATAATTCACATAAGCAACCGAGAACAGAACATCAATTCTTTTGGGATTAATTTTTAGTATTCTATTATAATATATTAAAGATTCCTTAGGCTGATGTGCTACGGCCAGAAAATCCGCATATTGTTTTAGCTTAACCGTATCTTTAGGATTTTCTTCAACGGCTTTTTTTAACATTTCCATTTGTTTCATAACGGATGCCATTACATTATCCTTGCCCGGTTTTTCTTTGTTCATAAATGCTTTATGTATACTATCTTGCGGCATTTCTTTGCCGGTAATATTATTTAGCGGTAAATTTTTGTTCGTTTGATTTTCGCTGGAAATTATAAAGAAAGCGGCAACGGCAAGTATAATTCCGCCTAAATATATATAAATAGGCTTTATATTTTTCATTAAAAGCTCCTATGACTAATTTTTTTGTTAAAATTATTTTATAGCAGCAGATTTTGTACCAGCAGGATGACATGCGTTTTCAGATTAAAAATAGTAGAATTACTCAGCAAAATTTAACCCGGTATAAAAAGTGTTGCATGAATGCAAAAAGTTAAATAAAACTTTCTCAACTTTAGGAAAAGTTCGGTAACGATAACAAACAAATTTGGTTTGGAATTTTAAATTTAATGTGTTTAAGAATTAGCATTATGAATTAAGATATAATGATATAAGGCTCCCAAGGACAACTTTTACATATATATCCTCCATTTCTATTTTAAGATTTCAAACCTATGTTCCATCTATTAGTCCCCTTCAACTTTAATAAATAGAAATTATTACTCAGATCAATTATACTTTTTACAGAATAAGGAATCCGGCACCGGGGATCTGGTAGCAGGCATCAATTTAGATTTTCAAATACCTTTGTTTGAACTTATTACAGACGGCTGATGGATGTTTGTGCTTTTTTCGCAATCTCGGTCCCCGGATAATCATTTACAATTTTAGACCATAGCTTTCTAGCCATTCCCCTCTTACCCATATTTGCATCAACAGCACCAAGGTTATACATTGCTTGGGCATTATTTTTATCAACCGCCAATATTTTATTAAGATACAATTTTGCGTCCTTCATATCTTTTTGATCGAAATAAATATAAACGAGGGAAGACATTATATCTATCCTGCGGGGATTTATTTTTAGTATTCTTTTATAATATCTTATTGCCCTGTCATATTGCATTGCTTCGTTTAGAAAATCTGCATATTGTCTTAACTTAGTGGTATCCTTCGGGTCTTTTTCAACCTGACTTTGTAAATCTTTCATGTGCTGCATAATGGAAGGCATAACGTTGCTTTTACTCGGTTTTTGCGCCAGCGGATTCATTAGTTTTCTATGTATCGCATCATTTGGAATAACTTGTCCCTGTATATCTTCAGCCGGCGGAGCTTTCTTAACCGGTGCCGGAGTAGATAGATTAGGATTAAACCTGGAAACAGTTATTATTGCTGCCAAAGCAATTACAATTCCTCCCAAATAAATATATAAAGGCTTTACTTTACCCATTTCTCTCTTTCTTTAATTTTTTTTAATTACAAGCTGAACTTCCCACCCATCATCTCCCCCTATCTTAGCTAAGGATAGGGAGCTAGGGGGTGAGGTTATTAGGACTTACATAACTTCATTTGAATATTATTTTACAATTAAAATCTATAACTAACACCGTTCATAAACCTGTTGTACGTAGTTGTACCGTCAAACTCACCTTCGTAATATAAGTTTAGAAATACATGATCCAAAAGCCGGGTGCTTATTTGAACATCAACAATCTTTTGATTAAATGCCGCAGATGAAAAACTTCCGAATGTATATTTTAACCTGGAATATCCTACCGATATATTGGTTATATTAAACCGGAAAAATTTTGAAATGGTTATCCCGTAAACCGAACCGTTCTGGTAATTTCCGTATAATTTATTGTAATTTAATGTTGCGGTTATGTTAAGCAGCGGTATTTCCGATTGTGTTACCGATATATTAAAATTTCTCGATGGTCTTAAGTCTCCCTTCTGATAGCTGTAACCTCCGTTCAAATTTATAAACGTGCCGGTAAACGGCCTTAGAAAAAATCCTAATTGCAAACCCTGCCTTAATGCATTGTTAAATAAGCTGTCTATTATGCTGCCGAAGGTTTGATAATAAATTATATTCCGTCTTGCATCATACGAAAAGTTTATCGTTATATTTCTAACCGGTGTAAACATTGTTGAGAAGTATACGCTGGTTAATGAAAAATCATTTGTAGGAACATTGTTTTGAAGCTTAAACAAATCTACTTCCGATGAAAGATAAAAATTTAATTTGCTTGACAAATTACTGTTGTTTTGAAAGTACAAAAATCTTCTGTCTGTTTTTTTATTGTTCGTCTGCTGGAAAATTGCAACTGTATTCTGAATAGAACCGTTTCTAAGTGAATCGATTCTCATTAAATATGCACCGTATTCAAACAGCTTTGAATTAAATCCCATGTTGTAAAAATCGGGCCTAAAGCCTGCAACTCCGCCGGCTCCAAAATTCCCTAATCTTTTTTCAAACTGCAATCCGTCCACCGGCCCTATATCCGAAACATTATAATTTATATGCCGGCCGGCCCAAATATTGTAACCGGCAGATTTAAAACCCAAAGACAAATCATAAATTCTTAAGTTGTTAAATACATTCATCTTTACTTCCTGCCATTCGGAACTTAAATAGTTTAAGTCCATAAAATTTGAAAAATAAAAATCACTTCCGCCGATTCTATTAGCCCTTAAGTTTAAAGAATAATCCCATCTCTGTGTATTAACACTGTTCTGATAGTTTGCAGCATATGACAACGAATTGGCCGTAAAGTTTCCTGTAAAAGAAGATAGGTTTTTATTAAATATTATTTTCTTCTCATGAATTTTTACGTTTGTTTTACCAAGCACAATGCTAGTATCTTTTTCCGTCTCCGCTGTATTTTTCAAGACAGAGTTTTTATTAACATTAGCTGCATAAAGAAAAACATTATCTCCAACCTTAAGATTTGTATTTCCAATCTTTGGACCGGAACATGAATTCGAAGATAAATATTTTACGTACATAACCGGAATTGTTCTTCCACTTCTAATAAAATATGCAGTATCACCTTTTGTAATTCCCTGGGTATTTTCAAATCTTAAATAAATATTAAGCGATGTTATAAATATTACTTTTCCGTGCTTTTCTATTTTATTTTTTCTCCGGGCAAATAAAACACCGCTAATAAATATTGTTATGGCAAGGACATTAATTATTATTTTCGAACTCTTATTATACATTTCCAAATCTATTTCTTATTCGAATAATCTTTATGATAAGACTTAATCACCGCTTCCAGTCTTATGGCAAGTATAACAATCTTCATTTTGATGATGCGCATTCTGATGGCATACAGCATTACAAGAATGTACCGCAAAGTTAGATATTGTTTGATGGCAGTTTGCACATGCCGTATTATGGCTGCCTGTTAACGGGAAATATTGTGTATGATCAAATGTAGAAGGTGTCCACGCCGTTGTCGTATGGCACT
>JBJKQP010000294.1:0-15867 GCA_046705105.1 Ignavibacteriaceae bacterium | reverse complement strand
AAAATTTTTTGGATATCAAGGATTTTGTCCAAGTTATCTGCAAAATGAGGGTAATCTTCTTTAATAATTTCTTCAACCGGGACTCCGGTATTTACACTATAACTAAATACCTTTGTAAGAGTTTTTTTATTAGGAAATCGTTTCTCTTTGGAAATAAATCCTGCTTGCGAACGGATTAAGTTTATCACATCTTCGCTGTCACCCTGATCCAAAATTGTAAAAGAATTATCCAGATGCACAGCCTTTGCATATTTGCGAAGAGTTAAATTAGCAAACGAGTGAAATGTACCTCCGTTAACTTTTGAGCATCTGTTATCCAGCAGGATTGATGCACGGTTCATCATTTCGTTTGCAGCTTTTCTTGTAAAAGTTAAAAGAAGAATAGATTTAGGGTCATATCCAAGTTCAACAAGCCGTGCAACTCTGTAAACAAGGGTTCTTGTTTTTCCGGTTCCTGCACCGGCAATAATCAAATAAGCTCCGTCTAAGGCAGAAGCCGCCTCAAATTGTGCCGGGTTTAGTTCATTTGAATAATTAATTGTGAAGCGGCTTTCATCAATTATTGGTCTGTGCTGGATCTGTTCATTTATTCTTTTTAGCTTGTATTTTTTCTGGATTAGCATATATTTATTTTCTTA
The DNA here is from genome assembly GCA_046705105.1 of Ignavibacteriaceae bacterium. Taxonomy (GTDB): domain Bacteria; phylum Bacteroidota; class Ignavibacteria; order Ignavibacteriales; family Ignavibacteriaceae; genus FEN-1297. The sequence continues at coordinate 15,229 of JBJKQP010000294.1, read as the reverse complement.
TAATTTGCATTAAAAATAAAATAATAACTAATGCTAAGCAATTTACGCTAGCCTTTAAATTGGAACTATTTTTTCGATTATTTGTATAGAAAGTGTTTTTGTCGGTAAAACTTGTTATTTATGTGACTTATGTTAAGATTTAATATGAAAATACAAATCACAATTCCTAAATATTTAAGTGATTTAGGGTAAAACGCTTTATAGGGGGTTTAAAGTTAATAAAATAATGTGTAAAATTGGTGCAGTCAGCATATCTTGATTGCTGATTTTAGTATAATTATATTGCACATTGTTGATTATGACATAATTTGTTACTTTTTTGGATTAAAAAGAAAACAAGGGAATTAAGATGGATGGAAATTTTTCAGATAGACTTCAGGATGTAATAAGGTTAAGCCGTGAGGAAGCTTTACGGCTTGGTCACGATTATATCGGAACCGAGCATTTGTTGTTAGGAATTATTCGCGAAGGGCAGGGTGTTGCAGTTAGGATTTTAAGAAACCTAGACTGTGATTTGATGAAACTTAAAAAAGCAATTGAGGATACGGTAAGAACTTCCGGAGGAACTTTAACAATCGGAAATATTCCTCTTACCAAGCAGGCAGAAAAAGTTTTAAAGATTACTCAAATTGAGTCAAAAATATATAAGGCGGATGTAATAGGTACCGAACATCTTCTGCTTTCACTATTACGGGATGAAGATAATATTGCTACACAAATATTGCATCAATTTAATATTACATATGATTCGGCTCGTTCAGAGTTGAATTCAATGTTGAGTTCTAAAAATCCGAGGGATGCGGGCTCAAATTTACCGCCTCCGGATAAAAAAATTGAACGGACTAAAACTCCGGTGCTTGATAATTTTGGACGCGATCTTACAAAGTTGGCTGTAGAAGATAAACTAGATCCCGTTGTAGGACGTGAAAAAGAAATTGAGCGGGTTGCACAGGTATTAAGCAGAAGGAAAAAGAATAATCCTGTGCTTATTGGTGAACCGGGTGTTGGTAAAACCGCAATTGCGGAAGGATTAGCACTAAAAATTGTTCAAAAGAAAGTGCCGAGAATTTTACAGGATAAACGCGTTGTTACATTAGACCTTGCAGGACTTGTTGCCGGTACAAAATACAGAGGACAGTTTGAAGAGAGAATGAAGGCTTTAATGAATGAGCTTGAAAAAGCTAAGGAAGTAATTCTTTTTATTGATGAGCTGCATACTATTGTGGGTGCAGGAGGTGCTTCCGGTTCGCTTGACGCTTCAAATATGTTTAAGCCGGCTCTTGCCCGTGGAGATATTCAATGCATTGGTGCTACAACTCTTGACGAATACAGAAAATTTATAGAAACCGACGGAGCACTGGACAGGCGTTTTCAAAAGGTTATGGTAGAACCTCCGAGCTATGATGAGACAATTAAAATACTTAATAATATAAAGTTTAAGTACGAAGAACATCATCATGTAAAATATTCTAAGGACGCAATTGATTCTGCGGTAAAATTAAGCAATAGGTATATTACCGATCGTCACTTGCCGGATAAAGCAATTGATGTTATTGATGAAGCGGGCTCAAGAGTTCATATGGGAAATTTTGAAGTGCCGCAGGAAGTTCTGGAACTCGAAACGGATATTGAAAAAGTAAGGCAGGAAAAAGCATCCGTTGTTAAAAAACAGGACTATGAAGAAGCTGCAAGGCTAAGAGATAAAGAGCGCAACCTGCAGTCCGATCTTGAAATTGCAAAAAGAGAATGGGAAGCTAAGACAAAAGATATTGTTCATGATGTAACTGAAGAAGATATTGCTACTGTTGTTGCAATGATGACCGGTATACCTGTTAACCGTGTAGCTCAAACCGAGTCCGAGAAATTATTAAAGATGGATGAAGCGTTAAAAGCATTTATAGTTGGCCAGGATGAAGCTGTTAATAAACTTACCAAAGCTATTAGAAGAACAAGAGCCGGACTTAAGAATCCTAACAGACCTATCGGCAGCTTTATATTTCTTGGCCCTACGGGTGTCGGAAAAACCGAGCTTTGTAAAGTACTTGCAAGATATTTGTTTGATTCGGATAACGCTCTTGTGCGAATTGATATGAGTGAGTACATGGAAAAGTTTTCTTTAAGCAGGTTGGTCGGGGCTCCTCCTGGATACGTTGGATACGAAGAAGGCGGCCAATTAACCGAAAAAGTTAGAAGAAGACCATACTCAGTCGTTCTCTTTGATGAAATAGAAAAGGCACATCCGGATATCTTTCACATTCTGCTGCAGGTGCTTGATGACGGTGTATTAACCGACAGCCTCGGCAGGAAAGTGGACTTCAAAAATACAATTATTATTATGACGACAAACGTTGGTGCCCGGGATATTAAAAATATAGGCTCATTCGGGTTCGGAAGCGAAAAGCCCGAAGACAAGCATGAGACTATGAAGAATACGGTTGAAGAAGCAATGAAGAAGTTATTCAATCCCGAGTTTCTCAACAGAGTTGATGAGACAATTGTTTTTAGAAGTCTTGAAAAGGAAGATATTCTTAAAATTATCGACATAGAAATGAAAGAGATTCTAAAGAATATACTTGAGAATAAGATGGAATTAATACTTGAGGATTCCGCAAAGAATTTTCTGGTTGACAAAGGCTTCGATCAAAAGTTCGGTGCTAGGCCTTTAAGAAGAGCAATTCAAAAGTATGTTGAAGATCCCCTTGCCGAAGAAATTCTGCGGGGTACTTTCAAAGAAGGCTCCAGGATAATTGCAAAATATTTTGAAAATTCTGAAGAACTTGTCTTTCTGGAAGAAGATTCCGGTGAGGCAAAGCCTCATGAAGCAAAGGAAAAAAGTGGCTCCGGAGAAATAAAGTAATTTTTCCCTTTGTGCTTTTAATTACTTGCATTTAAACTAAAAGCGTCCCCGGTTTTGGGGACGCTTTTTTTATGCTTAAATTTGAGTGATTATTTGAATAACAAATAAAAAAGGAGTAGATGATGGATGTTTTATCTAAACAAGAAATTGAAAAAATGCTGGGTGACGTTCCCGGATGGAAATTTGCAGATAACCATATTGGCAAAGAATTTCAATTAAATGATTTTAAAAGTGCGCTGACATTTGTAAATAAAATTGGTGATGAGGCCGAAAAGATGGACCACCACCCGGATATTTTAATTCATTCATGGAATAAAGTTAAAGTTACCATTTCAACACATAGCGCCGGCGGAGTAACGCAAAACGATTTTAATCTTGCCAAAAAAATTGAAGGTCTTGAAAGTTGAATAAATATTAAAAAGGAGAGTTTAAATGAGCCTAACTGAGGAAGAAATCCTTGGAATATTTAAAAAAACAGGTGCCTTACTAGAAGGGCACTTCTTGCTTACTTCCGGGAGGCACAGCAATGTTTATTTCCAGTGTGCCAAAGTTTTGCAGTATCCCGAATATACAGAAAAGATATGCAGCATAATTGCAGAACATTTTAGGAATGAAGATATAGATACTGTTATTTCGCCTGCAATCGGTGGTATTATTGTTGGGCAGGAAGTAGCACGTCAATTAAATAAGCGTTCTATATTTGCAGAAAGAGAAGATAAAAAACTTACTCTTCGGAGAGGATTTTCTCTTGAAGAAGGGGAGAAAGTTTTGGTTTGTGAAGATGTGGTTACCACAGGCGGCTCTGTTTTCGAAGTGATTGACATTGTTAAAAACAGCGGTGCACAAGTTGCCGGCGTAGGCTTTATTGTGGATAGAAGCAACGGTAAAGTAAGGTTTGGCTTTCCTCAAAAGAGCACAATTAAAATGGATGTTGTTTCTTATTTACCGGATGAATGTGAACTATGCAAAAAGGGAATCCCGTTCGAAAAACCCGGTTCCAGAAAAGTTAAATAAAAAGGTATTCTGAGAAATTATGGATCAAAGAAGAATTTATAAAACAATCGAAAGTATTGCATCTCAAAAATTCGATTCCGAAACAGATATGCTGGTTTCGGTTCTTAACCAGATAATAGAAATGGAACATATTCTTGTTAACGGCGGAAGAATATGGAAGTTTAATGTAGAAACCGGCGATTATGTTTTGTTATACCAAACAGGGAACCTGGAGAAAATAAGTTCCGATTTTAAAGTAAATATTAAAGACTATCCTTTGTTTGAACAAATAGCGAAAGAGAGGACTATCTTAGGCAACGAAACTAATCAAGTACTCAGGCAAAAGGGAATATTTAAATATTCCGCATCCGGTGTTGGTTCCAGAGTTAAGTATAAAGGCAAGCCCTTTTATGAATATCTGCTTGCGTTAAACAGCGAAAATATAAATGAGGACTTGCGTATTACATTAAGCATAATTGCTACCGCATTAACATCGCAAATAAAACAGCGGCGTTATTCGATGAGAGCAACTACATTAAAAGCAGATCTTAATAAAGCCAGGGAACTTCAAAAAAGTATTTTACCCGAACATGAATATAAATTTCACAACTATGTAATTTTCGGTTTGTCCGATCCGGCAGAAATTGTAGGCGGTGACTTTTTTGATTATCTGGAAATTGGTTCCGACAACGACTTTTTAGGCGTTGCATTAGGCGATGCCGCCAGTAAAGGTGTTAGCGCAGCAGCAGAAGCAATGTATATTTCCGGTGCACTTAGAATGGCTTGTAGCTTCGATATTAAAATTGCCCCTTTAATGAAAAGAATGAACTCGCTGGTGAATAAAATATTTAAGGACGAAAAATTCGCATCGCTTTTTTACGGCGAATTCTCTACAGATAAAAACGGGATGTTTCTTTATGCAAACGCAGGGCATAACCCGCCAATGTTTGTTAAAGCGGACTCCAATAAAGTAACCACACTTTCTTCTACAGGTCCGGTTCTAGGGCCGTCGCCTAATGCCCAATACATAATCGATTCGATAAATTTTTCTGTGAATGATGTTTTATTAATTTATTCTGATGGTGTTACGGATTCCGCTAACGGTAAGTTTGAAGGTTACGGTGAAGATAGATTAAGTAAAGTATTATTAAAGAATAAACATTTATCTCCCAAAGAAATTACATATACAATTTTTGACGATGTAATTAAATTTTCCAGGAACGGAGAATATACTGATGATAAAACAATTGTTGTTGCAAAGAGGGTTAAGTAAATTTCAATTTATAAGAAAAGGACTTATGATTAATATTACGACAATTGTTTAATGTTACATATTAAGTTGATATTATTATAAAACTTTTTATTATAATGGAAATAGTAATAAATTGACCTACTATTAGTCAAAATGAAAACTTACCGGAGGATATGAAAATGATTAAATCGATAAATCCCGCAACCGAAGAGGAAATTAAATTATATAAAGAAATGGATGATGATGAAATAAAAAGGATCCTTTCCAACACACATTCCGAATACTTACAATGGATAAAAACCGGATTTGCTGAACGGGCAGCAAAAATGAAAAAAGCCGCAGGAGTTCTTAGAACTAAAAAAGATAAATGGGCAAATATAATGACGCTTGAAATGGGTAAACCAATCTCCCAGTCGAAAGGCGAGATAGAAAAATGTGCCTGGGTTTGTGATTATTTTGCCGATAATGCTGAAAAGTTTTTGGCTGATGTAACAATTGAATCGGATGCATCTAACAGTTTTGTTACCTTTCGCCCGTTAGGAGTTGTACTTGCAGTTATGCCGTGGAATTTCCCTTTCTGGCAGGTGTTTAGATTTGCTGCTCCTAATTTGATGGCCGGCAATGCCGGTCTACTTAAACATTCTTCAAATGTTACCGGCTGCGCGCTGGCAATAGAAGAAATTTTCCGTGAAGCAGGATTTCCTGAAAACCTATTTCGAACCTTAATAATTTCATCAAAGCATATTAAGGGAGTAATTGAAAACAAATTAGTTAGTGCGGTTACATTAACCGGCAGCGTCCCGGCAGGAAAAGCAGTTGGCTCAATTGCCGGTTCGGTTCTTAAAAAAACGGTACTTGAGCTAGGCGGCAGCGATCCTTATCTTGTTCTTGAAGATGCCGACTTAGAAAAAACAGTTGATACATGTGTTAATTCCAGGCTGATAAACGGAGGGCAAAGCTGTATTGCAGCAAAAAGATTTATTGTTGTTGAATCGATTTATAAAAAGTTTGAAGAGATGTTTGTTGAGAAAATGAAATCGAAAAAAATGGGAGATCCCTTTGATACTGCAAACGATTTAGGTCCGCAGGCAAGAAACGACTTAAGAGATGAATTACACGGACAGGTAAAGAAAAGTATTCAAAAAGGTGCCGGACTATTATTGGGTGGTAAAATTCCCGGTAATAAAGGAGCTTACTATCCTCCAACTGTTCTATCAAACGTTTCACCCGGTATGCCTGCATACGACGAAGAGTTGTTCGGTCCCGCAGCAGCATTAATTAGAGTGAAAGATGAAGCAAATGGAATTAAAATTGCAAACGATACAAACTTCGGTTTAGGTGCTGCTGTTTTTACAACGGATATTAAAAGAGGAGAAAGAATTGCAAAAGAAGAACTGCAGGCAGGGTGTTGTTTTGTAAATGAATTTGTTAAATCCGATCCCCGGCTTCCTTTCGGCGGAGTTAAAGAATCAGGCTACGGACGTGAGCTTTCTGCTTTCGGAATTAAAGAATTTGTAAATATTAAAACAGTGTATAGAAAATAATATAAAAAGTAAGTTTCAATTTTTGTTTGGAACCGGGAGGGTAAATATAAGCTTAGTACCTTCGCCCTTTTTACTTTCTATTTTTATCTCTCCGCCGTTTTTGTTAATCATTTCTTTGCAAATTGATAGCCCTAAGCCGGTTCCCTTTTCTTTAGAGGTTCCCAGAGTGGTATGTTGCACATCCTGCCTAAATAATTTATCCATATCATTTTTAGACATGCCTATGCCGTTGTCTGCAATTTCTATTTCAATAAATTTATTTATTCCCTTAGCCGAAATGGTAACTCTGCCGCCCGGATTTGTAAACTTTATTGCATTAGAAACAAGGTTTTGAAAAATTGACTGTGTCATATATGCATCGGCATAAACCAAAACATCTTTCACTATTCCATTTATAATAGTTATATTCTTATTTACAGCATTACCAGTTAGAATCCTTACAACCTCTTCGACATTTTCAAACAGATTGATTTTGACGGGATCAAATTCTAGTTTACCTGTCTGTAACCTGGACCAATCCAATAGATTTTCCAGTAACTTATACTGGTTTTTTACCGTATTGTAAATTCCCTTTTGAAATTGAATTTTTTCTTCCTCGGAGAGCGAATTATTTTCATCGGCTAATATTTCGGACATTCCAATAAGCGGTTGGAAAGGACTTTTTAAGTCGTGTGCGATAATTGAAAATAATTTATCTTTACTAGCATTAATTTCTAACAGCTTTTTCTCGGATTCTTCAAGTCTTTTATTTAGCTGTGTAAGCTGGGCTGCTCTTTCCTCAAGCAAATCCTTATTTAATTTCAATTGCTTAGTATGTGCCATTAACTCGTCAGCGGTTCTTTTTCTATCTATTGCAAGTGCTATTTGTTCGGAAACAAATTCAAGAAGTTGTTTTTCACTTTCACCATATGCAAGCTCATTTTCATAGTCCTGCACTACCATAACGCCTATTGTCTTTCCTTCGAGTTTTAACGCAACTCCAAGCCAATTTGCGGAAGCATGGCCGATTAACTCTAAAATTCCTTTTTGGCGAAGCTCGGCATCTTGAGTTCCGGTAACAATCATATTTTTCCCGGTGCGCAGCACATACTCGGTTAAACCTTTTTTTAACTTTCTCGGTTCCGGTTGTTCATCGTATTCGTCCGCAAAATAGGGAAAAGATAATAGACCGGTGCCTTCGTTATAAAGTGCAATATAAAAATTTGAGGCAGACATTAAGCTTTTTATAACTTCATGAATCTTAATATACAGGGTTTGAATATCATTTGTACTGTTTACAGCCTCGGATATTTTATACAATGCCCCCTGAATTTTTTCAAATCTTTTTCTTTCGGTTATGTCATGCAGGGTAGCCTGTATTAAATTTTTATTTCCTATTTGAAATTTATTAAGTGAGACTTCAACATCTATTAATTTATTATCCTTCCTTTTATGCTGCCAATAAAAATATTGCGGTGTGCCGTTTAAAGCTGCATTTATTTTTTCCAAAGCGGATTCTTTTGAATCTCTTCCGTCGGGCTGAAACTGCGGTGAAAACTCCCATGGCGGATGCCCGACAATTTCTTCCCTGGAACAACCGAAAAGCTCGCATGTTTTCTTATTGCACTCTTCAAATATATTTGTCATAATGCAAAAGCTCTCCGCAGAATTTTCAAACAGCATTCTAAATCTTTTTTCACTTTCAATTAAAGCTTTTTCGGATTTTTTTAATTCGGTAGTTTCTCTGAAAACGGATAATAAATATGTAGTATTTTTATCTATTGTAAGAAATGAATTGGTTATGCTAAACCATTTCTTTTCGTTATTCCAAAGGACAAATTCTTTCTCGAGAAAAGGAATTACGGTTCGTAAATTAAATCTTTCTTTATGAGTTTTTTCAACTATCGAATGCGTATTTACTTTATAAATAATTGACAACGGTTTATTTTCAATTTCGTTTTTGTTTTTTCCGAAAAGTTTGCAGTATGCATTGTTTACCATAAGCACAATGCCTTGAGAATCCGTAAGCCGCATTCCTAATATGGAATTTTCCCATACTAATCTAAAAAGTACATGTAGGTTTTCTTCGGTACCTTCAATTTGGTTTTCTTTTATTGTAGTCATTTTTAATTATAATACTTCATAATTTAAACAGGTTTCCTCATTTCAAACCATTTTAACATGTTTTATTTGTACTGGTTATAACGATTCATTTTTTAAAATATTTTATATTTAAAAATTATCATATAAGCCTGAGTTAAATTAAATTCCAATGTTATTTCTAACGTTGTATTTTTAGTATTTATTTTGGAAAAATTACAATTTAGGAAAATTTTTATTCTTTCCAAATTCATCCTTGTATAAATTATTTTTTCCCGGCAATACTCTTATTAGTGGAGTCCAAAACAGGAAAGCAAATGGAAAAGGTTGTTCCTGAATTTATCACGCTTTTAAACTTTATTTTACCGCCGAGTAATTCTACAAATCTTTTGGTTAAGGATAATCCAAGACCTGTACCTTCGTACTTTCTGTTTAATCCTTCACTAAGCTGTCTGAAGTCTTCAAAAATTAATTCACGGTTCTTTTTAGGAATACCAATACCCGTATCTATAACTTTTATTTCCGCCCATTTCTTTTTGTCTTTATATATACTTCCTACTTCTATAGTTACGCCGCCGTATACCGTATATTTTATAGCATTACTTATGAGGTTGTGCAATATTTTTTTTAATATATCAACATCTAGGAATGAATATAATTGGTTGTCGTTAATTTTATATTTTAAATAAAGGTTTCGTTGACTTGCAATTTTTTCGAAATATGAAATTACTTTTTCCGCTATTTCGTTAATGTTAGTGTTTTTTTTGTTCAGCTTAACTTTGTTTGCTTCCAATTTAGTAAGGTCTAAAATGGAGTCAAGAGTTTCCATCAGTCTTTTACCGGAAGAATAAAGTGCTTCCGCCATCTCTTTATGCTCTGTTTCTTCAAGAATATTTAGAAAAATTTCCGAGAAACCTAAGATTCCTACCATGGGAGTTCTAAGCTCATGACTCATAACCGCCAGGAAATTATCTTTCAGCCTGTTCATCTCCTCAGCTTTTTCTTTTGCTGCAATTATTTGTTTCTCTATTTCCTTTTTAAAAGTAATATCTTCTAATGTACCCTCAATATATTGTTTATTTGAGATGTCATTTTTAATTAAACGACCGGTTATGCTTACGGTAATAATGGAATCATCTTTTCTTCTGAACTCGGTTTCGAATCCGATTACGATCTTTTGAGATAACGCTAGTTCTAAAAATTTTTTTCTTTCATCCTTTTTTACATATATATCTTGTAATCTAACTTTTTTTAATTCTTTAAAAGAATTGTAACCGAGGATTTTTACTATTTCCGGATTGGCAGCAAAAACTTTACCGTCGATGGAAGTCCGGAAAATTCCTATTGGAGCGTTTTCAAACAAACTGCGGGTTCTTTCTTCACTTATTTTAAGGTTAGTTGCTATTTTTTCTTTTTCTGCCAATGTCCTAAGTGAAGAAATTCCAAAAGCAATATCATCCGATAGTTCCGTTAATAAATTTATTTCACCCTCATCAAAAATATTTTTTTTATCGGAATAAATATTTAATGAGCCGAAACACGCATTATCTTTTAATAACGGAAAAATAATCACCGAGGAAATGCCGTTTTTTATTGCAAGTCTTCTCCCAGCCAAATCCGTATCTAAGGTAGAGATATCTTGAATAATTTGAGGAGAGTTTTCACACTTCACCTTCGATATTATTGATTCATTCGAGTTTATTATAGAGGTAAAAATTTTTACTGCATCAGGAAATTCGTTAAACTTTCCGGCATATGAAGCAGGGTTAAAGGAATTTTCATTATTATTTTGAAAATATCCAATCCAGACAAATTTATATCCGCCCGAATTTATTATTATTCTGCAAATATCCTTTAATAAAGATTTTTCCTCCTTTGCTCTTGTAAGTGTACGGTTACATAAGCTTAATATCCTTAAAGCTCTTATATTTTTTCTTAAATCATCTTTTTCAGTTAGGCAATCGTTAGTTAGGTTATTTATTTTAAAGGCCTCAGCATTTACTAAGTCAATTTCCTTCGGAGAACTATATTCAATGTTAGTTTTTTCGTACATTTCTCCCTCTGCAATAGTCAAAATTTTGTTTAGGCACCATTGAGACTAAAAGTTTGATTTTATTTAAAAATAAAAGCATCATATTTATAATCGAATAATTTCTTACTAAGTTTATCAATAGTATTAAATGTTTGAATATGAAGCATTTTTTAAAGTGAGGTTGGTTAGAATTGAATAATTACAAGCTCCTAATTCAATACGACGGTACAAATTATGCCGGCTGGCAGATTCAGGCAAACGCTCAAACAATACAGGCAAAAATAATTGATGCAATAGGAGTTATCCTTAATGAAAGAGTAAACTTGATTGGTTCGGGAAGAACCGATGCCGGGGTGCATGCAATTGGGCAGGTTGCAAACTTTAAGTCTGAAAATGAAATTGATTTATTTAAATTTCAGCATTCGCTAAATGCGATTCTTCCAAAAGATATCTCGATAGTAAAAACGGAAAAGGTTCCGGTAGAATTTCATTCCAGGTTTAGTGCAAAGAAAAGGAGCTATCTATATTTAATTTGCAGGCGTAAATCTCCTTTTTATAACAATTTTTCGTATTTCTATCATGGTGAAATAAATTGTTCGTCTTTAAATGAATTTACCGGAAGAATGCTTGGACGGAAAGATTTTACGTCTTTTGCGAGACAAAACACCGAAACAAAGAATAAAATTTGTAATATTTACGAAGCATATTGGAAAGAATGGGGAAATCTGGTGTTTTTTAGGATAGAAGCCGACAGGTTTCTTCACGGAATGGTAAGGACTATTGTCGGAACACTTTTAAATGCAGTTAAAAAAGGAAACAACTTAGATTCAATTGAAAAGATTTTTGAAACTAAAAGTCGAAGTGCCGCAGGCGAGGCTGTACCGGCAAAAGGCTTATTTTTATATAAAGTAAAATATTAATATGATAAACTTAAATTCCAAGATAGTTTTAATAACAGGCGGCTCAAGAGGAATAGGTGAAGCTTGTGTTACGTTATTTTGTAAAGCTAATGCTTCGGTAGCATTTACTTATAATTCAGGTAAAGAAAACGCACGCCGGTTAATAGAAAATTTTTCCGATAAAACAAAAATAAAAGCTTACAAAGTTGATTTAAATACATCTGCTGAAATTGAAACACAAGTTCAAAAAGTAATTGCCGATTTTGGCAGAGTAGACATTCTGGTCAACAACGCGGGTATTTGGAAATACGGTAAAGCTGATTCCATGAGCCTTGATGAATGGGAAGAAACAATCAGGATAAATTTAAATGCCGTATTCCTTTTTACAAAGCATGTTATACCGGATATGAAGAAAAATAAGTTCGGGAGAATAATTAATATTACTTCAACTGCAGGCCAGAGAGGCGAACAGTTTCATTCGCATTATGCAGCTTCCAAAGGAGGGGTAATATCTTTTACCAAGTCACTTGCTGCAGAACTTGGTGAATTTAATATTACGGTTAACAGTGTTGCCCCCGGCTGGGTAATTTCCGATATGACCAAAGAAGTTTTTGCGGATAAAAAATATATGGAAGAAATTCGTAAGGAAATTCCGTTAAAAAGAATTGCTGTTCCGGAAGATGTTGCCGGGCCGGTTTTATTTTTAGCTTCCGATTTAGCCAGGCATATCAACGGCGAAATACTAAACGTTAACGGCGGTTCTATTCTTTGCGGGTGATAGTTAAATCTCTTGTTAATCGTATGTTCCGGAATTCTTAATTCGCTATTCAATTATTCTTCATTGTTAATTAGGAATAGGGAATTTTCGAATTAATTAAGAACGCTGTTTTTAGTTTGTTTGTATCCTGTTTCTGCATTTCGGAACTTAGTCTGCCTGGTGATCTTTTTGATCTCACAAAGTCACACAAAGTTTCCGAGAGTTTTTTCTTAAATAAGTTTTATTAAGATTCGATTAAATTAAAATGAATTTGCGAAAGGATGTATAATGAATTTTCTTGCCGGCCTTCATCCACAGGTAGTACATTTTCCAATTGCATTTTTTCTTGCTTATGCTTTAATGGAAGTTTTAGGAGTTATTTTTAAAAAAGATTTTTTATCAAAGACTGCTTATTTATTTCTATTTTTGGGAGTTCTTGGAGCATTTGCCGCAGTTTTTACGGGCAATTCTGCCGTTGATGCTGCAAAGGCGTTAAGTAAAAAAGGCGTTCATATTGCATTTGGAGCTATTGAAGCACATGAAGATATGGCAAATATAACAATGTGGTTTTTTACGGGTTTGCTTGTTTTAAGAACTTATTTTATCCTAAAGAAAAAATTTACAAAGAAAATAAAAGTTTTATTCTTATTGCTGGCTTTGCTTGGTTCTATTATTGTCTACCGAACCGGCGAGCTTGGCGGAAGATTGGTATACAAATACGGTATTGGTACGAATCTTTTAAAAGGAGAAATTAGAAAGTAACGGTTTGTGAATAACAAAGCGATAATAGTCCGCATAATTTTTGCAGTAGTTTTTATAAATGCTGCAGGAATTATACTCGAACATTTTAATCTAAATACTTACATAATAATTTTAGGCTTTAGATTTCATTTAAGCTTAATCCTTCCTTTGTTTTTTGTCCTAAATCCCGGGCAATTTCATACTATAAAAAAAATTTTTACAAAGCCACTATACAATAAAACTTTGCAGCCGCTAATTTGGATTTTTTTGCCGCTATTATTCTTGTGGGTTGTATTATATTTTACTAAGAGTCTGCAGATCAGCCATCCTAAATATTTTTACGAATTCGGAATGTCATCAATTGTTGATTACCCGATTTATTTAGTTTGGAATTTTTGTCAACTTTCTGCATTTGGCCTATTTTTAATTTTAGCAGGTTCGGTATTCAAACATAAATTTATAATAACTCTAATAATAATAATGCTGCTTTTTGTTTATTCTTTTATACCGCTTGCTAAAACTAAATTTGATTATGTAAATTATATTTCTTTATTAGCTTCGGCAATAATTGCAAGTATAGTAGTAAATTATTTTCAGAATATATATTGGTTCTGCATAATTATTTTTTCAATATTCTGGTGTAACCTACTTGCGTTCGGTAGTGAATCAAAAATGTTAATCCACATTATCTTTGCTGCAAATTATTCTGTATGGGAAGGATTTTTTATGATTGCCAAAAATTTTACTAATTATGTATTACCTGCACAGCTCGGAATAACAGTATTGTTACTCACTGTTTCGCTTTGGAATAAAAAATTAAATCAATGAATAAAAGATGGAGCATGGAAGATGGATGGGACGCATCTACTATCATCCATGTTCCATTTTTTATTGTACATATTCCGTCTTCCATCGCGATGGTTTTTCAAGAGAACAGTTAATTTTGTATTTTAGAATATTAAATCCGTTTAGCTTTAATGAAGAAATTTGTTTTAATAATTTTACTTTGTTCATTTAGTGCATTTGCACAAAAGCCCCCGTCAGACGATGCGAGAGGACTGTTTTTAGCTTTTGATGTGGGGCCAAGCCTTCCGCTAGGCTATTTTGCAAATTCAACGGATTTAGGCTGCGGATTTAACATGGAACTTTCTTATACCGATGCTGAGTACCTTCCTTTCTTTCTTTTTACAAGAGTCGGGTTTGAACAATTTCCGGGTAGCCAGCAGTTTTACGAAGTTACCGATTATTCAAACTATTTTACAAGGGCTTTACCTATAAGTTTAGGTGTAAGGTATTTCTTTCCTCCGTTGGTTGAAAACATTGTACTCTTTATGCCTATTGTAGAATTCTCGGCAGATTATGTTTTCTTTGAAAAACTTCACCAGTTTAAACCCGCAACAGGTAAAAGTAATTATATTGAAGATGTCTCCAAATTAGGATTTACAGCAGGTGCGGGCATTTCTATGTTTATGCTTGAAGTTGCTGCCGAATACCATTATACTTATACTAATCAATATATATCGGTGAATTTAAGAGTTAGAATTCCTTTATATATAAGTTTATAGGAGTAATTATGCCTTACCAAAATTTATTACTAAAAATTGATGAACCGCTTGCAGTTGTCACCGTAAACCGGCCGGACAAACTTAATGCTCTTAATGCCAAAACAGTTGATGAATTAAGCAAAGCATTTACGGAACTTAATTCAAACGAAAAAGTATCCGTAATAATTTTAACAGGTAGCGGGGAAAAGGCTTTTGTCGCCGGTGCCGATATTTCCGAGCTTAATAAACTTAATATGATAAGCGCAAAAGACTTTGCCGAAAACGGACAGACAGTTTACAATTTTATTTCAAATATGAACAAACCGGTAATTGCGGCAGTAAACGGTTTTGCTTTAGGCGGCGGCTGCGAGCTTGCAATGGCTTGTCATATTAGACTCGCTTCTGAAAATGCAAAGTTCGGGCAGCCGGAGGTTAATCTTGGAATTATTCCCGGTTATGGAGGAACTCAAAGATTAACAAGACTAATAGGTTCCGGCAGAGCAATGGAGTATATTTTAACCGGTGATATGA
>JBJKQP010000293.1:0-9812 GCA_046705105.1 Ignavibacteriaceae bacterium | reverse complement strand
GGATCTCCCTCCAATGCCTTTTTAAGATTAAAAGAGATAATTTCCTTTTTCTCGGAAGGCAGCGTACGAATTAATAATGCCTTATCAAGAAATGCATCCGGGAAGAGGCTGTCGGCACGGTATACCAGATCCCGTATAGTCATCCCGGAATTTGTTAAGGCATACACTCCCGGTTTCCTTACATCGCCTCTTATTACAACCTGGTTTTGGGGAAGTTTATTAATGCTTAGGATATCCACTATATCCCCGTCATCCAGCGGAAAACTACTGTTCTTTAATTCGTTTACATTCTTAAAGTTTAAATCTATGCTTAGGATATTATTCGTGTATTCGTTTCTCTGGTTAAACGGAATAACTCTTTCAATATGTACTCTTTGGTAAAATGCGTTAAAGGTTAACCCGCCGGCAAACTTCTCAAGACTGCTTAATTTTTCTCCCTTTTTCAATTCGTATATTGCCGGGCGGAAAACACTTCCTTCAATTGCAACTCTCTTTCCAACCGGTGGGATAAAAAGGACATCTTCGTCTTCAAGCCTTATATCACCGGATTGATCCCCGTTTATTAAATAATTGTACATGTCAATATCCGCAACTTTTTTACCTTTGCGTAAAACTTCCACATTTCTCAGTGAGCCGTTTAAATCAGGTCCACCGCAGTAATATAATGCCGTAAATGCAGTGGATAACGCAGGCAGTACATAACCACCGGGTTTGTTTACTTCACCGAGCACATAAATTTTAACGCTTCTTAATTTGCCCGTTGAAATATTCATATGTGTTTTTGCAACCCCGTTTACCGGTATAAGCGAAGCATAAACCTTTGATAATTTTTTAAAAAGTACTTCATGCAATGCTCCCAAACTCAAACCGTTAACATCCACAATCCCCACATCGGGAATATTTATATCTCCGTTCTTCGATACAACTACATCGTTAACCAGTTGTGTCTCTCCCCAAAGCGTGATGATTATTTCATCTCCGGGACCGAATATATAGCTCATTGGCGTAGGAACATTTGCAGCAGGTAAAAAGGTTGTAGGTGAATAGTTAAAAATATTATAACCGAAAGCGGGCAGACGAGCAGCGCTTCCTCCCTGAAATGCCGGCAACGTATCCAAAGATGAAGGCTTGCTTGCAGGCGGTGTGGAAATTTGGGATGTATCGGGTGTAAGAGTTACCGTAGGAGCCGGTTGTTCTGTCTTCCGGTTTGACTGCATCTGCTGTTCATATTTTAACAATTCCTTTTGCGAAATTCCCAATGCCTCAGCCTTCTTTTGCAATTCTTCCCGGGACATACCTTTTAATTGATCTACCTGGGCGTTAACTTTTATGTTTATCGACAATAATAATATAGTTACAATTAATGCGATATGTTTCTGCATGATTTCCTTAATAAAAATTTTAAACCTAAACTTAAATTATTTAACGGACATATAATAGTTCATTAAAATTTTCGCAACTTCCGGCCTGGAAAATTCTACAGGCAGATCTTCTCCGTTGGATAACATTTCGCGCACCTTCGTGCCGGATAAGAAGACATAATCTTCCTTAGAATGATCCGGGTGATCCCTCATCATAACAACTTTATTAAGTTTTTTTGAATAGGCTGTATGATCGGCTTCGAATATTTTTATTCGCAAAGCGCCTTCCGGCACTTCTTCGCGGAAAATTTTCTGTGCATCGAAACCGCCGTAATATGAACCTACGCCGGCGTGATCGCGTCCGACTATAAGATGGGTACAGCCGGCATTCTGACGAAATACTGCGTGAAGAACCGCTTCGCGAGGCCCTGCATAAAGCATGTCAAATCCATAGCCTGTTACTAATACGGTATTAGGCGGGAAATATATTTCTACCATCTTACGAATTGCCGCATCTCTTACATCAGCCGGAATATCTCCCTTTTTCAATTTACCCAACAGCATGTGAATAAGAATTCCGTCTGCATCCAATCTTTCATAAGCCATCCTGCATAATTCTTCATGCGCACGGTGCATTGGGTTGCGGGTCTGGAAGGCAACTACTTTTTTCCATCCGAGATTATTCATTTCATCGCGTATTTGATAGGCCGTTCTAAATGTATCCGGAAAATCCGTTTCGAAGTAGGAGAAGTTTAATACTTTTATCGGTCCCGATACGGCAATCTTTCCAACCGAATTAAAAGCAGCAACCCCGGGATGTGCAACATTAGTTGTTCGAAAGATTTTCTCCGTCATAAAATTCATCTGCTCACCGGAAAACTCTTCAACAGCTTCAACCTCTTGAATTGCAATTACGGGATTTCCTTCAACATTCGGATCACGAAGAGCAATTCGATTAACTCCTTTAACAGCCGATGAATCATTTAACATATTAAGAATAGGAACAGGCCAGAATAATCCTTCACTTGTTTTCATATTTTCCGAAACACTTAATGCATCGGAAATATTCATATAACCTTTTAGAGGATTAAAATATCCGCCTCCAAGCATAACTGCGTTGGCTGCGGCAGCGGAACTAACAATTACGGAAGGAAGATGTTCGGCCTCTTTTATTAGTTCCATCCGCTCATTTTCATCGACTACAAAAAGAGGATTTAATATACCCGAACCATGCGGTTTAATTAATTCATCATGTCGTTGCTTCATTTAGAATCCTGCTGCTTTTATTTTATCTTTAATTTCGGAATGAAGATATTCATTTTGCATAAGGTACTTAACAACTTTGTCCGCATTTTTATCAATGTCGGTTTCTTCGGTTGTATTAATAATCAATTCGGGATTTAACGGCTCTTCATAAGGTGCCGATATACCGGTGAATTCTTTTATTTCTCCCGCCAAAGCTTTTTTATACAATCCTTTGGGATCCCGTTCTTCACATGTTTCAAGCGCAGCTTTAATAAATATTTCAATGAATTCACCGTCTTTCATTATCTTTCTTACGTTATCTCTGTCTTTGCGGTAAGGTGAAATAAATGCCGTACAAACCACAACGCCTGCATCGACAAATAATTTGGATACTTCTCCAATCCTTCGAATATTTTCAGTTCTATCTTCCGGTGAAAAGCCCAAATTTTTATTCAATCCGTGACGGATATTATCGCCGTCAAGAACAAAAGTTCTTATTCCCCATTCAAATAATTTTTCTTCAACACGCATTGCAATTGAAGACTTACCGCTGGCAGACAGTCCGGTATACCAAAGGCATACGCCTTTATGCCCGTTTAACCTTTCCCGGTCAAGAGGTGTTATACTTCCTTTGTGCCAATATATATTTTTTGCTCTGTTTTCTGCCATTAGTTATCCTGCTATTTATTAATAACGAAGTTTTATAAATTCCAAATTAATAATTCACCTTACGCAGACACTCGGAATAATGGAGTAGTGGAGTAATGGAATGGACCAAGTTACTCCATTACTCCAAAAAATATCTTTCACATAATGTGAGTTAATAACATCATCCGCCGTGCCATTTCTCCTTATTAAGGCTGAGCTTTACCCGCACTTACTTACTTATTACCGTACGGTATTATTTATTTGTTGAACTTTTTCTTTTTAAATTTCAAACGAACTTGCTATAAATCCGAAGTTCTTATTTATTTCTTTATTGTAAACAAGCGGGCTTCCGTCTTTATTCACAAAATATCCTCCTGCTCCAAGAAGTATTGCATGCCCTGCAGCGGTATCCCATTCCATTGTCGGCCCGCTTCTAAAATAGATATCCGCTTTACCTTCGGCAACAAGACAAATTTTAAGTGAACTGCCCCTGGATAATTTTTCTTTTATTCTGAATTTCCCGTAGAATTTATCCTCTTCCAAACCGGCGTGCGATCTGCTTTGAACAATTGTTAATTCATCATCTTTATTTTTCTTACTAACCTCAATTTTATTTGTCTTTCCTTTCCATAATTTATAGCTGCCGTTTTCTATTGAACCGTAATAAGTTTCGCCGGAAACAGGTATATTGATTACTCCAAGAACCGGAATTTTATTTTCTATTAAAGCAATGTTAACCGTAAATTCACCGTTTCTTTTAATAAACTCTTTCGTTCCGTCAAGCGGATCTACAAGGAAAAATTTATCCCAGAATTTTCTTTTGGCATAATCAACAGCATCGCCTTCTTCAGCCAAAACCGGGATGGAAGGGAAGTTTTTCTTAAGTTCGGCAGTAATAAAATCATTGGACTTCTTATCAGCCTCGGTTAAAGGAGAATTATCATCCTTAATTTTAATTTTAAAATCATTTTTGTTGTACACTTCCAGTATTAGCTTACCGGCTTGTTCCGCTATTTGAATAATATCTTTAATCATATTTTAGTTTTTTCAGAATTGACCGCTATGCGGTTGGTTAAGAATTTCCGTGTGAATATAATCTTCAATTCTAGAAGCATTATTGAATGTGCAGCATGATTGCAGGTTCTTGAACTTAAACTTGGTTGTCAGCTTTGCAGTTTTTGGAGTGTATGTATCAATTTAATTTTCTTAGATTAAGTAAGCATCATTTTCATAGGTTCCAGGGTTCTTCTAAACGGGTTAAGTTTTAGACCAAGTATTTCAAAAGTAACCATACCAGGAAGAGATTCATCTCCTTCTTCCCCTAAAATTACAGGTGTGTGGCCCTCCCCCTGAGGTAAAATAATATAACATTCGGAGATACTACGTTTAATAGTATCTCCGTCAGCTAACGTAAAATCCATGCTTCTTTTAGGTTTTAATTCAATAGCCTTCCAATACTCATTTGCTAGCAAAGTATAAGTTGCACCGCTGTCTACCAGGAATCGCAGCCCTACTTCCTTTCCGTTTTCTCCTTTTACTTTACCGTCTATAAATGTAATTCCCATTTATATTTCCTTTTATATTATCTCCGAAACCTTGCCGTCTTTAAGCTTGTACTTTTTGTTTGTCTTGCTGCAGACTGCCAAACCGTCGGAATCGAAGTTTAATTTTTTACCAGCTTCACTAACCCATCCGACAACTCTGCCGGGGTTTCCTATTACAAGAGCATAATCGGGTACATCCTTTGTTACTACCGAGCCCGCACCTATCAAACAATGTTTACCAAGAGTATGCCCGCATACAATAGTAGCATTTGCACCTATCGATGCACCTTCTTTTACCAGAGTATTGATATAAAACTCCGCACCAACCTGGGGATATTTACATTTGGGATCAAGTATATTTGTAAAGACCATAGACGGCCCGCAGAATACATAATCTTCCAGGGTTACACCTTCGTAAATGGAAACGTTATTTTGTACCTTACAATAATTACCCATGGTAACATTGTTTCCTACATTAACATTCTGACCAAGTACACACTTCTTTCCGATTTTTGCACCTTTTTGTACATGTGAAAAGTGCCATATTTTTGTCCCCTCACCGATTTCAACTTCATCATCTACTACGGCATGAGGATCTACATAATAATTTTTTTCGTTCATAAATTAACTTTCTAATTAAATATTATTATTTTTATCTCCTTCTCAGATGCAAAGATTGATCATTCAATCATCATCAAATTTACATCTAAGTTTTTATACCTTTTTATCAAAACTTTTAAGAGATTTAGTTGCCTCAACAAGAATTCTTAAAACTTCCACGGCATGTTTTCCGTCCGTATACGGCTGTGTATTATTTATAATTGATTCGTAAAAATGAATATGCTCTTCCGTTAAAGGCATTTTATTTTCAATAGGCACAACCTGATAATTATTATCGAACTTTTCTATTATGCCGTTATTGTTTTTAAATCCTTTCTTATAAAATTTCAATTTATCCTCGGGCAAAGTATCTTCGAAGACGAACATTCCTTCTTCTCCGATTACAACCATTCTTTGCTCTTTAAACGGATTCAGCCAGCTTACAAAGATGTGTGCATTTATACCGCCCGGATATTTCAAATAAGTTAGAGTAGTATCTTCTATTTTATTTTGAATAAAAGAAGCACCGTTTGCGGTAATTTCGTAAGGATAGCTTTCCGTTAGGAATTGAATAATAGAAATATCATGGGGTGCAAAGCTCCATAAAATATTTTCTTCGCTTCTAATTGCACCGAGATTAAGCCGGTTGCTGTATATATATTGTAATTTTCCGATTGTATTTTTCTTAATTTCCTCCTTTATTTTAACAACGGCAGGATGATATAAAATTACATGACCTACCATTAGTTTGAGTTCAGCTTTACTGCTTATATTATCCAGCTCTTTAGCTTCATCAAGTTGAAGAGTTATCGGTTTTTCAACTAAAACGTTCTTACTGTTTTCCAGCATTACCTTTGCAATAGCATAATGCGTTTCCGCCGGAGTAGCTATTATAACGGCATTTATATCTTTCAGCTTTATTATTTCATCAATATTATTCGTTGTATTTAAGGATGGATTCAACTGTTTTACTTTTTCAAGGGAGGCATTGTTGACGTCGCAAACCAATATATTCTGTGGAGGTAATAAACTTGCTGCAGTCCGCACATGGTTAAAGCCCCATCGCCCTGCTCCTATTATAGCAAGATTTATTTTGTAAAAATTACTCATAAAAACCTATTTGACAAATCCTTCAATAGTATTAACAACATGTTCTATTTGTTCGACGGATAATTCGGGATAAATAGGTATTGCTAATGAATGTGTGGCGGCAAAATCAGAATTAGTAAACGAACCTGTCTTGCCTTTTAATGATGAAAAACATTCCTGATTATGAAAAGGAACGGGGTAATAAATTTCGCATCCTATTTCGTTTTCCCTAAGATGTTTTAGCAGTCCGTCCCTATCCTCAACACGAATTATATATTGATTGTATATATGATAATTAGTGCTGTCTGATTGTTTATAAACCGCTTTGGGTAAAAGCACTTTATTTTTACCATCAAAAGTTGTCCTGCCTTCTTCTTCTGCCAGGCCTTTTGCAATAAAAAGCTTGTTATATTGTTCGGCGTTTTGTCTTCTCTTAGCCGACCAAGAATCCAGATGAGGAAATTTTACGTTTAGGACTGCTGCCTGCATTGCATCCAATCTAAAGTTACCGCCTATTACTTTATGATAATATTTAGGCTTTGCACCATGTACCCTTAATATTCTTAATTTTTCTCCCAGCTCTTCATTATTGGTAACAACTATTCCGCCGTCTCCGAATCCTCCCAAATTCTTGCTCGGGAAAAATGAAAAGCATCCTATATCTCCTATTGTACCAACATGCCTGCCGTCTTTATACTGAGTTCCTATTGCCTGAGCACAGTCTTCAATTACTTTAAGATTGCGGCTGCCAGCAATATTCATTATCTCATCCATATCGCAGCTTTGTCCGTATAGGTGAACCGGTATAATTGCCTTTGTCTTCGCTGTAATTTTCTTTTCAATTTTCTTCGGATTAATATTAAAAGTAACGGGATCAATATCTGCAAATACGGGAACAGCATTAAGCCTGGAAACCACTCCTGCAGTTGCAAAGAATGAATAATCCGGTACAATTACCTCATCACCGGGTTGAATATCTATTGCCATTAAAGCAATCAGAAGTGCGTCGGTACCGGAAGAAACACCTACTGCCTTTTTTGCATGTAAATATTCCGAAATTGTATTTTCTAATTTTTCCACCTCCGGTCCTAAAATAAAATGCTGCGACCGGGCTACATTTAAAAGTGCGTTATCCAATTCGTCTTTTAAAGTATAATATTGAGCTTTGAGATCGAGTAAGGGTATTTTCATATCTTAATTTAATTTTCCTTTCATGCTTTAAATATTTTGCCGTTGGTAATACCTTTGATTTTAAAGGCATTCCTGGTATCAAGAATAAGTTTGGAATTATCATGAATAAACTTATAATCATAATCATCATGATTAGTACTTAAAAGGATCAAATCATATTTGCTTAAATTTTCCTTGGTTAATTCAACCGAATCCATATCGAATTTATATTTTCTGGTAGGCGGCAATTTCGGAATATAAGGATCATTATAGTCTACTTCCGCACCTCTTTCTCTCAGCAATTCGATTAACTTTAACGAAGGTGATTCTCTTGTGTCGTCTACATTCTTTTTATATGATGCGCCTAGTAAAAGGACCTTGGAACCGTTAAGAGTTTTTTTATGGAAGTTCAAAGCTTCCATTGCCCTTTCAACGACATAATAAGGCTGGTATGTATTTATCTCTCCGGCTAATTCGATAAATTTTGTATTTACTTCAAACTCGCGGGCTTTCCATGTTAAGTAAAAAGGATCAATGGGAATGCAATGACCGCCCAAACCCGGACCCGGGAAAAACGGATGGTAGCCAAACGGCTTGGTAGATGCAGCTTCAATTACTTCCCAAACATCAATATCCATTTTATGGAACACCAGCTTCAACTCGTTAACCAATGCTATATTAATAGAGCGATAAATATTTTCCAGCAGCTTTGTCGCTTCGGCTACACGGGGTGAAGAAACCGGGACCGTTTTTACAATTACATGATCATATAATGCTTTTGCAACTTCCATACATTGAGGAGTTACTCCGCCGACTACTTTAGGAATTGTAGCAGTATTAAAATTGGGATTGTTGGGATCTTCTCTTTCGGGACTGAAAGCTAAATAGAAATCTTTACCAACAATAAAACCGGATGTTTGCTGCTTGTTGCCTGCTTTTTCAAACATCGGAAGAAGAACCTCTTCCGTAGTTCCGGGATATGTAGAAGATTCCAAAACCACCAGTTGGTCACTCCTTAAATATTGTGCAATTATTTTTCCTGAATTAACAATATACTTCATATCGGGTTCCCTGTGTTCATCCAACGGAGTAGGGACACAAATAATTATTGCATCACAAGAGGTTAGGCGTGAAAAGTCCGATGTTGCTTCAAACTTTTTATTGTCTATAACTTTTTTAATCCTATCTTCTTTTATATGCTTTATATAGCTTTTACCCGAATTCAATACAGGTATTTTTTTCTCATCGACGTCAAAGCCGATAACATGAAAGTCTTTACCTGCAAATTCTAGACCTAGGGGTAAACCAACATACCCTAGTCCGATAATTCCAACGACGGCAGTTTTATTGTTAATTTTTTGTAGTAATTCCATATTTAACTTTCTTTTGGTTTAATATAATTTATTTTTTAATAGATCAGGTACAAATATAACCGCTTTACAAAAATACATCAATTTATTTAGATTTAATACAGCTTCGCCCGGTGAGTCACAATTATGAAAAATTTCTTCTTTAAATATGTATAAAGTAAATAAAAAAAAATTGTAAAATTATTCCAAAAGCTTATAAAAAAGCCGGTTAGGCTGAAAATAGATTAATTTATGATAATATAAAACATCAAAATCATGAAGTGAAAATTTCTATCCGCACTGCTGTAATGATTTTTATTGCTTTTTCGATATTTTATTAAAAGAATTAACGGGAATTTTTAGATGTAAAATTTCATATATACGATGAATTAAATGGAATACCCTCCGACGATTCCATCCGTGAATTAATAAAATAAATATAACTTAATAAGTTTTATTTTAAAAATTACTTTAATTATAAAATTAATTAAGCAATATCATTTTTTATGAAATTAATTTTTAACAGATAAAATTTATATTTTTTCTGTTTAATTTCCTAAGAATTGATTTTTTTAATAGGCTTTATTATGAATATTAGCTCAAACCGTAGCTATAATATTTCTTACCACCGGAATAAACTGTTCCTTAAAAAGCTTTTGTTCTTCGAACGGAATTCTCATTTCCTTTAAGGACTTCTCTTCGTAATATTAGTTAATAACTGGAGTTACGCATTCAACTAAAATTAGAGAAAATTTAACAAGTAGTTATAATTAAAAAACTAATTAAGATGAAAAATGTTGTAATTT
>JBJKQP010000292.1:0-9399 GCA_046705105.1 Ignavibacteriaceae bacterium | reverse complement strand
TCTCTTACTCTATCGGTAGTGGGTCTAATTAAATCCGATTTGGGAACATTTATTAACCTTCCTTTAAATTCACCGGATATAATCCTCATCCTCATTGCTGTTAAGCCAGCCGGTATGCAATTCCGGCAGCCGGTGAAAAGGAATTGAATTTTTCAGAGAAATATTTATTGTCAAATAATGCCGGAGCGGGATTTATTTTTTCAAAAGGATTGAAAGGGATAAACTCCATGCCCAAAGCTTTATTTAGTGATTCAATTATCGAATCGGAGATATCGTCACCCGTTATGTAAGCAGAATTAATTAAGTTTCTGTTTATTTTGAAAGATTCGTTCGAAGTTGTTTCGGTTAAAAGTAAAGAAGGAATTTCTCCGGCGTCGGTTAAAGGAATCACTTTTAAATTAACAGGTTTACCGTCAATAGAAAATATTAAAGAAAGAAATTTATTATTAAAATATACGCTTAAAATTATTCCCCGGTTATTTAAAGGATAGCTTAAAGCAAGTGCCCGTTCGGATGCAAAGTGAATATTGTCTACAAATTGAAGATGAAGGTTATTATTGCTGCAGAAATTAAGTATTAACTGCAAGTACTTTCTAGGTAAAGCAATAACTATTGCCGAATTGTAACTGATGAGATTATTCTTTTCAACTTCAATATACTCTATTGCAAAATCTTTATGAACTGCATACGGATATAGCACAGAAAGCTCCCACCGGAATTCTTCTATAAGGTCCTGATGAAGCAAGGTGTTATCGTAGGGAACCTGCATGGTGAAAAATAACTCGAAAGGAAGTGTAAAGGAGGCAAACGAACTTTTCAATGGTTTTTTAATAATAAGCTCGTTAAAAGCGCCCTGCAGAAGGGCGCTTATTTTAGTCTCTTTATCGGATCCCAGATTTAACGGCTCATCGTAGTATGCCTCGTCTATATTTTCCAGTATGTATCGATCGTTTTTATAAATAATCTCTACAAGCTGCAACTTAGAGCCGGATATTGTAAACCCGACATGATTTTCAAAACCAGGCATAATTTTTTTAATGCTCCCAAGAAGCAGTATTTTTCAAAGCGGAATTTGTTAAACTGCCTACCGAACCGTAACCATCCGGATCCTTAAGGTAATATAATGTCCCTATATGCTTGGTTGTATCTATTCTTAATATTCGGCCTGTTCTCGAAACAACAGTATCTACATTTGTGGAAGTATCTACTTCCAGTGTGTAAGGAGAAAATGATTTAGGAGTTTTGTACAGGCTGTCCGGAATAAATTTACCCGCAGTTAAAGGAATAAAAGGATCCGCAGATTTGTGAGTTAAGGTATCTATAGAGTTTTTAACGCTGTCTACAAAGGAGCTTGTGTTAAGGAAATTAACAAGAGAATCCATGCTTCCGGTATAATAACCGTATTTCTTAAACCATAAAATCTCGCCTTCTTTAATGTCTTTCATCCTTGCTCTAGATTCTGTTTTGTAATAATTTTCCGCGGCAACCACTTGGTTGGGGTCTATTATGGCAACTTTAACTAGAATTATAATTAATATTATAATTAAGGCATAAAGCGCGGCATGAATGTACCACGGATCTTTTTTAGAATACATTTTTCCTCCGGAACTTAATAGTTTTAAAGATTATTATTCGATAAAAATATATTTTTTTATATTATTAAATTTTTTCTTTCCAATACCCTTTACTTGCAATAAATCTTCCAGCTTTTTAAACCTTCCTATTACGCTTCTAAGGTTAATAATTTTTTCAGCAGTTTTCTTTCCAATACCCGGAAGTAAGGCTAATTCTTCTATTCCGGCAATATTCAGATTGATGCTTTTATTTGCGGGAATGATCTTCTTTTTACTTTTTCCCGAATTCGTTTCGTTAAAATCTAAAACTTCCTGCTTATAATCAACTGTTTTATTTTTTATTTCCCTATTATTTTTAAAAAATCCCGTATCTGCTCCCGCAGCATTAAAAAGACTGTCCTCTTTTTCGTAATTAAATTTTCTTAATGAAGTATAATCTTCGGATTTTACCCATGTTTTATAACTATAACCGATAGCGAAAGCAGCAAGTAAAAATAATAAAACTTTAATTTCGCTTTGTGTAAAGCCGATTTTTTCGGAAAACTTTTTAAACATTTACAACCCCAGCACAAAAAAGCCGAAATTTTTTATGTTTATTAATTTTATTAGAACAAGTATAGTAAAAAATAATTTAAAAAGGTCATTGCCGGATAAAAAATAATATTACTAAAAAGTTATTTACCGACAAATAAAGCTTTTTTAAAAAGAAAATCTCTTAAAGAAATTTTTTTCATCCGATGCAGAAGGTTTTTTAAAATTCGGCATTTGAGAAAGTTCCTTCAAAATCTCTTTTTCTTTTGAAGTAATTTTTCTGGGAATTTCAATATTCACTCTTACAAGTTGATCTCCCCGACCGGAATGATTTAGATGTTTTATCCCTTTATCACGCATCTTTAAAAGCTTGCCGGACTGTGTACCGGGATCAATTTTTAATATGGCCTTACCGTTCAAAGTCGGTACTTCAACTTCTGCACCAAGGGCTGCATTAGGGAAACTTATATACAGATCATAAATAATATCATCGTCTTCTCTAATAAAATATTCGTGCTGTATCTCCTGGAAAACCACGATAATATCTCCCGGCTGTCCGCCCCGCTTTCCTGCATTCCCTTCGCTGCGCAGCGTCATATAACTACCCTCATGTACACCCGGAGGAACATTTATGGAAACCGTAGCTTCGTCAATTACTCTACCGTCGCCCATACATTTTTTACAAGGTGAATCTATAACATTCCCTTCACCATTACAGTTGCTGCAGGTTGTTATGTTAACAAACTGCCCGAAAACCGAACGTGAAACTGTTTTTAGTTCTCCGGTGCCGTGACAAACAGGGCAAGTTTTTGTAGAAGTCCCCGATTCTGCACCGGTGCCGCTGCAATGACTGCATTTGACCTGCTTTTTTATCTTTATTTTTTTAGTAACACCCTGAGCAATTTCTTCAAGGGTTAATTTCAAATTAACTCTTAAATCGGAACCGGCAGTTCCGGCGCTCCGTCTTCTACCTCTTTGTCTCTGCCCGCCGCCGAAGAAATCATCGAAAATAGAAGCGCCGCCGAAAATATCCGAGAAATGAGAAAAGATGTCATTGATATCGGTAAATCCGGAGGAACCGAAACCTGTACCTCTAAGCCCTTCATGTCCGAAACGATCATAGTTTGCTCTTTTTTCATCGTTGCTCAAAACGTCATAAGCTTCGGCAGCCTCTTTAAATTTTTCTTCTGCGTTTTTGTCGTCCGGATTTCTATCCGGATGAAATTGCATAGCCAATTTTCTGTATGCTTTTTTTAAATCGTCTTTGGTTGCGTCTTTGTCAACTCCAAGCACCTCATAATAATCCCGCTTAGACATAAATCCTATTTTTCCTTATTATTAGTATTCTCTGTATTATCCTGTGTCTCTTCAAAGTTTTCCTGTTCGTTATCTTCGCTAACAATTACTTTTGCATGCCTAATAACTTTATCTTTATACATGTAGCCTTTTTCAATTTCATCCAGTACGGTATGGGGTTCAACGCCGTCCGCTTTGCGCTGCATAAGAGCTTCATGAAACTGCACATCAAACGGTTTTCCTACGGAATCAATTTTTATTACTCCTTGTTCGGTTAGTACTTTAATTAGCTTGTCATAGACAAGTTGAATACCCTGTTTGATTGATTCCATATCTTTTGCGTTTTCCATATGCTGCAAAGATCTTTCAAAGTCGTCAACAGTAGGCAGCAGTTTTATAATAAACGATTCTGCGGCATATTTCAACAGGTTTAGCTGATCGTTTTCCGTGCGCCTTTTATAATTTTCAAATTCGGCTGCCTTCCTTAACAGCTTATCTTTATAATCCGCAATTTCATTTTCGTATTGTTCTATTTTTTGTTTAGCTTCTTCCAGTTCTTTTTCCAGCTTTAATAAAGCTTCATCTTTAACAGTTTCATTTAAGTTATTTTTAGAAACTTCCTTTTCTTTATTCAGGTTTTTATAAGAATCGCCGTGTTCAATTTTTATTTCATTCGTGTGATCTTTATGTGTTTTAATATCGTTCTTATCTTTCTTCATTCCGATATAACTCCTTTATTTTACTGTTGAATAAGTTAAAACTTCCGAAAGCATTTTGGATATATAATCGACAATGGCAACTACTTTTGAATATGCCATACGCTTTGGTCCAATAATACCTAACGTACCCGAAACATCACCCAATTTATATTCCTTGCTTACAAAACTATACTCCTTCAATTCTTCCAGTTCGTTTTCTTTGCCGATGGAAATATAGACATGGTCGGATGCCGTATCGCCGGATTTTTCCATAATATGAATAATAATATCTTTGTCCTCTATAAGTTCAATTACGCTCTGGAACCGCTGCGGGTCTTCAAATTCCGGCTGCTTAATAAAATTTTTCGTTCCGGTAATTAATACTTTATCGCTTTGTTTAATGTCTTTGAAAATTTTATCCAGTGAATCTACAAACAATCTGATAGCCGGTTTATAATCGACCTTTACGTCTTTAAATCTTTCCTTAAAAGTTGCTCTGATCTCTTCAAGAGTTAAGCCGGAAAGTCTTTCGTTTAACAGTCTCTGTACCGGCTCCATTTGCGATTGTTTAATATCCGAAGTAAGCTCAAGCGTAATGGTTTTAACCAGCCCGGATTTTATGGAAATAATTACAAGAATTTTAGTTGATGATAAATTTACAATCTGAAGCTTTTCAAGTATCCCGGTTTCCAGTTTAGGATACAATACACATGCCAGTTGGTTTGTTATGTTGCTTAAAAGAACGGATGTAATTCTTAGCAGTTCATCTGTTTCGTTAATATTGGGCTCAAGGCTTTTTTCTATAATTCCTTTTTCCGAATTATTTATTTTTTGAATATCCATCAGCGAATCAACATAAAAGCGGTATCCTTTATCAGTTGGAACTCTTCCGGCAGAAGTATGAGGATGATCTATATAACCCGAATTTTCCAGATCGGACATAATATTCCTTACGGAAGCCGGTGAAAGTCCTATGTTATATTTCTTTGTAATATTTCTTGAACCTACAGGCGACGCTGTTAAAATGAACTGCTGGATAATATAACGCAGAATATTTTTTTCTCGTTCGTTTAGTTCCTCTTCCATCTTATGTATTCTTGCCGACTATACTAAATTATAAATTTAAACGGTAAATATAATAAATTTAAAAGAATTTTAAGTGATCCAATTTAGGATATACTAACTCACTTAAAGCCGAAAAGTTCCAAATACTTTGAAGAAAAGTATTTACAAAAATATTCCGAAAAAAGATCTCAATTTCGGATCATATCATTTTAATAATTCTTTTTACCAATCTTTCAAATTTTTCTTTTACCTGATTTGCAGTTTCGGTAACTTCCGAGTGAGAAAGCTTTTTGCTGGTTATGCCGGCGGCATAGTTTGTTATGCAAGATACTGCAGATGTTTCCATTCCCAAGTATGCGGAATAAACAGCTTCGTGAACCGTGGACATTCCCACTGCATCTCCTCCGAAAGTTCTTATCATTTTAATTTCCGACGGCGTTTCGTAACTGGGTCCTTTAGTATACCAGTAAGTTCCTTCTTTCAAAGAAATTTTTTCTTCGAGTGCTGCGTTTTTAATAATCCGGTTTAATTTTTGTGAGGGGAAATTGAAAAAATTAAGTTTTCCTTCAAGGCTGGCTATTCCGATTAAATCCTTAAGTTCTTTTTTAATTAAAATACCGTTAAGTGAATCCGCAAGCATTAAATCACCCGGTTTAAAAACCGGGTTTATTCCTCCGGCGGCATTTGTAATAAACATTTTTTTGCAGCCGAGTTTATATGAAGTAAAAACCGGAAGTATGCATTGTGTTATCGGATAGCCTTCATAAAAATGAATCCTTCCTTGGAATAATAAAATCTTTTTCCCTGCATATTCGGCAAAATGAATTTTACCGGCATGCCCTTCTATTGTAGAAGGCGCGTAACCTTGCAAACCGGATGTAGTAATTGTCTTGTGAATTTTTACATTCCCGGCAAAACCTCCAAGCCCGCTTCCCAGAATGATTGAAAGTTCAGGCTCAAAAGGTTTCTCTTTTTCAAGCAAATAAACAAGTTCCTTGTATTTAAAATTTAAGTCAATCATCAATTTGAATTTAAAATAAAATTCCCGCCAGAGTTGCCGTCATTAAAGTTGCCAGTGAGCCGCCGATTACAGCTTTAATACCAAGCTTAGCCAAATCGGATTTCCTTTCGGGTGCCAATGGCCCTATGCCTCCTATTTGAATTGCAATTGAACTGAAGTTTGCAAATCCGCATAATGCATAAGTTGCCATAAAAATTGCCTTGGGATCCGTAATTGCTTTAGCTGTTATCATTTTTCCAAGCTCAAGGTAAGCAACAAATTCGTTAAGCACAACTTTAGTTCCTATAAGGCTTCCGAAATTTAAAGCATCGTGCCATGGTACACCAATACCGTAAGCTAAAAACTGAAGTACCCATCCTATTACAAGCTGGAAATTTAAAGAGTGGCCGTATAAAGCTTTTAGAGTTGTGTTCCAACCTGTAATATTACCTAAACCCTGAAGCAGGTAATTTACAAGGGCAATTAAGGCTATGAAAGCAATCAGCATTGCGCCTACATTTAGTGCAAGAGTTAATCCTTCGCTGGCACCGTTTGCTGCCGCTTCCACAAGATTGGAAGAATTTTTTTCAATCTTAACTCTCACCGTACCTTTTGTCTCAGGTTCGCTAACTTCCGGGAATAAAATTTTAGATATTACCAAAGCAGCAGGTGCAGCCATAACGCTGGCACCGAGCAGTTGAGTAGCAAATAACTGCTGTGCTTGTGCCAGTGGTAAATTTAGAGTATGTGCATATGAGCTTCCTAAAATCTGAATATACGCAGCCATAACACCACCCGAGATTGTTGCCATTCCTCCAATCATAATAGTAAGTAGTTCACTATTAGTAGCACCTTTTATAAAAGGCTTAATCATAAGAGGCGCTTCCGTTTGGCCTACAAAAATATTTGCCGTACACGAAAGAGACTCGGCACCGCTTGTACCCATTATTTTTGCCATTATCCATGCCATTCCCTGAACTATCCTTTGCATAATTCCAAGGTAGTAAAGTATTGACATTAGACTAGCAAAGAAAATGATAGTAGGCAAAACCTGAAATGCAAAGAATGAACCGAGGCTGCCTAATGAGCCGGGACCTAAGGCAAGATTTCCAA
Source organism: Ignavibacteriaceae bacterium (assembly GCA_046705105.1). Classification (GTDB taxonomy): domain Bacteria; phylum Bacteroidota; class Ignavibacteria; order Ignavibacteriales; family Ignavibacteriaceae; genus FEN-1297. The sequence continues at coordinate 2,122 of JBJKQP010000292.1, read as the reverse complement.
AAACGAACTTTGCTCCTTCCGAAGTAAAATTAAGAACCAGTACAAAAAATCCGCTTATCCAGTTAAAAAAATCTTTGGGCCATCCGAATGGAGCAAAATATTGTTTTAGAGAGTCTCCCCTCAAAATTAAAATAGCAAATACTATTTGTATACCTAATCCTCCCAATACAAGACGCCAGTTTACTTTCTTTTTGTTGTTTGACAAAACAAAAGCGACTCCTACCAGCAGGCAGATTCCAATAATCCCTCTTAGAATAGCAGTAAAGCTCATATTTATCCCTTATTTTTCTTCTGGTATGTAATGACATTTTCTGCAGCGTGCTTCATATATATCGGAAGCACCAACAATTACTCTTTCCGATGAAGCGGTTTTCCTCTGTGTCCTGTCTGCAGGATTTCCGCATACAACACAAATTGCCAAAGACTTTGTAATGTATTCGGCTATAGCCAGCAACTGCGGTATAGGATCGAAAGGTACACCCTTGTAATCCATATCCAACCCGGCAACAATTACTCTTTTCCCTTCGTCTGCAAGTTGATTGCAAACTTCAATAATATTCTCGGAAAAAAACTGTGCCTCGTCTATTCCTATTACTTCCGCATCTTTTGAAAATTCAAGCACTTCTTTAATATCTTCAATTAATATTGAAGGAAGAGACTGCTCGCTGTGTGAAACAATATCGGAGTTGGAAAAACGTGTATCAATCTTTGGTTTAAAAATTTTAACTGTTTGTTTTGCAATTTTTGCCCGGCGTAGTCTTCTAATCAGTTCTTCGGTTTTGCCGCTGAACATACATCCGGTAATTACTTCTATCCACCCGGTTTCTTTAGGCATGGAGTGAGGTGCTCTTTCGATCATAATTCTTTCGTTAATAAGTTAAAAAATTAATTATCATTAGGTTAAGTCTTTATCTCCAAAAGCAAAAGGGAGTAGTTGGCTTAATTTTAGGACTTTTAGTTCTTGTTTTTGATTTATCATTATTACATCTATGTCGCCGCAGAGATCCAGAAGTACCTGCCTGCAAGAACCGCACGGCGGGCAGAAGCCCGGTGAATCGCTTGCAATTGCAATTGCCTTGAATTTCCTTTCACCTTCGGAAAATGCTTTGAACACTGCTGTTCTTTCTGCGCAAATTGTAAGACTGTAAGACGGTGTTTCTATGTTTCCACCCAAATAAAGTTTTTCATCTTCAGTAAGTAGTGCTGCCCCTACATGAAAATTTGAATAAGGAGGATAAGCCCTTTGTTTTGCTTCGACAGCTTTTTCTGCTAATTCTTTATATTCCATTTTATCTCTATGCTATCTTAAGGTTCAAAAATATGTTATTACATTTTTAAATTCAAAAAATAAATGAAATTGTTATATAGTTTAATTGTCAAATTGCTAATTAACAATATAGCAATTACTGATGAACTTTTTGGCAACTACTTATCCGGTACATTAAATTCAATCGATTCACTTCCATCTGTCTTTTCTAAAAACCGCACCGAAAAAATTTATTATTAAAAAAATTTCATAAAATATTTGGAGATAAGTTACTTCTATTAAATTGAAGCGGTAATAAAACTTTTTTTGCATTGTTAAAACAACCGTAGAATCAACAATTATTTTTGCCGAAAAAAATATGAAATATACCGGATTTAAAAATCCAGCTATTATAGAAAACAATAAAACCAGATTTATCAAGTGCCAAAGGCCGAGTATAACTTTATGCCTAAACAAATAGTGAAAAGATGTTTTAACATGCCGGGATTTCTGTGTAAAGTAATCTCTAAAATTTTCCTTGGCCGACGAAAAAACGAAAGAATTTTTATCTGCGGCAATTCCTATCTTAAATTTGCTTTTAATTGCTTCTCTCAAAAGCAAATCATCGTCGCCGCTTAAAGTCTCTTTTGTGTTTAAATAGCCATTTATTTTTTCAAAGGAAGATTTTTTAAACCCAAAATTTCTTGCGGCAGCGGAATACGGAATTTTCAACCTAGCTGCTGTTATGGTAAGCATCCAGTTCCGCATATTTTCAAAACATGAAATTTTATTTACCAAATTTTTGTTTTGAATAAAAGGAGAAATACCGAATATAAAATCGTAACCGTTATTAAACATTGCAGCATAGGTTTTTAA
>JBJKQP010000291.1:0-9918 GCA_046705105.1 Ignavibacteriaceae bacterium | reverse complement strand
AAATGGCTAACGGAAAGAAAAAGAAATCTAAAAAGAAAGTAATGATATTTTCCGGTCTGGGAGTTTTAGTTGTAGCACTTGTATTAATTGCTATTCTTAGCGGCAGTAAAGAAGAAATTGTTCAAGTACAAACCGAAAAAGTTGCCAAACGGACAATTACTCAAAGTGTTACTGCTACAGGTACACTGGATCCGGAATTTAAAGTTACTATTACCCCCGAAGTAGCCGGAGAAATTGTAGACCTGCCGGTAAAAGAAGGAGAATATGTTCATAAGGGAGATTTGCTCGTTAAAATTAGGCAGGATGCATACCTTGCACAAGTAGAGCAGTCGGAAGCAAATTTAAATGGTGCCAAGGCTGATTTATCTACCGATAAAGCTCAACTGGATAAAGTTTTGGAAGATTATAACCGAACTAAAAAACTACATGCAAAAAACCTGGCAAGCGACTCCGATCTTGAAAGTGCAAAGAGTTCATATTTATCTGCACAAGGTACATACGAGGCAGCAAAAGCCCGAATTGCTCAGATGCAGGCAGCATTAAAAGTTCAAAAAGATCAATTAAGTAAAACAACAATTTATTCTCCTATGGATGGGGTTGTTAGCCAATTGAATGTTCAGCTTGGAGATAGAGTACTCGGCAGCCTTTATAACGTCGGTACTAATATGATGACTGTTTCCGACCTTAAAAGTATGCTTGCAGTTGTTGATGTTGATGAGAACGATGTTGTATTACTTTCCGTTGGGGATACGGCAAAAATTCAAATCGATGCCTTCGGCGATAGAGTGTTTAGGGGATTGGTCTATCAAATTGGTAATACAGCCATCAGTACCGGTACAGGCACACAGGAACAAGTTGTAAACTTCGAAGTAAAACTCAAATTCATTGATTTTGACAACGGCTTTCGCCCGGGCATGTCTTGTAATGCCAAAATTGAAACCAAAACTTTGCATAATGTTATAAGTGTTCCGATTCAAAGTGTTACTGCAAGAAACACTACTCCGATGATGGCAGAGAATGAAAATAACAGTAAGGTTAAATCCAATAAGAAAAACAGCAGCGATCAGCTAAATAAACTGAAGGAAATTGTCTTCGTTGTTAATAAAGGAAAAGTAAAATCAGTTGATGTTCAAACAGGAATAAGCGACGATAATTATATTCAGGTGAAAAGCGGTTTGAAGACCGGCGAGGAAGTTGTTTCCGGGCCGTACAGTGCAATTTCCAGAACCTTGCATAACGGTTCCAGCGTTAGAGTAGAAAGTAAAGGAAAAATGTTCGGCAATAACCAATAAAAAAAATCGGAATTTAAAATGAATATAATCAATATTGAACACATTACTAAAGTATACCAGGTAGGTTCGGAAGAAGTACATGCAATAAGAGATATTTCTTTAAAGATAGATAAAAATGAATACGTTGCAATTATGGGGCCGTCCGGTTCCGGCAAATCTACTTTAATGAATATGCTCGGTTGTTTGGATACTCCTACATCCGGTAAATATGAATTTACAGGTGTGAACGTAAGCCAAATGACCGATAACGAACTGGCAAAAATTAGAAACAAGGAAATAGGATTTGTGTTCCAGACATTCAACTTACTTTCCAGGTCCGATGCTTTACATAATGTTGAACTGCCGCTTATTTATGCAGGAGTTCCGTCCCACGAAAGAAGAGAAAGAGCAGAGCAGGCTTTAATTGATGTCGGATTAAAAGAAAGAATGCATCATAAGCCGAATGAACTTTCCGGCGGACAAAGACAAAGAGTAGCAGTAGCTCGCGCACTGGTTACTAGGCCTTCTATAATACTTGCCGACGAACCTACGGGAAACCTTGATTCTAGAACCGGTGAAGAAATTATGGTTCTCTTTAACGAAATTTATGAAAAGGGCAATACAATAATATTGGTTACACATGAAGAATATATTGCAGAACATTCCGCAAGAATTTTAAGAATTAAAGACGGGTTAATTGAATCAGATGCACCTGTTGCAAACAGATATATCCCCAAACTTCGTGCAGAAGTTAATCAGTAAATTTTAAGTTTTATAATAGGTATAATTATGTCTCGCATAGCTTTATTATCGTTTGAAATTAAAGAAAGTATGATGATTGCTCTAAGAGCACTTAGAGCAAATAAAGTTAGATCCGCTTTAACAATACTTGGAATTTTTATTGGTATAACTGTTGTCGTGTTAATGACTACAGCTATAAAGGGAATTGATAATTCATTCCAAAAAGGAATTAGTGCATTAGGTTCGGATGTTTTATATATCGATAAATGGACCTGGTTTTCGAATATCCCATGGTGGGAAATGAGAAACAGAAGAAACATTACAATGGATGATTATTATAAATTCAAAGCTTTGGCTAAACTGCCTGCTGCCGTTGCTCCTACATTGGATACAAGACAAACCGTGCAGTATAAGGATAAATCTGTCGAAAGTGTTTCGGTTGACGGTTCTACCGCAGATTATATAAAAACTACTAATTTAACATTTGAACAAGGAAGGTTTTATACTGAAGTTGAATCCCGGAGTGCAAGAAATGTTTGTGTACTTGGTTACCAGGTTGCCAAGGATTTATTTCCATACGGAAATGCTATGGGCAGAAATGTAAAAATAGGTTCAATTCACTTCCGTGTAATAGGTGTTCTGGATAAACAGGGAAGTTTTATTCTTGGCGACTTTAATCCTGATCAACGAGTCTATATTCCAATCGGAACAATCTTTAAATATTTCGCCAGGCATCATCATAGCAGTATAACTATTAATGTACGTGCTGTTAATACCGCTGCAATTGAAGATACCAAAGCAGAAGCCGAAGGTATAATGAGAAAAATTCGCGGCCTTAAGTACAACCAAAAAGATGATTTCGGTATAAACCAGGAAGCAGGGTTAATCGATACATTTAACCAAAGAGTAGGTGTAATTCAAATTGCAGGTTTATTTATAACAGGTTTATCTCTATTCGTCGGAGCAATCGGTATAATGAATATAATGTTTGTATCCGTTAAAGAAAGGACTAAAGAAATAGGGTTAAGAAAAGCAGTAGGTGCAAAAAGAAGAACTATCTTATCCCAGTTCCTTTTGGAATCTTCGTTCATCTGTCTTGTAGGAGGAATTGCCGGGTTATTAGCGGCAATTCTATTGAGTATACTTATTAACCAGTTTATTTCAACTTCTATAGATTATAGTGTAGTTATAATAGCAATTTTAGTTTCATTAATTACCGGATTAATTTCGGGCTTTGCTCCGGCTTATACCGCAGCTAAAATGGATCCGGTAGAAGCATTGAGGTTTGAATAATGAAATTATTTGAAATTTTATTTATGTCTTTGCATTCCATCAAAGGCAACAAGCTAAGAACCTTATTAACAATACTGGGTGTTGTAGTTGGTATTTTTTCTATTATTGTTATTATGACAATAATAACCATGCTGGAGAAAAGTATTGAGAACGGTGTTTCTCAACTCGGCCAAAATACTTTCCAGATCCAGAAATTTCCCGCAATTATGACCGGCGGACATGATGCGTGGATGAAATATAGAAATAGAAAAGATCTAACATTAGAAGACTACAAAAGACTTAAGGGAATGCTTACCGAAGCAAAATATATAGGAGCGGAACAATGGCGAATGGGCCAGGTTGTTAAATTTAACGGGGAAGAAACAAATCCCAATATTCCGGTTGCGGGCATTACTGCCGATGCAATGAAAACAAATAATTGGTCCTCTGCGTATGGCAGAGATATTAGAAATACCGATGTCAAATATTCAAATGACGTTTGTGATATTGGGAAGGATATTGCTGATAAGTTATTCCCCAATATTAATCCTGTTGGTCAGGTTATAAGAGTTAATAACTATCCGCTTAAAATAGTTGGTGTACTGGACAAACAGCCTGCATTATTCGGGCAAACCCGGGACAGTTATTTGATTATGCCTATTACTGTCTTTCAATCCATTTACGGTAAACTTCACAGAAGTATTAATATTACCGTTATGTCTCAAAGTAAAGAAGATTACAATCCAACCATTGAAGCGGCAATCGGATATATGAGAATAATAAGAAAAGTTATGCCGGGTCAAGAAAATGATTTTGATATTTTTAGTAACGAATCTATTATGAATCAAATTAATGATATTACATCGGGAGTGAAAATAGGCGCAATGGTAGTTTCTATTATTGCATTAATTGCTGCCGGTGTTGGTATTATGAATATTATGCTGGTTTCGGTTACCGAAAGGACGAGAGAAATTGGAATTAGAAAAGCTGTTGGTGCAAGAAAATTTTCAATACTTTATCAGTTCCTTATCGAGGCTGTTATATTATGTCTTACCGGTGGATTTTTCGGAATTGTTCTGGGGGTGGGTGTAGGAAATTTTGCAGGCAGTTTTTTAAATGCTCAAATGGCAATTCCATATGATTGGATTGCTATTGGCTTTTCGTTATGCATTTTTGTAGGAATTGTTTTCGGAACTTACCCGGCTTATAAAGCTTCGAACATGGATCCTATTGAAGCACTAAGGTATGAATAGATTATAAGTCATCTTGAGCAATTATTCTTAATCTTATTCTTTATCTTGCTCTTAATCAAATAAATTTGAAGGAAGAAGATTTGAATATGGTAAATAAATTTTATCATCTTCTTCCTTCAACTTTAAGCAAAACTTATCTCATAAATCACATTTACTCATTTCACATAAGAAATTTGTTGATTCATAACACCGGAATTTCTATCCGCTCTTGAAATAAAAAAAATCATTTTTTACTATTAGTTCGTTTGTAAAATAAATTGAACTATGAAAGGAGGTTCGATGTTATGTGGCAAGCATGGTTTAATATTGCAGTCGGTATATGGTTGATAATATGCGCTTTTATTCCGCCACTTCAAACGCCTGCAAGTATGATCGTCCCGGGCATAGTTTCTGTTATTTTCGGATTTTGGGGAGGAGGAACTGTTAATAGCTGGCAAGGTTACATTAATGGTATTCTTGGCGTATGGTTATTCTTAAGCGGTGTATGGTTTATGTTGTTCGTGCCGTGGAACTTCTTTATTTCCGGAATAGTTATAGGCGTGTTAGCAATATGGAATATCACAGAACATATTCATCCCCAGCAAATACAAGCACATGCGCATTAATTTAACATTAAAAGGTAATAAAAATGTAGCACAGACTGTTTATTATAGTCTGTGCTACTTAAAATATTATATATTTCAAATATAAAGTGTATATCTTCATACTTAACTTAATTTTATCACTCTTTTTCATTTCAAAATAAACTATTAGTCTATTATATTTGTCTAATAATAAATATTGCATTTAATTGATTAATCATATAAAATAAGATTGGTATTATGAAATTTTCCCAAATTTTTCGCATTTCTGTTGAATCAATTACTTCTAATAAATTAAGAACCTTTTTAACTATTTTAGGTGTAGTTGTTGGTATCTTCTCAATAATTGTTATAATGACCATTATTACAATGCTTCAAAAGAGCATTGAAAACGGGGTATCTCAACTTGGACAGAACACTTTTGAAATACAGAAGTTTCCCGCAATTATGACAGGCGGGCACGATGCCTGGCTTAAATATAGAAATAGGCCCGATATAACTCTGGATAATTACAAAAGACTTAAAACAATGTTAACAAGTGCCAAATACGTAGGTGCCCAGGATGAATGGGGAGGCGTAGTGGTTCATTACAACGGATTAAGGACCAATCCCAATATTTCTGTTATCGGCATTACCGCAAGTGCTATGAAGACTAATGACTGGAATGCCGCTTACGGAAGAGATATTAGAAGCCTGGATGTGAAATATTCCAATGATGTATGCGATATAGGGCAGGATGTTGTTGAAAAATTATTTCCAAGTATAAATCCCGTAGGACAAACTATTAGAATTAATAGTTATCCCGTAAAGGTTATAGGCGTGCTTGAAAAAAAACCGGCATTATTCGGAAGAAGCAGGGATGATGAAGTTTTAATTCCTATTTCAACATTTCAAAATGTTTTCGGAAGACTGCATAGAAGCCTGGATTTAACAGTTATGACGCGAAGTAAAGCCGATTACAATGCTACAATAGAAGCTGCTACGGGATATATGCGTGTTATTAGAAAAATAATGCCGGGTAACGAAAACGACTTTAGTATCTTTAGCAATGCATCAATCATTAGCCAGATAAATAAAATTACCGGCGGTGTAAAAATCGGTGCAATGGTAGTTTCTCTAATTGCTTTGATTGCTGCAGGCGTTGGCATTATGAATATAATGCTTGTCTCCGTAACAGAACGAACGAGGGAAATAGGTATTAGAAAAGCAATAGGCGCGAAGAAAAAATTAATATTACTTCAATTTCTTATTGAGGCAGTTGTTTTATCTTTAGTAGGAGGCTTTATCGGCATTGTGCTTGGAGTTGGATTAGGAAACATTGCCGGAAGCTTCCTTCATGCTCAAATGGCAATACCGGTAGACTGGATTGCGATTGGTTTTTCTTTGTGTTTGCTCGTCGGTGTCGGCTTCGGTACTTACCCGGCATACAAAGCTTCCAACCTTGACCCGATTGAAGCTTTAAGATATGAGTAGTGAAGATAATTAAAAATTCAAATTGAAAAATTAAAAATTCCTATTCAATTCTGTTTGGCTTTAATTAGAATAATTTGAAAATAGCCACGAATTTCACGAATAGTATTTAAACAATTATTGAAATTCGTGGCTAACTGTTGTTTATCTTAACAAAACCATTTTTCTTGTTTCGGAAAATTTACCTGCCTGGATTTTATAGAAGTATATTCCGCTGGAAAGTCCGTCCGCATCAAACATAACTGTGTATAAGCCTGCCGGTTTTTCTTCATTAACAAGTGTTTTGATTTCTCTGCCTAAGATATCGAATACTTTAAGAGTTACAAATTGTCTATCGGATAATGTATATTCGATAATTGTGCTAGGGTTAAACGGATTGGGGTAGTTTTGAGCAAGAGAAAAATCCGTAGGAATTTTTCCGTTAGTTTTCTTTACATCTGTAATTTCCGAAATCGGCCTCCTCCAAACGGAATTATTATTTGTTGCAGCATATAAATATCCGTTACTTGCGGCAAAAGATGTAACATATACATTAGGCAATCCAACCGGTACCCATGTAGAATCCCAATTTACAAGTCTGTAAATACCTTTGCTCCATGTCCCTGCAAAAAGATTTGTATCTACAACTGTAAGAGCAGTAACGTCCGTAATTAAAGAAGTGTGAGTCCAGGTTGTTCCGTTATTGTTGGAGCGAAAAACTCCTTCATTATATGTCCCTGCGAAAAGTTCATTACTTTTTACAGCAAGAGCATAGACTAGCTTTCCGGTAAGACCATTATTAACTTTGGTCCAGTTATCCCCGTAATCCGTTGAAAGATAAACCCCATGTCCTGTACCGGCGAAAAGATTGTTCCCGATAACTGCCAATGAAGTAACATAAGTGTTTGTATCTGCCGGAGTGGGCAAGCCGTTATTTACCAATGTCCAGGTTATCCCGTTGTCCAGAGATTTGTAAACACCGCCTGCTACACCGGATTCATAAGGTTTTGTTGCGGCAAATGCAAAGGTGCTTATAAAAGCAAATGAAGTAACAGAAGCTCCCTGTTCAATTTGAGTTTGGAGTGTTAGTTCTTTTCCTCCATCAGTGGAAACATAAACATGTCCGTTAACATCTCCGGCAAAGACATAATTACTATTTCTAAAAGAAATAGCTGAAAAATCGGCCCAGCGATATTCCCCATGCATAGTAGGTTCTTCCCATTCTGTACCGTCATCTGTAGAATAAAAAACTCCGCCGCTTGTTGCATCCAGTATGTATCCGTTATTTGCTGCTATTGAATTTATACAGTAATTTGGAACACCTACATTTGCTTGAGACCAGTTTGCACCTTCATTGTTTGAAATATAAATCCCGGTTGAAATATTTACGGCATTATCCCCGGCAATTAGGTTACCTTTTGTATAGCATAGTGCCTGAATATTTGTCCACGGTAAGCCTTCGGTATTATAAGTTGAAATATCTTTCCAATCAACTCCGCCGTTTGTAGTTACGCCTACCTTTTGACCGGCTACAAATACTTCAGTTCCGTTAAAGGTAATTGAACCAACATAACCGACAGGACATTGACCTAGCTGCATCCATCCCTGACCATTATTGGGAGAAACATATACACCGGGACCACTAGTCCAGAAGCCTGCGTAAACGTCGGTTCCGTTAACTGCTAAAGAAATTGGAGTACTGTTCGGCAGTCCGGTGTTAGCAAGTGTCCAGTTTGTGCCATTGTTAGTTGAAAGATAGACACCTCCATCCTCATTAATTCCACAAAAGATGTTTGAACCGCTTACCGCCAGGCAATTTACCTGAAGCGAAGATAGTCCATTATTCACCTTGTTCCATGTAGTGCCGTCATCAGTCGACAGCCAAACTCCTGTGGAATAAGTCCCGGCAAAAACATTATCACCAATAGCAGCAAGGCAAGAGATTGTCTGATCTTTCAGAGAAGTGGATTCCCAAATTAATCCGTTAATGTCCCTCATAAACACACCTCCGGAATAGGTACCGGCATAGACTTTTTTACTTGTAGCAACTACCGACTGCACATCACCATCTGTAAAACCCAAGTCTGAATGACTCCAGCTTAAACCCGCATCTGTGGAGACTAGAACTCCGCCATAAGCAGCAGCATATATTTTGTCACCACTTGCAAAAAATTTATTTATAAAACCGCCTGAAGGTCCAATTTGCACCCATTGTGCATTTACCTTTGATACACTTAATAAAATGAATAACAAACCAATAAGAGCTAATATTTTTTTTCCCATTTCATTTCCCTTTTAATTTTTTTTAATACCTTTTTTAGAAAGCTATATGTTAAAAATCTTACGGCATATTTGGATATCTTTCATTATCAAAATTTAAAGTCGACTCCTACGGCAACTAAATAAAAACCAAAGCCTGCTCTGGCTTGCAAGGCCAGGTTATCATTAATAAAGTACCTGATGCCGACACTTCCGCCAAGAGTAAAGCCGCCGGCACTTGGACTATAATATTTATTCAAATATGAGTAATCACCTTTCCAAGACCAACTGGCTACTTCATAACCCAGAATGAGCCCTACGAAAGGATCCAGCTTCTTGTTATCAAGAACAAAATGATACATCCCGGATACGCCGAAATCTATATAAGTCCAGGTACCCACATCCGAGTAACCGAATTCATTAGATCCGTAAGTAAAGTAATCGAACACTCCGCCTATACCAATAATACCTGGTCCAACTTCACCGGGATCAGTTATAGCTCGTTCGTAATCTAGCCCAAGGGTGATTGCACTGCCTACACCGCTAAGTCCTATGTGTGCACCTATGTAATTCCCGCCTTTTACAAATTGTGCATTTGCGGTTGAGGTAATTAAACCTAAAGCAGTAATAATTATTACAAAAAGTACTAACATGTTTTTTCTCATTTTTTCTCCAATAATTTGTTAAAGTTTTGTGAATTACCGTGGACTCATTTATCCAAGCAATTCGGTTAAATCAATTATTCTTTATTTTAAGAGCATAAGCTTCTTAACTGCTGTAAAACTTTTTCCGTTTTTTCCAACAGCATCCAGCCTACAGAAATATACACCGCTTGGAAGACTCGAACCATTAAATGACTCTTTGTACCTCCCTATGTTGAGGTTTTCGTTAACCAAGGTTGTGATCTCCTTCCCAAGGGTGTTGTATACTTTCAATGTAACATGGCTTTCATCAGAAATTGTAAACTCGATTTCTGTTGTAGGGTTAAAAGGATTAGGATAATTCTGTAACAGCGAGAAACCGGAAGGCTTTGTAAATTCTTTATCTTTTATTCCCGTGACAGTGTTATCAAGAACCATGTCGTCAAAAAGA
>JBJKQP010000290.1:0-7817 GCA_046705105.1 Ignavibacteriaceae bacterium | reverse complement strand
ATAGCAATGAGATTTTATAAATGAACCTTGTAAAAAAAGTTTGCCCGCCGTGGATTATTTATGAGGACCGGAATGTTCTAATGAAGAGAGCTTACGCAGTTATATCTTGACTGTTTGTGGTGTGCGGCGGGTTTTGCGTATTTATATATGTGTGAATATAATTAATCATGCTAATAATATCAATAAGGAAAATCTGCATCTCTATTATTTAGAAGAAGGTAGTAACATAAAAAAATATCGAAATAATAAAGAAAGATGTTATAAACTTGGCAAATTGCAAGCATAAAAGTGAATTTTAACTTTAAAGATACGCCAATACTTTAGGTAAATATTTTCATAGGCTTTATTAAATGCAGGTTTCAAAGTCCTGTAATATAACGAGGCTGCACTTTTTGAATAAGGCATAATAGATGAAATGAATTGATCTATATTCCTTGAGGAAATCATATCAATTGAGGTTTCTCTTTTTGGTTTTTCCTGGACTTCGTCCGGGTCGAAATGTTTTAAAAATTTTTCTGCTTCTCCCCTATCGGAAGTTTTTGTAGAAATTTTTGTTCTTTTACCATTAACAAAATACACTAATTGATAGTATGGCGATTAAGAATCTTTAGTTAAAAACATGGTTGGTACTCCTCCGGTTGTACCGACAAAGCCGAATAACTGGGATTTTAAGAGAAATAATAAGGAATCTCGCTTCCTTACAAAGAATTAAAATTAAATGCTTTTCTTTGCATCTGCAAAAGCGTTAGCAACTAATTCCAACAAATGTATCCGGTTAAAGCTTTGGGAAATCCTATATATTATGAAAGTTAACATTTGGATTATTCGGTTTTGCTTTTCTTAAATATTTCATTTTAAAAGGGATATATAAAATTTTATATATTGCAAATAGATAATTTTTTGTATATTATCCACAGATTAAAATATTAAAAAATTCGTCACATCTTAATTCATAATTACACTTCTACTTTTATTTTGCGGTACAGTTTTTTCTCTTCACTTTTAATTATGTTCTAACTTAAATGGATTCATTAATTTACTAAACCATTTCCCATCAATATGCGGAAATCATTATGGACATAAACAAGACTTGAAATTCATTAAGAAAGGAGGTGAATAATAACAGATAAAACTATACCTTAAAAAATTTTTTTAACTTTTATCAGGAGAATTGTAATGGATTTAAAAAACTGCTATAATAATAAAATAACATTTTTTGTTATTTTATTAGCATTTCTTTTCTCCTTCAACAGTATTTTAGCACAAAAAGGAGAAATGCAAATTACTACAACATCCAAAGATGCTTTAAATGCATTTTTGGATGGCAGGGAGAAAGTTGATCACATAGAATTTACCGCTGCAGCTATGTTATTTAAAAAAGCTATAAAGGAAGATCCGAATTTCGCTTTAGCTTATCTTTATTTAGCACAAACAGGCGGCGGATTTAATATCTCTCAAGAAAATTTGAATAAAGCCGTAAGTCTTTCAGATAACGTTTCACAGGGTGAAAAACATTTCATATTATTAATTAAAGCTCTGAATGATGCTGAAACAAAACAGCAAAATGTTCACATAAAAAAATTATTAAGTCTTTTCCCTAAAGATAAAATTGTTCGCAATGCGGTTGGTGTGGTATATTTTGTAAATAACGATTATTCGAAGGCTTTAGAGCAATACAAGATGGCAATTAGAATTGATAAAAACTATGCCCCGGTTTACAATATGATAGGTTATACTGAAATGCGTCTTGGTAAAATGACTGATGCCGGAAAATCTTTCGAGAAATATATTAGCCTGGTTCCTGACAAACCAAATCCATATGACTCATACGCAGAGTATCTGATGAAAATGGGAAAATATGATGAGTCAATAGCAAACTATGAAAAAGCTTTAGATAAGGATCCTACTTTTGTCTCTTCATTGGCCGGTATCGGAGATGATTATACCTTTAAAGGTGAGTTTGAAAATGCAAGAGAACAATATCAAAAATATTTCGATAAAGCCGCAAGAATTAATGATAAATTAAATGCACTTTATTTAAAAGCAACTTCTTATGTACATGAAGGCAAACATGACCAGGCTGTAGAGGTATTTGATGAATATAGAACGCTGGCGGAGAAAGAAAATCTAACCCCGAATATAATTTATTCACATCGTTACATGGCATTAATACTAACAGAAAACGGTAACATTGAAGAGGGAATGAAACATTATCAAACGGCTTATGATCTTGTTCAGAATTCAAATCTTCCGGATGCAACAAAAGAAAATTTAAATATATATTCTTCTTTATGGAAAGTACATTCCTTAATTGCAAATAATGATTTAGACCAAGCAAAAAATGAATTAGAAAATAGTCGTGAAATAGTAATGAAAAGGAACAACCCTAGTGAAATAAAATTATTGCACGAAATGTACGGATTATTTGAAATGAAGAACGGAAATCATGATAAGACTCTTGATCATTTTTCCAAAGCGGATATGGAAGATCCTTGGGTAATGCATAATACAGCTTTAACACATGAAAAAAAGGGCGACATTGAAAAAGCCATGGCCATATATGATAAAATTGTGAGATGGAATGAAAATAGTCTGCGTTATGCTCTTATTAGACAACATGCTGTGAACAAAATAAATAATATAGAAGAATAATATTCCGACTTCCTTTAATATTTCCAGGATGCTTAAGATACCCGACTTCGCATGAGGTTGGGTATCTTTTACTAGAAGCTTAGTCCGAAATATCTAAGAAGAAAACTCCTTAATACAAAACATTATTAGTCAGCTAGTTAAATTTTTATTGTAATGCTCTTTTGGCTTCTTCAACTAATTTTTTTGCATAGCCGACGGGATCATTCAGCTTTTCATTACCGAAATGTTTTGTCGGTGTAGTAATCCACTTTTCTTCCCAAGAATAAATATTGTAAGGAGTTCCGGTTTCCAAACTGTCGGCAAATCTTTTCCACCGTTGAAGATAATAATCTTTAATTAGGCCGCTCCATTCTTTTGCTGCATACTCCGATAAATGCGGACCGCCCCATGTGGTTATCTGCCGTTTAGCATCGGACTCATAATAATTTTTTTCTTTGGTTGAAGTTCCCCAATCTCTTGCAAGCATTATCCATCTTTTTAAACTATATAACGGATGATTGCTTACCAGGGTATCTATTTTCCCAATTAATAAAAATGCAGTATTAAATGCTCTTTTCATTTTACCGGCATTGTTTTTATTATGCCAGTAAATCGCCGTATTTAGCAATGAATCAACTGCATTACCAGCATACTGTGCTGCAATTTGAATAGCGTCCGCTTTATAGAGTTTACTATTTCTCAATTTATCCGAACAGGAAAGGAAAAGTTCCGTTGCCCGATTAAAATTATTCGAGGACAACCAATTGTTGTACTTTCTTAAACCAGGACGCTCCTGATATAAATACAACGGAAAAGAATTTCTTGTTGAATACACAGAGCCTAATAAATATTCCCATGCATCTCTCATTGCAACGGGATAAGGGCCGTAACGAGATAGACAATACCGGGCTATCCAATTATTTAAGTTTATAGGCTTATCTTTCCAAGCCATATCTGTTAATAGTTCATATACTACTTCGTTATTATCAATCCCTTCGGGAGATATTCCAAAGCCTACTAAATTACCGTGCTCCGGATCAGAAAGCATTTTTACAGGATCTTGTGAATACAACGGAAGGTTTCCGAACCATTGATTGTGTCCGCCGAAATTATGAATTATGCTATAAATCCATTTCTTTCCGAAAAATCCGTCCAATTGCTTCCATCCATGAAAGAACTCGTTTGCAAGGTCTATTATTATCATCCTGTTATCCGGCACATCTTTAAGCAAAGCTTTAACGGAAGCTTTGTCCCAGAATTTTCTGTCATTATAAAATAACCAGCCTTGCATTACCCAGACACCATTTGAATCACCGGCATTTATTGAATTAAAAATAGCTTTACCGAAATCTGATAGCTCCTTATATCTATTATCTTTAGTGACAGGCACTTCCATCTCATTAAAAGCATCTGCAAGATAGAAATGATTATGGCCATAGATTTTTCGGTATTCATGAATAAATTTTTTGCCTATTTCAATAAAATGCTTAGATAAAGGAGAAAGCATGTATGTTCTGTCTTTAGGGGAAAACCCAGCCCATGGTTTCATTTTAATAATATCTGCATCAGGATAAATTTGTTTTATTCCGTTTGGAACGTAGCCTGAAAATGCCGGTACAATGGGATGCATTCCAAGTTCACGCATTCTTTTTAATATTTTTTTCTGTAATGCTTCGCTTTTTTTTATATAACTTTGTGGTAGAGGACCGTCATGCCTGTCAATATTTCCCATTCTATTCCAGGGTAAAAAAGCAGGGCCGGTAAAATAGTTTTCTATATCCTTATCCGGTATACCCAATTCTTTCCACACTTTTTGCCATACTGCTTCCTGTCCGACCATAGCCAGCGGCATGTTAATTCCGTGAAGCGCCATCCAATCAATTTCTCTTTGCCATTGTTTCCAGCCCCAAAATGCCGTAGTATAACCAAAAGTACATACATTATAATACAACCGGTATTTGTAAGGTGTTTTAATTTTAGTCTTCGGATAATCCGGTAAAACGTCAGGAAGATTTAAATGACTGCCATCCCAGGTTATCATGCTGTTATCTGCATGACGAAGGTAATAATATATACCCCGTGTTAACGCAATTGCCGTGTTTCCTTTAACAGTTACAATTCCGCCGGATGCTTCCACTTCAAACTCATCGTTTGCATTTTTATTTCCATATAATAGTAAATGGAAGTCTTTGACTTTTTCAGGCATAACCCGGTATAATACATCATAAGCTGCTTGTACGGGATTGTAATGATCTGCCTTATTTTTTGCTATAGCAGAAGGTAAGCACTGAGAAACTAAAATTAAAAGTACTAATGAAATAAACTTTAAATTATTCTTAGTCATTTTTCAACCCGGAGATATTTATTATCGTTTAGTTGAACGATAATATATCAACTTTTCCGATAAGATGTTTTATTAAAACGGAAAATTTTTTTGAAGTTTAAATGTAAAATTTTGCGTGCATATCTTTTTCCCGAACAAGATAAGAGTTATCGTCATGGCTAATTGATATTGATTATTGTTGGAAAATAACAAAGTATTGGCATAATAAGAGATATCTGAAACATTCCACGAGTCCATTCCTTAACAACTCCAAAAATTAGTTTTTTTAAACGTGAATTATCTATTGACTCAAGTAATATTTCTTATGGGATTATAAATTTTTAACTCCGGGATATTTCTAAAATCCTCTTCATTATTTGTATATAGAGTTAAATTATGAACGTCCGCAGTAGCTGAAATAATTGAATCCCCAACTGATAAATTATATATTCTTCTTAATCTGATTGCTGTCTCAATTATGTCAGTAGAAATTGGGATAATACTAATAATAGAAAAAATAGAATTGAAATATTCCTCCTGTTCGGAAGTAATACGATGGAACCCTAAAACTTCTAAGCGCGTTACATCTGAAATAAAAACATTATCTTCTTTTTTAAATATCTCTTTTAAGAAAGCATATTCTACTTTTGCAGAATAAATAATAATATTGCTGTCAATTAATTTCATACTAAGAAATATTTATACTTCGATCCTCCCTTACCTTTTTTTGCCATTCAGAAGGATCGCCGTAGTTAGAGACATCAATAACTTTATTAATTATTTTATAGCAATGTTCTATATCTTTATCATGTATCGATTTTGAAGCCACGGATTGAATTTTGTAACTCATATTTAATCGTGCCGCTAATTCTTTAATCAGTTTTACATCATTATTATTTCCTGATTCTAAAATTATTCTTGTCATTTTTCTTCTTAAATAAAATAGTTCTACTTAATTTTACTAAATACCTAACATAACCTATTTAAAGATATAAAAAACTTCCGTAAAATCCGGGCAAAATATTTAAGCCTGCTTTCCTAATCATTTAAGCTATATCTTAATGTAAATACATATTTGATTTCTCGGAGGTCATTTGATTAAAATCATCTTTTTGGAAGTAATAAAATTGCCTGCCCTAATCCGGTAGATGTAAATTCCGCTTGCCAAATTATCGGCCTTAAAATTAATATCCATAATTCCCGCTTTTGCTGTGCCGTTATAAATTGTTTCAACTTTTTGTCCTAACATATTATAAACGGATAAGTTAATATGCTGCGTATAAGGTATTCTAAAGCTGATGGTTGTTACCGGATTAAACGGATTTGGATAGTTCTGGAAGAGTTTATAAGAAAATTTATTTACCTTAAAATTATCATTTATACCGGTTGGTATTGAAAATTCACCCGTACCTCCGGCATCGCTATATCTTTGTTTAAAATCCTGAAGATACAAATTTGATATTGAAGCATCGTGAATTATTAAAGTATTTTCGTCATTTACTGTTTCAGCGGCAGTAGACCAGTTGTGTGAACCGGTAATTACAATAGGGTCGCTGCTTAAATCTTCGGCATCGACAAGGCCGTATTTATCGTGCAATGTTGAACCGGTATTTGCATGCATATCTGCGAATCCTGATAAGTAATTATATTCACTTCCGTTATCGTTTATATTATTCACAACTCCGCGAATATCTTTTACTCCGGCATTGTACCTATTATAAATTGCATCGCCGATATCATTCCTGGTTATTGTAAATTGGGCAAGATAAATATCATCATCTGCAGAATTTACAGAATTAATAATTTGGCTTGTAGTTCCGTCGGAAGGACTGAAATATAAATAAATTTGTTTTCCGCCAATTGTAAACGAGTGCGGAGTATTATCTGTTTTTTCACTTCCGAATTTTGCATTTGCAGGATCAGGAGTGTCCGTATTGCTCCCCCACATTTCTTCAAACTCCGTTTGATAAGCCTTGGTAATATTGGGATCATTTATTTCGACTACATTATTTTTCCAGTTTAACTCGGTAGCAGTAACATTCCACGAACCCGTCCACAGCCAGTCATTGCTTGCTATAGTGTCTCTTGCATCGAAGATAAAAAATTTATTATGCATTATACCGCTTAAACTAGCAGGCCTTTGACTCATTTCTATCCCGGCATCCAAAAGCATTTGCATACTATTCTGTATATTTCTATCATCATACACAACGCGTATTTTAACACCCCGTTGCTTTGCAAGGATAAGTGCATCGGCAACATCCGGCATATCCGCAAAGCTGTAGACCGCCATATCTATGGAGTACTTAGCACTATTAATGCGGTTAATTAGTTTACTTTCGAAATTAACATTACCGAGGGCCGCATTTCCAGGTAATGCAACCGAAGTATCAACAGGGTAATTAAAATATATGTTAATAGTTCCTGTCCCCGGATTAGTAGAAAGAGTGTAAACACTTTGAATGCTGCTCTTACTTATACCGATATTATTTCCGGATAATGCTTCGAAGTAATATAAAGTATAAGGTCTTAGTCCGGTAATTTTAACCGAATGGAAAGTAGTATCATCATTAAAAACAAGTGAGTCCAATTCAAGAGATTTAGTAAGGCCGTATTTTACAATAGAGTTTCCGTTTCTTGCAGTATGAAAATAAACCGTAAAAGAACTTGTATCAATGTCGGAAGCAAAAACAGGGTTAAGTATTAGCGGACTGCCATCATATATAATATCAGATATATCCCTTGGTAAAAGCTGGTAACCGCTGTTATAAGGAGCAGAGGTTTTATACTGGCCTAAAATTCCTATTAGATCGATTTTACCTGACGGAATTGGAGTACCGATAATTGTACTAACACTAGCATC
>JBJKQP010000289.1:0-5018 GCA_046705105.1 Ignavibacteriaceae bacterium | reverse complement strand
ATAGATATAATAAAAAAGTTAACGATGTTTTGTACTTGCTTGAACACCCTCATACCTATACTTTAGGTAAAGTTGCGGATAGAAAAAACCTTGTAAGTTCTGAAGAGTTTTTAAGAAAAAATAAAATTTCTGTTTACGATATTGACCGGGGCGGCGATATTACTTATCACGGTCCCGGACAAATTGTCGGCTACCCGATTATTAATTTAACTGAGTGGCAGAACGACACACACAAATATCTTCGCGGCCTTGAAGAAGTAATTATTCTTACGTGCGCGCACTATGGAATTAAGTGCGGCAGAGTTCCGAAGTATACCGGTGTCTGGATAGGCGACAGAAAAATTGCTGCTATAGGAATAAAAGTTACTCGATGGATTACTATGCACGGATTTGCTTTTAATGTCAATACAGATTTATCATTATTCTCCGGAATTATACCTTGCGGAATTTCAGATAAAGAAGTAACATCATTAAAAAGAGAAACAGGAGAAGAAATTGAAATAAATGAAGTGAAGTCTCTTTTAGTCAAAAACTTTAAAGAGGTTTTCGGTTACGATGATGTAACGGATCTTCCAAAAGAAGAAATGCTTCATTTAAATTTTTCGAACAGCTAAATAGGAAAGGTACGTAATGGCTAAAAGGAATTCAGCTAAAAGCGGAACAATTGAAAAGACAAAGCTAAAGACTGATCATATTTCAAATGACGAGAGCGGCAGGAATGGAAATGATGCGATAGAAAGTAAAAACGGAAAAACAAAATCTTTATCAAAAGAAGAATCGCTTAAAGCGCTTAGAATTATGTATACGGCAAGAAGTGTAGATAATAAAGCAATGCGGCTTCTAAGGCAGGGAAAAACTTTTTTCCATATTGCCGGCGCCGGGCATGAAGCAATTCAAGTTGCAGCAGGATTAGCTTTAGATCCAAAAATAGATTGGTTGTTTCCTTACTACAGAGATTTGGCTGTAGCGCTTTGTGCCGGTGTTACGCCGAAAGATTTTTTCTATCAATGTTTTGCAAAAGAAGACGATCCTTCAACGGGCGGCAAACAGCTGTCTTGTCATTGGGGTTTGCCAAATATTAATATGCCGACTCAATCAAGTCCGACCGGTACGCAATTTCTTCAAGCGGTAGGTACTGCATTAGCTTCGGTTAAAGAAGGCAAGCATAATGTAACTTATGTAAGCAGCGGAGAAGGCACAACAAGCCAGGGAGAATTTCATGAAGCCGTTAACTGGGCAAGCAGAGAAAAACTTCCAGTACTTTTTGTTATTGAAAATAATAAATATGCAATCTCGGTTCATGTCGGGAGTCAAAGCGGCGGCAAAGGCCATTCTATTGCAGAAATGATGGGAGGTTTTGCAAATCTTCATAGGAGAAAAATAGACGGAACAAATTATATTGAAAGTTACAATGCCGTACAGGAAGCTGTTGAATATATTAAAAGCGGCAAAGGTCCGGCTTTAATTGAAGCCGAAGTTGTAAGACTTCTTTCCCACTCATCTTCAGATGACCAGAAAAAATACAGGGATTTAAAAGAACTAGAAGAAGAGGCGCGGCATGATCCGGTTGAAAAATTTTCCAAAGAATTAATTAAATCGGGTTTTATTACCAAAGAAGAATTTGAAAAACTTAAAAAAGAAGTTGAAAAAGAAGTAGATGAAGACGCCGATGAAGCTTCACACGGCAGAGATCCAAAACCTGAGCAGGCTGCAGAACATATTTTTGACGAAAGCGGATTAAAAGATACATTTGAGTATGAAACATCAGTTCCTTCAGGCAAGCCGGTAGTTATGGTAGACGCAATCAATCATGCTTTGCATGAAGAGATGGAAAGAAATAAAAATATTTATGTTTTCGGCGAAGATGTTGCGGATAAAAAAGGCGGGGTATTTACTGCAACCAAAGGACTATCGACAAAGTTCGGCAATGAAAGAGTTTTTAATTCTCCCTTGGCAGAAGCAAGCATTATTGGTGTGGCTACAGGAATGTCTTTAGCTGGATTAAAGCCTGTGATAGAAATACAATTCGGAGATTATATTTGGCCCGCATTCATGCAGTTTAAGTCGGAAGTATCAACAATGCGCTACCGTTCGAATAATGGCTGGTCTTCGCCTATAGTTGCACGTGTTGCTGTCGGCGGGTACATTCACGGCGGACTTTACCACAGCCAGAATATCGAATCTATATTTGCACATGTACCAGGAATTTATATTGCGTACCCTTCAAATGCAGCAGATGCAAAAGGACTTCTTAAAACTGCAATTAGGTTGAACGACCCGGTTTTGTTCTGCGAACACAAAGGACTTTACAGGCAAAGTTTTGCTACTTCATCTTCTCCGGACAGCAGCTATCTAGTTCCTTTCGGAAAAGCGAAAGTTGTTAGAGAAGGAGAAGATATTACCGTAGTTTCATACGGAGTTTCTATGTGGGACTCGGTCTTTGCTGCTAAAAAACTTGAAGATGAAGGTTACTCGGTGGAAGTAATTGATATAAGAACTATTATTCCGCTTGATGAAGAAACTATTTTTAACTCGGTGAAGAAAACCGGTAAGGCGATAGTCATTCATGAAGACACGTTCACAGCCGGATTCGGAGCTGAGATTGCCGCGAGAATTTCGGATAACTGCTTTCAGTATTTAGACGGGCCGGTAAAAAGAATAGCAGCACTAGATTCGCATATTCCTTATTCTCCGATTTTGGAAAATACTGTTCTGCCGAATCGGGAAAAAATTTATAAAGGAATTAAAGAATTATTAAAGTTTTAAAAATTAAAGTTATTAGGAGCCGTTACAATGGATATAGTAATGCCGAAAATGGGAGAAAGTGTAAGTGAAGGTACTATTTTAAAGTGGCATAAGAAAATAGGAGACCGCGTAAAAAGAGACGAAATTATTTTTGAAATAAGTACAGATAAAGTTGATACTGAAATTCCTTCACCGGAAGAAGGCGTGTTATCTGAAATAAGATACAACGAAGGCGATACTGTCGAAGTCGGTACAGTTGTCGCGGTAATTGAATCCAATGGCAGCGTGAAAGAATCAAAACAGCAAGCAGCGGAAACTATCGAAAAATCGGAAAATTTAAAAGAAGAAATTAATGCCAAAGCAACTGTCCAAGAAAAAAAGCCAGAACCTGTATCTTCAGCGCAGACTGTTATGGAGAAAAAAACTAGTCCGGCAGGAGAATTATTAGAAATTAAAATGCCGAAGATGGGTGAGTCTGTTATGGAAGGGACAATTATTAAATGGCATAAAAAAGTAGGCGATGCTGTAAAAAAAGATGAAGTGATGTTTGAAATAAGTACGGACAAGGTAGATACTGAAGTTCCTTCTCCTTCGGAAGGTACTGTTGCAGAAATACTAGTTGCCGAGCAGGAAACTGTTGAAGTAGGTACGGTTGTTGCTAAACTTTCTACGGGTGCTTCCCAAACAAAAATTGTATCGCAAGATAATTCAACTGCAAAAGAAGAAACTGGGATAGAAAAATCTTTACCGGAAATTCAACATGAACCTGTTAAGAAACAAGTTGTTTCAACAGTACAGGAGCCGGTAGTTGCTAACGAACCAGCTGGACAGAAAACCTCAAAATTTCTTTCACCGCTTGTATTGAATTTTGCTAAAAAAGATAACGTAAGCTTTGATGAACTCGATTTAATAAACGGTACCGGCCTTGATAACAGAATAACCAAGAAAGATATTCTCGCATACATTGAAGAAAGAAAATCAAAACCTAAAACAGAACCTGTAAAAAAAGAAATTGTATCAACTTCCGCACAAACTGAGCCAACTGTTAAATATGAACGGGTATATTCCGATAACGAAGTTGAAAAAATTCCGATGGATAACATTCGTCAGAAGATAATGCAGCATATGATTAATAGCCGGGATACATCGGTGCATGTAACGGCTTTAATTGAAGTTGATATGACGAAGATCCACAACTTTATTCAAAAGAATAGGGAAGATTATTTAAAGAATGAAGGTGTGAAATTGACATATATGCCATTTATAGCAAATGCTACAGTAAAGGCGTTAAGAGAATTTCCGCTTGTTAATTCGACTATAGAAGGTTCAACAATAGTTAAAAAGAAATTT
This sequence comes from Ignavibacteriaceae bacterium, assembly GCA_046705105.1. GTDB lineage: Bacteria > Bacteroidota > Ignavibacteria > Ignavibacteriales > Ignavibacteriaceae > FEN-1297. Next base: position 923 of record JBJKQP010000289.1, on the reverse strand, counting down.
ATTAACCTTGGTATTGCAGTTGCAATTGAACCAACCGGTTTGATTGTTCCCAACATAAAAAATGCGTATGATAAAAGTCTAACCGGACTTGCAAAATCAATTTCAGATTTAGCCGGAAGAGCTAGGAATAAAAAACTTACTCCCGACGATATAACAAACGGAACTTTTACAATTACAAATTACGGTGTGTTCGGAACGATATTCGGAACCCCGATTATTAATCAGCCGGAAGTTGCTATATTGGGTGTAGGTACCGTAACAAAGAAACCTGTTGTTGTCGAAGTTGATGGTACAGATACTATTGCCATCAAACCGGTTATGGCGTTAACTTTAGCGCATGACCACAGACTTATTGACGGAATGCTTGGCGGCAGATTCTTAAAATTTATGAAAGATACGCTGGAAGGATTCAACGAGAATTCAATTTAAAAAATCGGCTCAAAGTTCTTAATCTTAATCCTAATCTTACACTTGTTCCAATAATAATGAGTAAGATTAAAAGTAAGAGCAAGATTAAGAATTTCCGTATTATTGTTGAAAATAATTATTTTGACAAAAAGAATTGAGCGATAAGAATATTATTAAATTAAAGTACTGAAATTAAAATAGGACAAAAAATTGATAATTAATCAGCATCAAAGAGAATATAAAGAGCAGATAGAAAAGACAAAGATTCCCTTGGGTAAAAGGCCTGAATGGCTTAAGGTTAAATTGCCGATGGGAGATAATTACAGCGATGTTAAGAATTTAATGCGGAGACAGTCGCTGCATACTGTTTGTGAAGAGGCAAAGTGTCCTAACATTGCTGAATGCTGGAACAACCGTTCGGCAACCTTCATGATACTAGGCGATACATGTACGAGAAGCTGCGGCTTTTGTAATGTTAAAGTCGGTATACCGAACGAACTGGATTTAGCTGAACC
>JBJKQP010000288.1:0-25068 GCA_046705105.1 Ignavibacteriaceae bacterium | reverse complement strand
CCAAAATATACTGAATTATCAGGTGCAGCATAAACAGAATAATAAGCATTACTAACAAGAGAGGTATCGTCCCTCATATTATAGTTTGTCCACTTAGTTCCGTTAAAAGAATAAAAGCCTTTACCGGTAGCATCGGTTCCGCTAGCGCACCACAATACACCGTTTGCATCAACTGCCATAGAAGGGAATTGGTTTGCTTCCGGTCCGTTTGGCACTAAATATTTTGTAATCGATTTATACACAGGCACAACACCTGCTGCTGTTGCGGCTAATAAGCCTAATTTATTTGTGTACGCAAGGTGAGATATGAGAGAATCGATTAAATATTTCTGTGTAAAAGTGCCGTTAACATAAGTATCAATATTTCTTCCTGAGGAAATAAAAAGTGTATCTCCCACCGTTAATATATCCGAAACATTTGTATTATTAAGCCCGGGAATGAATCTCTGCCATGTCGAATCATTTAATTCTGCTAACCCGTTTGATGTTGCAATAATTAATTTCCCATTGTAGAAGGCGGCTTTATGTACATTATTGGATGGCAAACCGTTACTAGTAGTGAAAACATTCCAAGATTCGGGAGCAGATAGATTCCCTGCGTTGGCTTTTTGGATTGCCAATCCGGAGGGAGTACAAACATACATCACTTTATTTTTTAGAGTGCTGTAGACAGGTGAATTGGAATTAAAACTGCCGAATTTGTAAAAGTTGTCGTAAAAAACCAGAGCCTTTGCATTGATTAAAGAAATACCAAAATTAGAAGATGCAATTATTGTATCGCCTATTGCAACAAGCTGGTTAATTTGTTTGGAATCTTTATCCGATGAGTAAATATCAAAAATAGAATTGATAGAATTGTCGGCGGGATTATAAACATCAATAATGCCGTCTTCGCTGCCGAACCATATTTTACCGTATTTATCTCTTGTAACGGCAGTAAGAATCTGGCCGTTTAAACCGTCCGATTTATGAAGAGTTTTATAAGAACCTGTTTTGTTATCGTATAAAAAACCGCCGCCGCTGGTTGCTGCCCACATGCTGTCCCCGGAAGCAATTACGGCATTGATATCCTTCATGTCGGTATAATCTTTCCAGTTGGACGCTACCTGTGCTTTAAGCGTAAATGTAAATAAACCAATGAATAAGATACTTGCTGTTTTTTTCATTGCCATCCTTCTAATTTATAAAACTTCCCGTCTGAAAAAGTATAAAGTACCTTATTCTTAACCTCCGATATGTTAATTGAAATTGAATCTATTTTGCCGTTCTTAAAATTTAACGGTTCAAATTTAATATTTTTTTTGTTATGAAAAAGTATAAAATAATTGTTATCTGTTTGACTCATATATATTTTGCCTGATTTTACTGTTGCATTAATTCTTTCATCAGGATTGTTTAAATAGCTTTTTGATAAATACTCAACGTTAATGCTGTCGTTTTTTCCAAGATAATAATTGAATAAATAATTAAAACCAAGCTGAAAGATTGGAATATCATCAATTTTTGCCGGAATAGTTAAAAATACAGCTTCCTTATTTTTTATTAATTCCGTTCTATTTTTATTTATGAACGAATGCAGCATGCCGACAGAATCGTTTGAATATTTGATCCATATGGATTCCTTGTGCAAAAGCGCAGCCGAATATAAAGCCAATATCAAAATTGCCGCACTTAATTTTAGATTGATTTTTTTTGGATATCCCTTAAATATTAAATATGATAAAGCCCCCGTAAAACCTATGGAAGGAAGATATAAATACCAGCGTAATAAAAGTCTGCTTGCAGGCGCAAGAGTTAAAATAAAAAAGAGAATAAAGAAAAACAGAATGTAGTCTTTTCTTTTGTATTTAAATATTGCATATAAAAGCCCTCCGAAGATTATAACTCCTGAAATTACCGTCAAGGATTTATTTGCAGCAATTAAACTTTGAACGTTTCTAATGAAGAAGGGGAATATTACCAGTCCGGTAAAAAGAAAGTAATTTTTAACGGCATCAAAAACACTTTGTGTTGAATGTGCATCTTTGGCGGTAAATAAATCGTTGTTGAACAAAATTATTCTTACAAGAATAAATAATATTGCAATAATAAAATAGGGAAGGGCAGTTAGTAAGGCCTTCTTAATGTTGAATTTTGGCTCGGCAAAAAAGAAATAAATTAATCCGATTACAAGAGGAAAGCTGAAGGCCATTTCTTTTGAAAGCAGGGCAAGCAAAAAAAATATAGACGAGGAAATTGTAACCGAAAATTTTTTACGAACAAATGCCAAAAGTCCGGCAATGTAAAATAAAATCATTATTCTGTCGAAAAGATCGGTATGCCAGATAACGGCATAATCGTGAATAGGGAAACCGGCAAAGAATAAAGCTGCAAACAGTGCAATTATTTTTTTACCGGGAATTTGCAGCAGTGAGAGAATAAAAAAGTATGTTAGAACAGCCGCAGTGGCATGAAGCAGAAGGTTAAATAACCTATAATCTTTGTAATTATATTTAAAGAAAAAAAATGTCAGTCCGGAAACCATATCCGGCAAAGGACGATAGTAATAACCGTCGTATTCCTTTTTATTAAATAAAGTATATAACTGTGTAAAGGATTTAACTTCGTTCCTTTTTATGAAATATACTTCATCATTAATAAACGGAATATTTAAGGTCGGCATGTAAATGGAAGCGGCAAATAAAAATATTAAAATCGGAAACAGCAGATTTTGTTTTTTACTTAAATTATTTCTTATAGACATGCCAAGAAATTTACTTAAAGGAAGTTAAATCTTTTTAGCCAGGTCTGCCATTTCAATTGCAGCCAATGCAGCATCTCTGCCTTTGTTACCGGATTTTGTTCCCGCTCTTTCTATAGCTTGTTCAACAGTATCTGTTGTAAGAACACCGAAAGATACCGGAATATTGTACTTTAATGCAACTTGAGCAATTCCGCTGCTGGCATTTTCCGCAACGTAGTCAAAATGCGGAGTTGCACCTCGAATTACTGCACCCAGGCATATTATGGCGTTATATTTTTTTGATTCAGCTAGTTTCGATGCAGCATAAGGTATTTCGAATGCTCCCGGTACCTTAATGATATCTATATTATCATCCGGGCAATTATGCTGTTTAAGGCATTCTAGAGCACCTTCCAGGAGTTTTTGCCCGATAAATTCGTTAAACCTGCTAACTACAATTGCAAATTTAGAATCGCCGCAGTTGTAATTTCCTTCTATTATATTCATCTAAATTTTTGTTTTTAGTTTTTGTTAAGGTATAGGGAACAAGTTATTTGATATTATGGATACTATATAAGGCAGAATGAGAGAACTTTGCCAATATACCTAATATCTTTATTCCCTAAAATTAAATCTAAATATTTAAAATATAACTAACGAGATTATGTTAGATCACCTTAGAATCTACGCCGTATTCTTCAGCAGCCGCTGCCTCATAGCATCCACCACCGAATGATTCACATAATATTTACCGAGATTTTTTTCATCTTCCCTCTTTCCTCCGTGAAAATCGGAACCACCGCTCTCAAGCAAAAAGTATTCGTTAACAATTCCGCGGTAAAATCTAACCATGCTGGGTGAATGGGAAGGATGAACAACTTCAATTCCATCTACACCTGCAGTGATTAATTCTTTTAAAAGAGTTTCCGGCATAAAGCCCGGATGTGCAATAAAACTTAATCCTCCGGCATCGTTAATAATTTTAAATGCGCTTTGCGGAGAAAGATGTACTTTCTTTTCATATGCCGGGCCGTTATTGCCAATGTATTTGTTAAATGCTTCGTAGTAAGAAGAAATTAAACCTTTTTCCAGCATAGCCTGCGCAATATGCGGCCTACCAACGGCGCAGTTTTGTGCTTTTGCCAGGACATCATCAATATCTAAGTATAAGCCTAGAGTTTTTAACTTGGTTATTATCCTTATTGCCCGCTTTAACCTCTCTTCTCTAAAAAAAGCAAGGTATCTTTCTAGTTCTTCATTGTCCGGTTCAAAGAAATAAGCAAGGATATGAATTTCTTTATCTTTAATATCGGAACTTATTTCCAGACCCGGAATAACTTCCACTCCTATTGATTTCCCGACTTCGGCAGCTTCGTCAAATCCGGCAATATTATCGTGGTCGCAAATTCCCAGAAGCTCTATGCCGGCTTCTTTAGCGTTACGGACAAGCTCTGCGGGAGAGTAAAAACCATCCGAATAAGTGGTATGTGTATGTAAATCTACTTTCCCGTTCATTATCCAAATTAGAATTTGTTAGCTGTAAAGTTCTTTAAATTTTTCATAATCGATTATTCTTAATCGTGAACCGTCCAGTTCCACCATTCCTTTTTTTGCAAATGAATGAAGCGTTCTGGAAATAGTTTCTCTGGAAGTACCTGCCATGTTTGCAAGATCATGCTGGAAGGGAAGCTTTTCAATTTCAACAGTTCCCTGTTTAATTTTTCCTATGTCATCGGCAAGTTGAAGGATAACTGTAGCAACTTTGCCTTCCGCGTCCTTTAGTGAAAGCGATTTTATTTTCATGTCGGCGGAGCGCAGCCTTTGGGTAAGCTCTTGAAGTAAGGCAATTGCAATCTCGGGATGCTTCTTTAATAAGGCCAGAAAATCATTCCTTTGGATGATGAAAAGTTCCGAGTCTTCCATAGCCGTAACATTAGCAGACCTTGAAAGACCATCGAGAATAGCCATTTCGCCGAAAAAGTCTGACTCACCTAAGATTGTTAAAATAACTTCCTTTCCGTCATCACTAACACGGGAAACTTTAACCTTTCCGCTGGCAATAACAAAAAGTGCCGAGCCCGTCTCATGTTCAAATAAAACTACCGCATCTTTAACAAAGTTTTTTCGAATACCAAGTTTTGATATTTGTTCCAAGGTATTGTCATCCAGCTCGGAGAAAATAGGTACAAAAGTTAAAAAGTCATTATTTTCTTGCATTTCTTACCCTCTTTCATAAATAGTTTGATTCAAAATATATAGCGGAAGTATTAGAAAGTCAACTTTTCAATATTTTGCCAAATAATTTTATAAATTATTTTAGATAGTTATTCTTAAGTAATCGTTCATAGTTAATTTCCGTAATTTCGTTTTTCTGAATATGAATTAATTAAATAGGATCTATTTTTTACTAAGTTGCCTTACACAAAACCAATACATGGAGAAATATTGGAATAATAGAGTAAATTTAGATGTTACATCTCTCCACTGCTCCATTGCTCCCGGGGATTGCGTAATATTAGTTACTAATTTGTGTTGAAAGTTTTATATTGATTAGTAGTAATGTTAATTTCAAATTTCATTGCTTTTTTAGTTAGCTGTTTCTATCTTTACCTTCTTGAAATTTTTATTCAAATAGTGGAGAAGAATAAGCTATGGCTATGATGGCCAAAATGAGAAGTCTTGCACCGGCTTTTATAATCACTGTCGGAGCTATTTTTGTACTGTTCATGGTTTTGTCGGATTCCAGTGTTATGGAAATATTCGGGCTTAGGACGAACAATATAGGTTCCATAAACGGTGTTAATATAACTTACCAGCAGTTTATGAAAGATATGGATAATATAAGGGAGCAGCAAAAACAGCAAACTGGTAAAGATGTTGACGAAAATTCCCAGTTCAGAGATCAAGTTTGGAATGATATAGTAACCAGGGTTCTTCTTGATCAGGAAATCAAAAAACTGGGTATAACGGTTACGGATAATGAAATAAGAAGTGTTATTTTGGGAAAAAATCCTCCTGAATTCCTAAAAAAATATTTTATAGATTCCACTGGTAAATTTGATAGACAGCGTTATATAAGTGCTCTTTATAATCCGCAGAATTCCCAACCTCTTTTGCAGGCGGAAGCAATTGTTAAACAAAATCTTTTAAACCAAAAACTTCAAAGTATGCTTATGGCTTCTATTACAATAAGCAATGCAGAAGTTAGAAGGCAGTTCGTCGATCAGAACATTAAGATGAATGATCAATATGTTTTGGTAGGTACTAATGAAATTCCGGATGCTTCAATTAAAATATCCGATGCAGATTTAAAAGACTATTACAATAACCATCTTAGCAATTACGAAATTAAAGCAAAAAGGAAAGTAAAATATGTTTTATTCCCAACTGTTCCTTCCGCTGCCGATTCACAAAATGTAAAGTTAACCCTAGAAGATATAGCCGGCCAAATGGGACAGGATACCGTTACTTTCAAAAAACTGGTTAACCTTTATTCATCTAAACCGTATTCAAAAGATACGCTTGCTATAAATGCTTTTCGTGGGAGTACTGCCGATTCGATACTCAATGCCAAACCGGGTTCGGTTATTGGTCCGGTACTTTCCGGTGAAAATTATATCTTATATCATTATATAGGTTCTGTTCCTTCTAAAGAAACTATGGTTAGGGCTTCGCATATTTTAATAAACCAATACGGAAACGATAAGAAAAATTTAGAAGAAGCAATGAAGATTTATAACGAATTAAAAGGCGGAGCAAATTTTGCTGAAATGGCAAAGAAATATTCAAAGGACCCCGGCAGCGCAATGCGCGGAGGAAATCTTGGTTGGTTCGGCAAGGGGCAAATGGTTCCTGCGTTCGAAAAAGCTGCTTTCAGCGGCAGGATAGGTGAAATTCAAAAGCCTATAAAGACACAATACGGTTATCATATTATAAAAGTTACGGGAAGAAATGACAGAAAATATATAGTTGAAGAACTGGTTAATCCTATAAAAGCTTCTTCTTCCACAAAAGACCAATTGTTAAGTAATGCAAAAGATTTTTCATACATTGCAAAAAAAGACGGCTTTGAAAAAGAAGCGAAATTAATGGATTATAATGCCAGGGAAAGCGAAGCATTTACTAAAGATGCATATTATATTCCCGGTATAGGTATAAGCAAGAATTTAATAAAATGGGCATTTGATAATAGTGTTGGTGACATAAGTGACCCTATTACTTCTACAAGCGGTTATCTTGTGGCAATGGTATCCGGTGTAATTAACGAAGGTGTAAAACCCTTCAGTGAAGTAAAAAATTCAATTAAACCGCTTGTAATGAAAGAAAAGAAATTTGAAGCAGCTTTGAAAAAGGCCAGCGAAATTAAAAATAAAGTAGGCCAAGATTTATCAAAAGCTGTTTCCATGGATCCGCATGCGGTTGTAAAAGTAACGGGTATGTTTAGTGCCAATAGTACCATTCCCGGGATCGGTTCGGATTTTAATTTTGTCGAACATTCGTTAAAGGAGCCTGTTAATAAGGTTTCACAGCCATTTAAAGGTAATAGAGGATATTATTTAATAAAGGTACTTACAAGAACACCTTTTGATACTTCTGCTTATAAAATTCAGCAAAATACAATAAGAGCAAATTTGCTGCGGCAAAAGGAAAATTCTTTCTTTTCCGAATGGATTGCCTCCCTTAAGAAGAATGCGGATATTGTAGATCATAGGAGCCAATTCTTCGGTTTGTAAAAATATAATTTTTGCTTATTATTAACCCCCGGTCTAAAAAAGATTGGGGGTTTTTAATTTTTAAATTTTTTTGAAACAAAAATGATAAAAAAATATTACATACTTATTTGTGTATTATTTTTTACAGCTATAGGATATTCTCAATACAACGGTAATTCATTTCTAGTAGGAGTAAGCGGAATTTATACTTCTTCCGCTAAGATTTATCTTTACCCGAATTCATCGGATGTAATATTAAGGAACACGTCATTTCCGCTTTCCGATATTTACGATTTGGGAATTTATTTTAGATATAGATTAACAGATGATATTATACTTGGCTTAAGCACCGAGTATATGCGAAAAACAGCTATGGGCAGTAACTTAACAGTATTTTCAAATAATCAAACGGTTACAATAAATGTTCAGGACGGATTTACAATGATCCCGGTTGAATTATCAATTTATTATTTAATTCCTTTCTCTACGGAAAAATTCAAGTTTTTAATGGGCGGCGGCGGTGCATATTATTACGGAACACAAATTAGAAACTTCGGAAATGCAGATGTAAAAAGTTTCGAATCCAAAATTGCTTATGGTATTCAGGTCTCAATTTCTATGGATTATCTTTTAACTAATAATTTAATAATAAGCGGAGCAATGAAATTTAGAGATCCGCAATTTTCTGTTACAAATACTTATAATAGAAAAATTGTAAACTACCGGGGAAATACCTTAGAACTGGCCCAAAGTTCGTTTGATTCAAAAATAAACGTGGACGGTGTAACATTCCTTATCAGCATGGCATACGCTTTCTGAAACAAAATCTAATCAGGTTTGTATTTTTACACTTCAATCTATTATTTTAATCTAAGTTTTTTAAGAATTTAATGAATAGAATTATTTATCTAACCGGATTTATGGGATCCGGTAAAAGTACAATAGGACCAATTTTAGCCAACACACTAGGCTGGGACTTTTTTGATCTGGATAAAGTTATTGAGAAAAAAGCCGGAATGAAAATTCCGGAAATTTTTGAAAAAGAAGGCGAACAATTTTTCAGGGAACTTGAAATAGAAACATTATCCGCATTAACAAAGCATAATAATGCAATTATTGCACTCGGCGGTGGAACGGTTACCAATAATAACAATATTAACTTGATTAAGGAAACCGGTAAGCTTATTTACTTAAAAGCTACTCCGGAATCTGTTTACTTAAGACTTAGATATAAACGAGACAGGCCACTGCTGACCCTAAACGGTACGGTGAACCTTGAAAAAAATGAATTTATCAAAAAAATAAGCCGGATGCTGGATTCGCGAAAAAGTTATTATGAAAAGGCAGATATTATTATTGATACCGATATTGAGAGTATCGGTAAAATAGTAGATAGAATTGCAAAAATAATTCGACGCAAAATTTAATTTCAACAAAAAGGAAAAAAGTAATAGTGAAAAAAATAAAAGTAAATTTAACCTCGAACGAATATTCTATTTTTCTTGGCAGCTCTGTTTATAAGCAAATCCCGGAGTTACTGGAGAGATATAAATTGAGTAAAAATATTCTGATAGTTGCGGATAGAAATGTTGAAAAATTGCATCCTGAAAAAATTAAATTCTTAAATTCAATTACGCATAAAAAAAATAAATTATATTTATTAAAACCCGGTGAAAGTTCTAAATCTTACACGGAACTTAATAAAATTTATTCCTTCCTGCTAAATAATAATTTCGGGCGGGATACTGTTTTAATTGCTGTCGGCGGGGGAGTTACAGGTGATTTAGCAGGTTATGCTGCGGCAACTTTTATGAGGGGAATTCAACTGGTTCATATACCCACAACGTTACTCGCAGCGGTAGACAGCTCAATCGGCGGTAAAACCGGGATTAACTTTGAAAAGAAAAAAAACATGATAGGTTCATTCTATCAGCCGAAGTTCGTTCTTATTGATACGGAATTTTTATCTACTTTGCCCAAAGCCGAATTAATTTCCGGTGCGGGAGAAATTATAAAGTATGCATATCTATCGGATAAAAATTTCTTTTCGTTTCTAAAGAAGAATATAAATAATATTTCTAACTGTGATTACAAAGTATTGGAAAAAACTATTTTTAATTCGGCTTCAATTAAAGCAGCGGTTGTAAGCAAGGATGAAAAAGAAACAGGACTTAGAAAAATATTAAACCTGGGACATACATTTGCACATGCTTTTGAAACAGCATTAAACTTTAAGATTAAACATGGTGTTGCTGTAAATGCAGGAATTATTGCCGCATTAAATTTATCCAATATGTTAAATTTGCTACCGGAAGAAAGGCTGAATGAACTTTTATCGCTCCCATTAAAAATAAAAATACCAAGCAGCTTAAGAAATGTAGATAACGAAACTCTTTATAAAATTATGCTCCATGATAAGAAAAACAGGAACGGGAAGATAAAATTTGTACTTTTATCGGATTTAGGTAATATACTGCTTGATATTGAAGCCGGAAAGAAAAAAGTGTTTAAAGCATTAGATAACTTGAAGATGCTTATCGGTAAGTGATGTGTAAGTTCTATTCATCAAAAATTAAATGTGAGTAATAATTATATACAGTAGGCTGATAATAGCCAATTGAGAGATTTATTATTTTGATATACTTATCAAAAATCTTAATGGCTCTTGTTACGAAAGATTTAGGAATAATGGAATATTGCAGTATTGGAATTCTGAATTTACTCCATTATTCCAACATTTCAAGAATTCAAATAATAGTTTTACGTAAGATGACTTAATAATAATCTTAATTTTACATTTAATTGCTTGTAAAATAGAATAGGAATAAGGGCTCAAATAAGATTTTAAATTATTTGTATTAAATAAATTGTTCTTTAAAGGGGAGAACTGCCGGATTTGAGGGAATGAAATCCGGCAGCCTTGAGTGACATTCTTGTGGAGGGATGTTATGCTTAAAACTATTTTCTATTTTCACATTATACTTATCAATTGATGTGCCAAAATATTTTTTGCATTTTCAAACAGAAAATTTAACATTGTGAATTGATATGTAATTTTTACATGTAAAAATTACCGATAGTTTACTTTTTTCCATATTATCCGATTAATTTTCAATCTTTTTAAGAGTAACTAACAGGCAATAAAAATAAACTCCTGTCAACGGCAGTAATCGATTAAAAACCGGAATATGATTAAAAGCACTTATTTTGCAGAATATATTAAATACTTAAATAGTAGTATTTTTAGTATATAAAATTTTCATTAGTTTGATGAATATAGTTTTGTATAAGAAATTTTTACGGAGAAAATAAATGATAGACTATAACACCAAAGTGGATGTTGATTTCGAAACAGAAATAATAAGGCTTAAAAAGGAATTAAACGCAGTTATATTGGCTCATTATTATCAAGAATCTGAAATTCAGGATATAGCTGATTTCGTTGGAGACAGCCTGGAACTGGCAAGAAAAGCGAGGACAACAAGCGCACAGGTTATTGTTTTTGCAGGTGTTCATTTTATGGCGGAAACTGCTAAAATATTAAATCCCGGTAAACTTGTCTTATTACCGGATCTTGAGGCGGGTTGCTCTTTGGCAGATAGCTGCCCGGCTCCTTTATTTAAAGCCTTCAGAGAAAAGCATCCGGAGCATATAGCTATTACTTATATAAATTGTACTGCAGATGTTAAGGCATTAAGCGATATTATTTGTACTTCCAGCAATGCCGAAAAGATTATAAACCAGATACCTAAAGACAAGCCGATTTTGTTTTCACCGGACAGAAACCTCGGTAAATATTTGATAAAGAAAACCGGCAGAGATATGCTTCTTTGGGACGGTTCATGTATTGTCCACGAAACATTTAGCGAACGAAAGATAATTGATCTTAAAGTAAAATATCCGGAAGCAAAAATAATTGCACATCCGGAATGCGAAGATATAATTTTGCAGCATGCTGATTTTATCGGTTCTACCAGCAAGCTGTTAAATTTTATAATGGAGGACAATTCCGATAGTTACATTGTAGCAACAGAGCCAGGAATTTTGCATCAAATGAGAAAACAATCTCCGGGAAAATATTTAATTGCAGCGCCGCCTGAGAAAAATTGCGAATGCAACGAATGTCCTTACATGCGATTGAATACAATTGAAAAATTATACTTTTGTATGAAGAATAAAAATCCGGAAATTGTTTTGAATGAATCCACGATGGCTAAAGCTTTAAGACCGATTGAAAAGATGCTGGAGATGAGTTAACTTTATATGGAAGATGGAGGAGTATGGAAAATGGAATATGGTCATTTTTTCATACTCCAAATTCAATAAACCATTTTACATGTTACAAAATACATCAATTATATTAACCAACTCTTTTAAGTAAAATTTTGAATGTAGTTCCTTCACCGGGCGCAGAGGTCTTAACGAATATTTTACCCTGATGGTACGTTTCAATTATTCTTTTGGACAAACTTAAGCCGAGTCCCCAACCCCTTCTTTTAGTACTGTAACCAGGTCTAAATACATCCTTTCTTCTATTTAGGTCTATTCCCTTACCGCTGTCGGTTACTTCAATATCTGCATTTTTTCTTGTAGCTTTAACAATAATTGTAATCTTTCCCTCTTTTTGGTCAATTGCATCAAGTGAATTTTTAATAAGATTTTCTATAACCCATCCGAAAAGCTCGGAATTAACTGCAGCGCATACTTCCTTATCACCTTCAATGGTAAGGTCAATATTTCTTCCGCTTTGGGGCAGACGTCTCTGGTAATAATCAATTATCTTTTCTATTTCTTCGTAAACAGGACGGGTTTTTAATTCGGGTTTGGCTCCTATTTTGGAAAACCTGTACGTTATTTTGTTTAATTTTTCCACGTCGTTATCTATTTCTTCCGAAATATCAAGTACTTTATCCGGATCGTTATAATGTAATTTTAGCATTTCCAGCCAGCCCATTAAACTGGATATAGGAGTCCCGAATTGGTGTGCCGTTTCTTTAGCCATACCCACCCATATATTACTCTGCTCATTCTTTTTAATATTACTAAAGCCGATATAACCGAGGATAATAAAAAGTCCGGCAATTAGAATTTGCAGGTAGGGGTAATATTTTAATTGGTTGATAGACGGTGAATCACCGTAATGAATTTTTTGCAGAATTACGCTGTCTTTATAAGTTACATAAATAGGTTTATGCAGCTTATCCATTTCTATAATTTTTTCACGGAAAAACTTTTCCAGTTGTTCTTTGGTTTGAGTAGTATCGTAAGGAATGTTTCTTACATTGGTAATATCGGATTTATTGCCAATGCTAACACTATCGTTTGGCCCGCTGTTAATTAACGGAAAATCAATCGGCTTAAGAATATTTTCGAATAGGAAAGTAATATCTGCATCCGTACCGGAAGTATTTGCCACATATTCAATACCTTTTGCGTAAAGCTCTACAATTTGTCTCTCTTTTTCCTGCAGTTTTTGAACCACGCTTTGTGTATAGATGAGGGTTCCGCCTGCAATTATAATTGCTATTAAAAGAAGAGCAATTTTAAAATTTAACGATGCAGGCCCACCGGACATTTTCATTGGTATTGTTCCTTTTAAAATTCCCTAACGGTGTAAATGCAATGTTATTATATGAAGAATGTTTGTTGACGTTTTGGTCCTACCGAAATTATTTTAATTTTAATTCCCGATTTTTTCGCAATAAAATTCAGATAACTTTTTGTGTTTTCAGGTAATTCCGAATAAGATAAACAGTCTGAAATGTCACTTTTCCAGCCGGGTAGTGTTTCATAAATAGGATTCACTTTGGAAAGCCTTTCAACATCCGTTGGAAAAGATTTTATTTGCTTACCGTTTAATTCATAACCCACACAAACTTTTATTTCGTCAAAGCCGCCCAGAACATCTAGCTTGGTAACGGCAACAGAATCTATACCGTTTATCATAGCCGAATAGCCGACTAGAAATGCATCAAACCAGCCGCACCTTCTTGGCCTGCCGGTAGTGGCCCCGTATTCGGCTCCGATTTTTCTAAGGTTTTCTCCTTCATCATCCAATAATTCCGTAGGGAAAGGTCCGTAGCCTACTCTTGTAGTATATGCCTTAACAATACCTATAACGGAATCGATTTTAGTCGGCGGAATACCGGTACCTGTACAAGCACCGCCGGATGTAGGGCTGGAAGAAGTAACATAAGGATATGTGCCGTGATCGACATCAAGCAATGCACCCTGTGCGCCTTCTAATAAAACAGATTTGCCCTCAGCTATTGCGTTGTTCAGGAAAGACGGAACATCTTTTACATATTTGTCAATAATTTTATCGAATTCAACATACTGTTTAATTATTTCTTCTACGTCAAGTTCTTCGTGCTCATAAACTTTTTTAAGCAGGTTATTTTTTTCCTTCAAATTTGCTCTTATTTTTTCTTCCAGTGCTTTTCTATTTAGAAGATCAACAATCTTAATTCCTTTCCTCGCATATTTATCAATATAGCAAGGACCAATCCCGCGTCCGGTTGTGCCTATTTTATTTCCGCCGCTTTCGTTAATTGAATCCAAAAGTTTATGATACGGCATAATTAGATGTGCATTATGACTAATAAAAAGCCTGCCTTCAACATCAAAATTATTTTTCTTAAGCAATTCAATTTCCTCCAACAGTGCAGAAGGATCTATTACAACACCGTTGCCTATAACACAAACTACTCCATCTCTTAAAATACCGGAAGGTATTAAATGCAGTATAAATTGTTTATCGCCTATTCTAACCGTATGACCTGCATTAGCTCCGCCCTGGTATCTGGTTACTATGTCGTAATTTTCACTTAAGATATCAACAATTTTTCCTTTACCTTCGTCCCCCCATTGGCTCCCCACGAGTACTGTTACGCTCATTTATAATTCCTCGAATAAATTTTCTTTATATGGTTGTTAAAAAGCAAAATAAAAACTCCGAATCTGGAAACCCGGAGTTTCGTAAAACTAATTAAAAAATAATAATAAATTGCCGGCAAAAAAAGGTTAATTAAAAATCATAAAAAATTTAAGCCAACCGGCTAAGGAATATCTACTTATCGAAACTTTTAACGGCTTCTTCTACCGTATCGAACGATTCGAAAATTGTAATTAATTTTGTAATAACCAGCAGACTTTCAATTTTTTCAGTTGTTCGTGCTAGTTTTAAATTTCCGTTCCCTTTTTTCATAGTAGTAAGACCGCCGATTAACATACCTAGTCCCGAGCTATTCATAAATTTAACGTCAGATAAATCAACAACAATGTTCTTTTTATCCTCTTCCAGATATTTGTGAAGAAGTCCGTTAAATTCCTTAGTGTCGTCTCCGCCCATAACATTTCCTTTTAGTTCTATTACAACGGCATTATACTGTTCATTGACCTTGGTTTTCATGAATAACTCCTTAAAGTTTATTTTTAATTTAATTAGTTGCTGTAATTTATGCAATAGGAAGCAGTTCGAAAATAATAATATTGGAATTTATATCATTTCCTAAATTATATTTTGATTATTCAAATTTATCTTATTGTATATCAAGAATTTTCTCGGTTTCAAAGCTATACCATAAATGTGAAAATATCAATACAAGCCACTGAATTAGCTAGTTTATTTTTGGCTTATACTTCTTATTTTTAGGGAACAAACATAATAAAAGTGCGTCTAAAATCATGAAATTAAAAAAAACGAAGAAAGAATTGCAGCAGCCGCAGATATTAAATTTAGATGACGATTTTTCGCTGATCAAAAGATTTATTGAAGGTGATCAATATACTTTTAACACACTTGTTCAGCGGCATAAGGAAAAAGTTAGAAATATTATTTACCTAACCCTGGGCAACCGGGATATGGTTGATGATATAGCACAGGAAGTATTTTTAACCGTTTATAAAAACCTGCAGAATTTTCGTTTTGAATCTCAATTTACGACCTGGCTGTATAGAATAACCGTAAATAAATGTAAGGATCACCTTAGGAAAATGAAAATAAGAAATATTTTCTCTCCTATAAAAGATTCTGAAGAAGAGTTAGGTTATACTTCTTCGCATGATAGTTCTGATATAAAAGAAATTGTCCAAAAGGCTATTGCAAAATTACCTGATAAATTAAGAGTACCGTTATTATTAAAAGATATTGAAGGATTAAGCTACCAGGAAATTGCAGAGTCGGTTCAATGTGAAATCGGCACTGTAAAGTCTCGTATTTTTAGGGCAAGGGAAGGTTTAAGAAACATCCTAAAGCCTTACGAGAAGGAGTTAATGTGATGAAAAATTTATACAAGAAATATGAAATGCTTTCGGCCTATATTGATAATGAGCTTTCCGATGCCGAAATAAAAAAGTTAGAAGAGGAGTTAAAGTCTTCCAAAGAGCTTAGGGAAAAGTTGGAAGAATTAAAGAGGTTAAAGCAGCTTACTTTATCCTCGGTAAAGGAAGTTGAAGAAAATCCTTTTTTTGAAACGCGCCTTGCTGCTGCTATGAGAATTAAAAAACCATGGTATTCCAAGCTGGGCAAATTATCTCCTGTTTTCGGAATAATTGCTCTCAGCCTTGTAGTAATGGTAACTTTAAAATATAATCCTAAAGTTATAGACAATTTGGTTAATCAGCAAAAATCCAATATTGCCTCCTTCTATACACAAAATTTAAAACCGCTGTTATACACAGCAGATCTTACAAACGAAGATATTTTTAATTTTGCATTTTATCATCAGCTTCCGCTTGATAATCAAAAGCAGCAGTACCTGCAGTTTAGTTCGGACAGAAACGGTAATAATTACTTTGAAATAAAGAATGCAAGCGCTGCGTATAATCAGGATAACCTCAAAAAATTTGTTAAGGATTTTAATCTGAACAGCAAACAGGAGCACCATGTAGATTCTATTCTAACTTCCTATGCAGACAATTTGCAGTCCCAGGTACTTGTTAATGAAAAAAATACGGTTGCTATAAATCCCGATATATGGAATTTTAACAAAGCCCTTGCCGCAGATTTAATTTCCTATGTTGTTAAAGTAAATAAGAACAAGAACCAGAGGGTGCTGCCGAGGGAGTTTGAGAATTTTTATAATAGTAAAAATGTTGCTCAAATGGTCAACAGGGTAAAAGCTTCCAGGAGTAACAAATATATTTTCCTCACTCCGGATTCAATATTTTCGGAACCATATAAGTTTGATAAAGACCGCTATAAAGATGAAATGAAGCAGTGGACGGATGAGCTAAATAAGAATATGAAGGAAATGAATAAGCAGTTTCAAAACTTTAGAGTTCAATTTTACTTCGGTAAAAATTTCGAAAGATTAAAAAAGGATTCCTCCCGTGCAAAAGATTTTAAAGTCTTTATCGACAGCAATTATTGCAGGGTTCATATACCGAATGTAATAATACCTCCGATTCATCTGCCTGATATGAAGAACTTTTCTTCTCATTTAGACAGTTTGAACGACATGTTTAAAGATTTTTCCTTCCCCGGAAAGCATAAAAACTTTAACTATAAATATTCATATAAAGATTCTTCAAAAGGATTTAATTTTAACTTTAAAGCTTTTGCATTCGATTCAACATACGGCTTTAAGAATCATAAGTTGGATTCTTTATTGAAAGATAAATTTAGACACGGTCATTTTAGCTTTAACCCGGATTCATTGAATGCTTTTTATAAACTCTTTTCCGGAGATACTACTGAGCTTTCGCAGCAAAAGCAGCTTCAAAAACAAATGAAGGAGTTCCAGAGAGAAATGGAAAGCTTTAGAAAAGAGATGGAAAAATGGCAGAAGCAATTTCAAAAAGAATTACCTAAAAAAGCTAAAAAGAATCCGATTGAAATTTAATAAACTAATCTGCTTAAAATAATTATTCCCATGCTTTTCGTCCGTTGACTAGAAGTAAACGGCAATTGATTTTATTTTTCTTATTAAATAATATTTTCAATTATAATTAAGTTTAATTGCCGTTCGATTTAGAGGTTGTGTGAAAATTGTAGAACGAAACTCTGTTTCGTTTAAATCGTAGTGATTACTTCCAAAATTTACCTTGGCGATTCGCGGAGAATCGCCCTATAAATATAGTTTTCACACAGCCTCTTTATCTAACGGAATAAAGAAAAAGGATAACAGATAGATATTAACCACATTAAAGCCTCCATCCCAGAATTTTTCCGTTTATAATACAATACTTTACAAAAATCAATATTTAACGTAATTTAGGCATATTGATAAAATCAAAATCATTAATAACGTTGTAACTTATTTTGATTTTTTAACTTAGGAGCCTCGTATTTATTGTTTTTACGGGAACAAGACTTATGGAAATCGCCAAAGTAAATCTAAAAGGGAACACCAAATTTAAAGCCTTTATAGGATTTACCGCTGCATTATTTATATATAAATTATTTTTTTATTCGCAGAATTACTGGCTTTACTCAATACTTAGCGAATTACTTGTTGTTATTACGATTGCATCACTTATAATTTATTTATCGGATTTAATTCACTCCAGGATTGTCAATCCTCTTTCCCTGGTAATGAATTTGGGAATTCTTAATGCGGTTTTGTTTTTCCTATTTGTGTTATCCGGTGAAATACTGGGCGGATTGGTTAAAATTACTTCCGGTTCTGTTCAGGCAAACGGAGTAATGGATTATGTTGTTACGTTTATTTACTCGTATATAATTCTTGTTTCCGCTGCAATTATTTTTCTTGTATTCAGGGAATTGTATTTCTTAAAGCAGAAAAAAAACGTAAGCACTTATTTTAATACAATGATTGTATTTTTTGTCCTTGCTTCCCTAAGCACTTTGCTTAAAAATTTACCTGAGCTGACATACATAAGAGATACTTTTTTTATCATCTCAATCCTTTTAATTCTTATCAACTCAATAAAGATTTCCTGGATTGCATTTATTGTTAAGAAAGAAAAAATTGCATTATTAATACTTTCCGTTTTAATATCAATTTTATTTGTTGTTAACCTGGTTAAAATCTCGGGAGACAATGCAAATACTCAAGTACTTTCGTCATTTTCACCTGCGTTAAGTGAGTTTATTAAAATATTGATGATTTACGGTGTAATATATTTCAGCGTATTATTTTTTACTACTTTGTTTCATATTCCCACAGCGGAAGCATTCGATAGAAAAGCAAAGGAAGTAACATTCCTTCAATACTTCAGCAAGCTAATAACACAATCAACTGATTTTGAGGAACTTGCCGAGTCGGTTACGGATATAACCACCAAAGTATGCAGCGCCCAGGCTGCATGGATTGCATGGAAAGAAAACGGTGAATTTAAACCCATTGCTATGAAAGGTATCGGATATTATGATTCAAATTTATTAACCGAATTAATATTTAAGAAAAATTCATATAATGAAAAAGAGAAAGCTTTTTTTATAAATCTGAAAAATATTAAAAACAAACCTCCTCTAAGTGAAAATTTTTATTCTATTGCCGGTGAGCCTTTAAGGACACATGAGGAACTTAAGGGGTATCTAATCGCTTCCACCAAAATAGATTATGTCTTTGACGAAGAAGATAAAAGTGCCATGCATTCGTTTTCCGAATATGCTTCCGTTGCAATAGAAAATTCAAAGCTGCTTGAAGAATCAATTGAAAAAGAAAGGATGGAAAAAGAACTTGATGTTGCACGCGAGATTCAAAGAAAAATTCTGCCTTTGGAAAATCCGCGCTACGATAAGTTAAACATTTCTTCACTCTTTATACCGGCTTTTGAAGTAGGCGGAGATTACTATGATTTTTTTGAAATAAGCAAAGAAAAGTTCGGCTTTGTAATTGCGGATGTTTCCGGTAAAGGAATTTCGGCAGCATTTATTATGGCGGAAATAAAAGGCATATTCGAATCGCTTTCAAAAACAATTGAAAAGCCGAAAGATATTTTAATTAAAGCAAACGAAATTCTGGAAAGGACATTGGATAGAAAAAATTTTGTTAGTGCTGCATACGGAGTTATAAACCTGGAAGAAGATACGCTTTCCATGGCAAGAGCAGGGCACTGTCCGGTTTTATTAATAAGAAATAATAAAGCGGAAAGTCTTCGCCCGTCGGGTATGGGCCTGGGATTGGAATTCGGGCCGAATTTTTCCGAAAGTCTTGATGAAAAAATTATTAAATTAGAAGATAATGATATTCTTGTTCTTTACACGGACGGAATTACGGAAGCAAAAAATTCTAAGCTGGAAGATTTCGGTTCGGAACAATTTGAAAAAGTACTTTTGGAAAGCTGTAATAAAAGTGCAGATGAGATATCCGCTAAGGTTATAAGTGAGGTCTCTCAATTTGCACAAAATAACTCACAACATGATGATATCACGTTGGTTATATTGAAATGGAAACAAAAATTAAAAAATGTCTATGGCGGTAAAGTGCCGGGCTTAGACGGAACGGAGTTAAAGGATGGCAGATTTCAACACCTTGGTTAAAGACGCAGGTGATGTAAATGTTATTTATTTAAAAGGATATTTGGATGCTCATACAGCACCTATTTTGGAAAATACCTTTTCCAATTTAATCGGCAAGGAAAAATATTCGATTGTTGTAAACTTTAAAGACCTTGCCTATATAAGCAGCGCCGGTCTGGGTGTATTTATGGCTTTTATAGAAAAAATTAGAGAAAACAAAGGAGACATTAAGCTCTCTTCAATGAGCGATAAAGTCTTTAATATTTTCGATCTGCTGGGTTTTCCGCTGCTTTATGAAATATTTAAAACAGAGGATGAAGCAATAAACAAATTCAAAGAAGCTAATTAACTTGAAAAACAATAATAAAAAAATAAAAGAAAAAGAATTAGTCGTTAAAAGCAGGACCGACAATCTTTCATATATAAGAGATTTTGTTTACAGTGCTGCTGCGGAAGTAAGCATTCCTGCCGAAGTGATTGATAATATTATTCTTGCCGTAGACGAAGCTTCGACGAATATAATTAAGCATGCTTACAACTCTTATCCGGAAGGTGAAATTACAGTTAAGCTGAAATATTCGAATAAAAAATTTACCGTGTTAATAGTGGACTACGGTACTCCGTTCCAACCGGAATCTATTCCCGATCCCGATCTCCAAAAATACTACCGCCAGCATAGAATAGGCGGTCTTGGCATGTATTTAATGAAATCCCTTATGGATGAAGTAAAATACGTTTCTATACCGGGCAAATACAATCAGGTACTACTTTCTAAAAATTTAAATATATCTAATTAATAATGAATGACTCCGAGAATATTAGGGTTAAGCGAAACTTAACCGCTCTTGTTGAGTTCAGCAGAATAATAAACAGCAGTCTAGACCTGGATTTTATTCTAAGCAATGTACTTTTAACTTGCATGGGAAAGTTCCTTGCAACAAAGGGCTTAATTGCTTTAAATACAGATGGGAAATTTATATTAAAATCGTCCAAAGGGATTTCTACGGAAATGCAAAATAATTTTCCTCCCATAGCAGCAGGGAATAAATTTAAGGACGATGAGGCGTTCAACAAATATATAAAAGAGAACAAGCTTGTTGCTGCAGAAAAAATCAGTTCTTCGGATGATTGTCTGGGATTAATTTGTCTTGGAGAAAAGCTGAATAAAACTGAATTTACGGATGATGATATAGAATTCTTACGAACCATTCTTAACATTTCGGCGTCCGCAATACAAAATTCGATGGTAATTAACGAGCTTAAAGTCGTAAACAGAATGCTGGATTCCAGAGTTCAGCGTTTAAATTCACTGTTTGAATTAAGCAAAGAATTCGGACTTTTTTCCGAATCAACAAGGGTTGCAAAGCTGCTTGTCTACTCCGTTATCGGTCAATTTCTTGTTTCCAAATTTGCTGTTTTAACTTTTAACAATCACGATATAAAAATCTTAGAATCAAAATTCCCTGAAGAAGAATTAATTTCCTCATTAAAGAAATTTGATTTCTCTTCGCTTGATAATTCCCTTACTAAAAAGGAAATTGAAATAAATTATCAAAGTCTAATTCCGTTAAATATAGAGTTAGTCGTGCCCATGCAGTTGCAGGGAAAAACCAAGGGCTTAATTGTACTAGGAAAAAGAATTAATAACCAGCGCTATAATGAACATGATGTGGAATTTATTTATTCGATAGGCAGCCTTGCTATAATTTCTCTTGAGAATATGCGGTTGTTTAAAGAAGCTTTGGCCAAACAAAAAATGGAAGAAGAGCTTGAACTGGCGAGAGGAATTCAGCAAAACCTTCTGCCGAGGGAAATTCCTAAATATACCAACTATGATATTGCGGTTATGAATTTATCTTCGCAGCAGGTCGGAGGAGATTACTACGATATAATTCCGCTTGACGGAAATACTTTCTGCGTGGCAATTGGAGATGTTTCCGGTAAAGGTGTTCCGGCTGCTTTGCTAATGGCAAATCTTCAGGCATTCTTAAAGACGACCTGCCGGCAGGGAATGCAGCTTGAAGAAGCTACCGCACTAATAAACGATCTTATCTCCGAGAATACTTCCGACGGTAAATTTATAACCTTTTTCTGGTCTATTTTTGAAAACAAGAATAAAAAGTTTAAATATGTGAATGCCGGACATAACCATCCGCTGCTTATAAGAAACGGTAAAATACGCAAGCTGGATGCCGGCGGAATTATTCTTGGCGTAATGAAAACATTTGAGCCTTATAAATCCGAAACTATCGATCTTAAAAAGGATGATGTTATTGTTATGTTTACGGACGGCATAACGGAAGCTAAAAATATTGTTGATGAAGAATTTTCAGATGAAAGACTGGAAACTGCGGTTCTTAAATTTACCGGCACCACAGCAAAAAATATTTTACAATCTATAAAATCCGAAGTTCAGAATTTTGCTAAAGGTGCTGTTCAATCGGATGATATGACTATTGTCGTTTTGAAAATTAATTGAATTTATTTCTTGTTAGAAAGAAAATAATTAGTTTTATTTCACCATAAGTTTTGCCATGCCTCTGCTGTAATGAATAAAAAATAAACGGACTGAATAAAAAAGATGAAGGATTTCTATCTAAAAAATAAATCAAAATTTATCATAGCAATTTCAACTCTGCTTATTTTATTAGCGGTAATTGAAATTTATTTTGTTTTATTTGTACGTGTTCAGTCAAATGACGAATGTATTTGGGAACCTAAAAAAATAAGTAAAAACCAATCGGAAATAATTTTCCAATCCGTAAAAGTAGGCGGGGTTACATGGAACGCCGGAATTAGGGACGGCGATGAATTAGTTGAAATAAACAATCAAAAACTGCCAAGCCCGACTGCTGCTCAAAATATACTTGATAAAGTTAAAGCGGGTCACTATGCGGATTATACAATTAAAAAAGACGGCAAGCTGATCCATACGAAAGTATATATTAAAAAGCTGGTAAGAGTTAATGATTTGGCCAATACAATTTTAGCTCTTATCCAGATGCTTATCGGTTTTATAGTCTTGATGGCTAAACCTACAGGTAAAGTTCAAAAATTATTTTACGGAGTCGGTGTAGCTGCCGTACTTTCAGGTACATTTTATCTAATGCCCATCTTCACTTCTCTTGAAATGCTATTTGCCGACAAATGGTACTATTCTTCAATTGCATTTATTGGACTATTTGGACAATGCTCATTTCCTTTTTTGTTCCTTGCTTTTTTCTGGACCTTCCCCCAGCCTTTCAAACTTATGGATAAATTATGGATCAAAAGGAGCCTGGTAGGAATGCCGCTTGTATTATTTGTGATGGCCTATATAGCTTATGCAATAAATTTCATCTATCCTGCCAGGTTCATCGATTTTAATACAATAAGAACAATTCTTCAATATGTTTTAAGTTCCATTGAAATTGTAGCTTTCGTTTCTTTAATAATAAATTATAGAAGATTAAAAACCAGAGAAGAAAAGAAACCGGTATTTATTATTCTTGTAGCCTTAATAATTGCTTTTGCTGCCATTATATATACATCGCGTATTGCGCCTGCCATATCGGATAACTTATATAACGCACCGGAATATTATACACCTATTATCTTAATTATTTTAATTCCTATTGCATTTGCCTACTCTATTTTTAAATATCAATTAATGGATGTAAGCGTTGTAATTAAAAATACTTTATTGTACGGCACGGCAACTGTCGGCTTAGCGGCAATTTATTTCTTCGTAATATATATTTTAGGACAAAGCATAAGCGAAGCAATCGGAACCGAATTCCAGGGAATTATTGCTGGAATAATTTTTATCGGATTTGCTGTTGTATTCCAATCGACAAAGAATAAATACCAGGATTTTTTAACGGCAAAATTTTATCCCGAACAATTTGCTTATCAAAAAGTTCTGGTAAAATTTACAAACGATTTATCTACAGTGGTGGGTTTAGATAATATTTTGGATTCTATGCAGAAAACGTTTGTTGAAGCATTAAAGATAAATCATCTGGGTATCTTAATTAAAGATAAAAAAGAAAACACATTTCATCTTGTCAGGGGTGTCGGAATAAATGACGGCGATCTTCTTATTGAAAAAGGAAACATTGATGAAGTTGTCGAACAAAAAAAGTTAACATTTAAACATGTAGTATTCGAACAGAATGAATTTCCTCAAATATTTCCGGATGTTTCGGATCGTTTAATTAAAGAGGAATTTTATACCGTTATTCCGATGATTATTAAATCAAAAGTTATCGGAATTTTGATGTTCGGACTAAAGCATTCGGGTTCCCAGTTCGGCGGTAAAGATATTGAACTTCTTTCTGCTGCGGCAAATCAAGCTGCCGTATCAATTGAAAATGCACGGCTGTATGAGTCGGAAGCGGAAAAATTAAAAATGGAAAGGGATCTTTCTTTAGCAAGACGAATTCAGCAGGGGCTGCTGCCCAAATGCCTTCCGTTTATAAAGGGACTGGATATTTGCGGAGAAATGATTCCGGCTATGCAGGTCGGCGGAGATTATTACGATTTAATAGAGGTTTCCGATTCCAAAATTTTTGTGGTTGTCGGCGATGTTTCCGGCAAAGGTTTGGCTGCATCTTTATACATGACCAAACTCCAGACAATGATTCAGCTTGCATGTTCGGAGAATAAATCTCCCAAAGAAATATTGACGGAAATAAACCAAAAATTTTATGCATCCATCGATAGGAATTCCTTCGTTACCATTACACTTGCCTTATTCGATACCCAAAAGAATAAAGTTACGTTTTGCCGTGCAGGCCACATGCCGGTTTTAACTGCCGATAACGGCTCGGTAAATTCTTACAGAACGCAGGGCATCGGCGTTGGCCTGGAAAAAGGAATTATATTTGAAAAAACTTTAATTGAAGAAGAAGTAACACTTAAACACGGTCAAATCTTTGCCTTCTTTTCCGACGGAATTACGGAAGCAATGAATGAAAAATTGGATTTGTTCGGCGAAGAAAAACTCTCCGGTTTATTAAAAGGCAAAACCAAAAGTACTGCAAGCGATATAATGAACGATATCTGGAGTGAAGTAAAAATCTTTAGAGGAAAAGCCGAGCAAAACGACGACATGACAATGGTGATTGTGAAAATAAAATGATGCTTCCATATCAAAAATTTTAATTAAAATATAGTGAAAAAGGGAATTATTAATCTCATAGAATATTCTTCATTTCTTGAAG
>JBJKQP010000287.1:0-25209 GCA_046705105.1 Ignavibacteriaceae bacterium | reverse complement strand
GTCTTGAAGAATCAAGACTGCGGGCATAGCCGAAAACTTCTTTCCAATATTTCTTGCCGGAGCCGTCATAGTAGCTTTCTGCGCCTACTAAGTTCGGTTCGTTACCCAATGCCCACATAATTACAGATGGATGATTTTGGTCCCTTTCAATTAGCCTTCTTACAAATTCTTTATGATTATTAAGCGTGTTTTCATTAGCATGTCTAATATCAAGGCTTACGGCCGGTACTTCATCAATAATTAAAATACCTTTTTTATCGGCGTAAAACATTATCTCTTCCGCATACGGATAATGGGAAGTTCTGAATGAATTTGCATTTGACCATTTAAGCAGTTGAAAATCCTTTACCATTACCGGCAGGAAAATTCCTTTCCCTATTATAGAAAAATCTTCATGTTTCCCGAAACCTTTTAGATAAATTTTCTTATTGTTTAAATGAAGTTCACCGTTTTCAATTTTCACTTCACGTATTCCTACCGGAATTGTATATTCATCTACTATTTTTTCATCACGGATTAAATGAATTTTCAAATTGTATAAAAACGGATTTTCAAGCGACCAAAATTCACAGTTATTAATTTCAATGAGGCATTCCGCAACATTATTTTCTAATTCTGTTTTTCTTGTTATGTGGTGTTTGTGATTGCTTAACGAATAAATAACCGAAGCATTTTTTAACCCGGTAGTTTCAACTGAGATTTTCAAAGAGCCTTTGATATTCGAGATTACTTTTGTATCTATCTTAACCTTTTTTATGTAACTAGCAGGTAAAGCAATAATTTGAACTGTCCTGTGAATTCCGCCGAAAGGACAAAAGTCAAACCGAGCAGGAGGATAAGTTTCTTCGCGCAGTCTGTTTTCTTCTGAATATTGTGCAAGTGTAATGCCTTGCGGAAGAGTTTCGTTATTAAGTTCGTTGTTTACAAGTACGGTAATTTCGGCTTCAACTCCGGCCGGGATCAAATTTGTAATCTCAAATTCAAAGGGAAGAAAACCCAGTTTGTTTTCACCGGCATATTTTCCATTAATCCACACTTTGGAAGAATAATCAGCGGAACCTATACGCAAAAATATTTTTTTGGATTGGAATTCAATCGGGATAAAAATTTTTTTTGAATACCAGGCATTACCAATGTAATGTAAAAGACCGGCTTCTTCCAACTGTTCGTTCCAGCTTCCCGGAACGGCAATATCATACTCGGAATCAAAGCCGTTAAACCAGCCTTCCTTCTCACCGGCTTTTTTAGGATCGATTTTAAATTTCCATAAACCGGACAAGTCCACTATACTTCTATACATATTTTGTATTGGATACAACATACTTCGCTTTCAATGATGTATTATTTTCTATTATTATTTTTCCAGGCTGCTAAAAGATAGGTTGTTTTCCGCCCTCTTTTTTGCGCCGCATGAATCTCGAACAACAAGCCTAGGCTTTAGTATGGTTCTATTGCCTATATCACTGCCGTCAATTCTTTTTTGAATTATATCAACAGCCGTCCTGCCAATAGCCTCTGCCGGTTGATGGACCGTAGTTAACGGAACAGATGTATATCTTGCTATCCGAATATCATCAAATCCGACAAGCGCAACATCATCCGGAATTTGAATCCCTTCTTCGACTGCGGCTTGTTCTATTCCTAATGCTACCAGGTCGCTGTATACAAATAACGCATCAGGTTTCTTATCTAGATTTTTGAATTCTTTCCCGAACTGATATCCTACCTGGAATCTATCCGATTTAATATCGTACTTATCTTTATTCAAGTAATAAATAAGCTTGGAATCGAACGGAATATCATATTCTGTAAGTGCCCTGTAATACCCGTTCTTCCTAACTTCACTTAAAAGATTTTCTTTTTCTACATGCAAATATCCTATTGATTTATAACCGAGCTTAATTAAATGCTCGGTAGCCATAAATCCCCCTGCTTCCTGGTCGGTTCCTATATACCAGTAATCCGGATCGTGCAAATAAGAAACCATTATGTAAGGAAAATTTTCATCGTGAATTTTTTGTATATAGTCTGTTGCTTTATATTGAAGAGACAGAGAAGCAATAACAAGTCCGTCTACGCCAAGTTCTCTAAAGTGTAAAATCTGGCTTTCTTCTTTTTCAATTTTATTTGCTGAACCAGACAATAAAAGATTATACCCAAGTTCATATGCACGGGCTTCAACACTTTGAACAATCATCGAAAAAAACGGATGGTTAATATCCTGTAAAACAAGGCCGATGGTTTTGTGCTTGGATAAATCCAGCTTCCTTTTCTGTTTTTCGGATACATAAGTTCCTTTTCCTATTCTTGTGTATAAGACGCCTTCGTTTACAAGATCCGACAGAGCCTTCTTAATAGTAATAGGGCTAACATCATATTTTTTACTTAGTTCATGTTGTGAACCCACAAGGCTTCCGGGTAATAATAATCCGTCATCTATTTGCTTCTTTATATCTTTTTCTATTTGCTCATACAAAGGTGCAGGGTCTCTATAGTCTATTCCTGTCGGCATTATATCCTCTACGTTTTTTATTCTTAAGTTAACAAAATAACTCGCAAGTCATTTTGTTAAGTTCCACATTGCTAAAAATTATTCATCATTTATAAAAATGGACTTAAAATTACCGGACTTCAAATAACCCCCAAGTTCCCCTTCCAAAAGGAAAGGGAACCAGGGGATGGGCTTTTATTTCAATAAAAGCATCTTTTTAGCAATTACATTGCTGCCCGCAGTTAATCTGTAAATATACATTCCGCTGGCAAGCTTAGATGCATTAAAGATTATTTCATGATCGCCCGATTCCATTCTTTCATTAACAATGGTTGCAACTTTTTCGCCAAGCATATTGTAAACCGTTATGTTAACCATACCGCTTGCAGGTATTTCAAATGCAATTTTAGTTGAAGGATTGAACGGGTTGGGGTAGTTACCCAGCTTATAGCTTAACACAACATTATTCTTAACTTCAACTATCTTTGAATACTTAAAAGTTCCGTCGATATCTTTTTGTTTAAGCCTGTATTGAAAGCTTCCGTTCAATGCATCCTTATCTAAAAACGAATACTGCTTTAATGATGTTGATGTACCGCTTCCTTTTACAGATCCAATTATAATCCAGTCCTGACTGGACGTAGTCGAAGTCCGTTCAACATCCCAACCCAGATTGTTTAACTCGGATGCGGTAGTCCATTTCAATTCAACGCCTTCTTTACCGGCAATTCCGGTAAACGAACTTAGTTCAACAGGAAGAGGATTGGCAGCATCGCTTACAGTCCACTTTGAAAATGAAGTAACACCGTTAACTGTAATAGATCTCATACGGCCGGAACCGGATGCATTTGTTCCGGCAAGATTGGTAGCCGAACTCCAACCGGAACCGTCATTCTTCCATACAACGGCCTTAGTCATGTCTAATCCGTTATCGTCACCGGAATCCCATGTTAAAGTTAAATCTCTTCCTGCCGCCGGAGCTGAACCGGATTCGGAAATTGTCCAGCTTCTGTTTATGCTTACCATTCCGCCAACTGTTATGGCTCCAGACGGACCTGTAGTACGTAATATGGTTACATCGCCTAAATTATCCGTACCTGAATTAACGCCAACTCCCAATCCTCCTATATTTGGATTTGCATCAGTACCGACTGTTTGAGTTGTAGTTGCTGTTCCAATAATATACTTACCGGAAGATTCAACAACAGAAGCACCGGATTTAATTGTAGCTTCTCCTGTTACTGTAACTCCGTTTGATAATGTATCTGCAAATGCATTATCGAAAGTAAGGTTTTTAACAGTGTCCGGCAATAAAGTACCGGTTGCCTGAGCTGCGCTTCCGTTAAATACATAATTTGCACCGTTACTTAATTCCGGCGCCAAGCCTGTTAAACTTCCGTTAAGACCTTTTGTATTGCCGCATATAAGAGTTGCACCGGGGTCTAAAGTAAATGAACCCGGCGAACTGCCGGTTATTGTAACAACAGTTGTATCATTCAATAAAAGTGTAGAACCGCTTAAAACCCTGAACCTAAGATTATCTAAATTAGTAAGACCCGTCGGTTTAATAAATGTTTGAATACCATTACCGGCAAATATTACGGAATCCGGCCAATCTGAATTTGAATGCCCCCGGAAAGAATTTCCAACTGTGTTATTAATTGTAAGGTTACCATAAACTTTTAATGTATTTTGAACTCCGCTGCCATTTAGATATAATACTCCGTTTGAGGTTACATTTCCATGTACAATCAAGCTTTGATTATAATTACCGGAACCGGTTCCAATAGACATATCTGCCGCAGAACTGTCTATATTCAAATTGCCCATTACCGTAACAGGTGAAGTGCCTTTCTTAGTAAACAAAGCAACATAATTGTTTGCGCTGCCGGCAGGATCATTTGTATTATGAATAGTTAAATCTCCGTTTATCGTAGCTCCGTCTAGACCAAGCCTTGCTGCACCGAGGCAATTTGGAAAGTCTACTTTAACATTGTAAAAAGTTTGATCTCCGTTTCCATAACCTGACGTCCCGGTTGTAAAAGCAGTGAACAGACAAGTTGAACCGGTATTCCACGTAGCTTTCGGAATACTTCCGGTATTATTATGCTGATAAGTCCCGTTAACCACTGCAGTACCGTTGCTTATTATTCCGCCTGTATTAATAAGCTTACCGTCAATTAGTAATTCTCCGTAAATTTTTAAGGACTTAGTAACCGAATCTATGGAACTTTTTCCGACTGTTAGATTGTTAACAATATCCGGTAAAAGTGCACCGCATTTTTGTATTCCGTTACCTACATAGTTAAAGTTAGCTGCCGTATCAAATACTGAAGTAGTAGTTTGAACCGGACCGGATGTGGCATCTAATCCTGCGCCAGCGCCAATATTAATATTTCCGCCGGCTTGCAAATTAAATGCACCAGAACCGGTAACTTTGGAATTTGGATTTGTGAAATCAGCAGTCCCGCCGTTTAATATATTTAATTCTCCTCCTGCAGCAACATTAATTGATGCAATTACGGCATCATTATCAACAGTAGCTATATAAGGAATTAAATTTTTTCCAATATTTAATTTGCCC
Organism: Ignavibacteriaceae bacterium; assembly: GCA_046705105.1. Classification (GTDB taxonomy): domain Bacteria; phylum Bacteroidota; class Ignavibacteria; order Ignavibacteriales; family Ignavibacteriaceae; genus FEN-1297. The sequence goes on along the minus strand of JBJKQP010000287.1, from coordinate 20,134 downwards.
GTACCTCCGACATTTACCGCACAAGTATACCCGGCACTATCGGCAAATATTAAACTGGAAGCAGGCATATTAAGAGTACCGTTAACATTTAATGTTGTATTCATCTTACCGGAAATTGAAGAATTTGTACTTATTTGAATGTAGCTATTGGCACGAAATTTTACAGTAACTCCCGAATTAATAGTAAAGATTGCATAGTTCTGATTTCCCCGCGTTGTGTAAATACCGGCTCCCCCGTTGCCGTCCGAGCCGGCATAATTAATATTTGCATTAGTTGCAAAGACAAAATCTAATGTGCCCGACTGGCTTGAGTTCGGCCTTAGCTGGGCAATGTTTATATTTCCGCTTCCTTCCAAAGTTATGGTACCGTCATATCTTGTTTCAAGAAGAAAAGCATCCGAAGCATCTTTACCGAGATTCCCATCAACCCAAACCGTTCCGCCTCTAATTTTTAGGGCATTCAATGTGCCATCGGGCAGAGTTTGGTTAGATTGTAAAGTTGCTCCTGATTGTATAATAAGGTTTTTACAATTTGCAGATGAAACTCCCGGGAAATCATATGTAACAGTTGTACCTGTCGTAATAAACACCGAATAACTTGAAGAAGGTGTACCTGTAGTTGTACTGTCGAAAGCTCCCTTGGAACTCCATAGCATCCAGGTATTGGGTTCACTCCAATTACCCGAAGTAACTGAGCCAAAATCTCCTAATGAAGGAGTTGGTGCCTGTGCAAATAAATTTGATGCACCAATTATAACTAGCATAAGAACAGTAAAAGCTGCCGATAAAAATTTTGTCATTGATTCCTCCTTTGAATTTTATTTGTTAATTAAGATTATTTGAGTAATATCATTTTCTTTACATACGAATATTTTTCAGCACTTAATTTGTATAAATATATTCCGCTTGGAACTTTTTGACCTGCATTATTTGTTCCGTTCCAGCTTACAACATGCAGACCGGATGATTGTACATTATTTATCAATACATTTACTGCCTGTCCTAATAAATTATAAACTACCAGCTTTACATGCGTTTGTTTGGGGATTGTGTATTCAATCATTGTTTCCGGATTGAAAGGATTGGGATAGTTTTGAAGTAATGAATAATTTTTTAATAAATTTCCTTTGGGTTTATCTTTTATACCCGATATATTGGGAAACCATGTTAATGCCCCCACAGGCTTGCCGTCAGAGCCGCCGGTATAAGATTTCGTATTTGTTGGGTATGAGAAATCATAATTGCCTGTTACCTGTAAACCGATAGCTGCATAGGCATCGTTTCCTCCCGCAGCCCAATACCCGGTTATTATAGTATCAACAGCAGGCAATTCTGTTTTAAATTTTACAAGTTCGGAAAAATTAGTTGTATCGAAGCCCGAAGAATCCATTGCCGCCAGCATTTGCTCGTTAAAGACCGGAAGAACCGTTACCGTATCGGGATAATAGTTTGCTAACGAGGGATCAGAAGCGAAATTATTATTATGCGCTTCAACGGATTGCTTCCTTCCATCGAAGACTGCAGAGGTTAGTGAATTTAAATTTAATAAAGCTCCGGTAGATGACTGGTTGTGCCCGGTAAACCCGCAGTTGATTGCCAAATTGTTTGTAAATACAACAGTAGGACATTCCCCTATTGCCATAATATATTTACCTAAATCAACAAACGTATTATGATTTACATACACATAGTTAATCCAGCCTCCGCCGTCCCTAAGTACACGAGAACTTAGGTTATAGAAAGTGTTGTTCTCAAGATACAGCGTATCCATGTTATTTCCCCTGTCGTCTATGCCCCTGCCGTTTGCATAATCTCCAAGGCAATTTCTAATAATTGAATTTGTAATATGAATATCTGCCATTTGATTATCTGTTCTTATAAAAGATTGGGCAGAGTTTTCAAAGAAACAGCTATCGGCATATATTTTTATTCCGTCTGCCATATCGCGGATTATTTGTGTTAGCATTGCACCGGCTGCGTCCATACCGGTTACATAAACATTTTTTAAATACAGATCCGATTTTATTTTAAAAGGTTTATCTGAAGAACCGCTTGAACCGACACCGGGAATCAGCTTAGGAATTGCACCGCTGCCTTCTGCAGCTTCAATATGAAGCGGAATTGTATTACTAATTGCACCATTAAGAAGATAAATTGCAGTATCCCCTCTTTGAAGCCTGAAAATTGCATCCGGATTTGTGTTGTTTGCTACTGCATCATTAAGGGTACCAAAACCGGGTGCTACATCAATATATGTTTGTGAATAATTCGTTCCCGGCAAAATGAACAGCAAAAAAATCACTCCTAAAAATTTTTTTAAAAATATTTTGGAATTTTCCATTAAGCCTCCTATTATTTATTAAGCTAATCATTTTAAAACTTATATTTAACTCCCATATCAGCGGTCCAGCCGTAATATTGAATACTTGTAGGAAACATTTCGCTGCCTAAAAAGGACTTATCCGGAATGTTAGTCAAGTTGTTTACATCAACATAAATTGCAATTTGTTTATAAACTTTTTGCTGCATAATTAAATCCCATCTAACGGAACTGTCAGTATACCCGTCGAACTCAGCACTCTGCCCTATAATTGCCAAGCTTTTTCCCTGGAACTGCACGGAAAGTCTTCCTGAAAATCCTCCTTTTTCATAGCCGAGAGATAGATTACCCAGATAATTTGCTTGTTCCGGCATGTTACCGGCTCTCTCGGTATTTGTTATTATTGTTTCTACATACGGCGGGACGGGAATGTTTTTATACGAAACATTGAGTAAAGGATAATAAGTTCTTGATTTCATTAATGACAGATTTGCCGAAAACACGATACCGTCAAACGGGCTGGGAAGCAATGCCAAATTTGACTGCACGTCGAATTCAACGCCGTAAACCCATGAAGGCGATTCTGCATTTACGGGCTGGGTAATTGTATATCCGTTATATATTCCGCCTTGAATTCTGGAAATTCTTATATAACTAACATCATAAAGTTTTTTGTAGAACCCACCGATTGTGAATAAACCGTACCGGTTATACATGGAAAAGTACAAGTTATAATTCCAAACTTTTGTATGCTTTAATATCGGGTTGCCTTTATTTATAGTTTGAGATTGAATATCAATTTGCTGCCACGGAACAAGATTGAAATAATCCGGACGGGAAAGTGTTCTGGTAGCTGCCGCTCTAATATCCATCCAATCCGCTAACTGATATTTTAATTGAACCATCGGCAATAAATCGTAATATGTTTGAGAACCGACCGTATCTTTTGCCCCGACAAGATTTGGAACGTCTTCCCCGGGACTTGGAGTGCCCGTTATACTTTTATAGTCGCTGTATGTTCTTTCTAATCTTAAGCCGGGAATAAACAATATTTTTGGAGTTAACGATACCTGCGCCATTGCATAAAAAGCAGTTATATCTTCTATAGCTGCATAATTTTGTAAAGCTATAATCGGATTGTAAGTAAATAAAGGATTGCCGTTATACAATTTTACATTTCGCATATTATTTAAGAATTCGTTTAGCGAATTTAAATCCAGACTAGGGCCAAATTTATACGCTCCGTTTAAGAACTTGCCTACCTGATCGGTTGAAGATAGAAAATTACTTATAAGAATCTTGCGGCCATCCGACAGGCTAAATTTTCTGTAATAAGAATTCAAATTCTTATATTGCTCCATTCCAAGCGAATCAATATTAAAATATGATGTCCAATACTGGTTATTATTTCGGCTTCTCCTGTTTTCCCTGTACTTACCTCCGAATTTTAGAAAACCTGCTACATCATTGCCGAAATCAAAATTAACCTTTACATCTATCTGTGCAACTTTGCTTATGTCCAAGAGCCTGTAACTATTTATATCACTTTCCTTAAATGTTGTATTATTTATACTGTCTTTTACACCAAGAGGAATATACTGAGGCCCCTGTGTCGTAATTATGTTTGGCTTTAACGAAGATAACTCCTGAAAAATATCATTTATTTCCAGCGGAGTGTTTTGATAAGACTGGGAATAAGCTGCTTGTGCATAAAATTGAAATATGCCTAAATTATAGTTTGCATGAATGCCGTTTGATAAAAGCTGAGTACTGTAATTACCGTTTCTAAGTTCGTATTGGGTTCTGCCGTTTGCTATTTGATATCTTTTCCTTCGGCGCGTTTTATTTTGATCGGTTTTACTCCAAAAGCTGTTGGCAAAAATAGAACCGCTGCCCAAATCATAATCAGCAGCCAGGCTTGCGCCGTATCTATCTCTAATTTCCTGTACATCCGCAAGATTTAAATTATCTACTTGAATATTTGCAGCAGTTGCCCCCTGGCTTGCAAATGAATAATTAACATCCTGTGCATCGGAACTTCTATCTGCCCGTTGAATATTTGCCGTTCCGATTATTCCCAACTTATTCTTTAATAATCGATCACTTATGTCTAAGGAACTCCTATAATTTCCGTAATAATTTTGCTGGGAGCTATAACCTTTTTGAATTTTGAAATCTCCATGAAAATTTTTAGGTGCCTTCTTAACAGTGAAATTAACAGAACCTCCTACGGCGTCTCCATCCATGTCGGCAGTTATGGATTTGTATACTTCTATTCCTGCAAGCATATCAGGTGAAATGGAACTAAGATCAACGGAACGGTCTTCTTGATCCGTAGACGGAATTTTTATACCGTTGATAGTTATATCATTATACTTAGGAGCCAGTCCGCTAATCACTACCTTTTGGCCTTCACCCCCGTTTCTTACCAAAGAAATTCCGGGAAGTCGCGCCAAAGATTCAGCAGCATTTTGATCGGGCAGAGCTTCTATTTTGTCCTTCGAAACAATATTTACTATAGAATTGGAATTAATTTGTTGGTTAATCGCTGCCTGCTGCCCCTGTAATTGGGCTGTAATTACAACTTCCTTTCCTTTAATTACTTCTGGTTTTAATTTGATATTCAATTCGAAAACTTTATTGGACTTTACGCTAATTGTAATGCTGTCTGTTTTGTAACCGATATACCGGAAAACAATTAAAGTTTTACCCGGTTTTACATTATAAAGATTGTATTTCCCATCCTGATTGGTTGTAGTTCCAATTGAAGTTCCCGCGATAAGAATGTTTGTTCCCCATAATGGTGAATTATTAGCTGCATCTGTAACAATACCTGTAATACTTCCGTTTTGGGCAAATATATTACTAATACAAAGTAAAACAATAGAAATGACAAATTTGTAGAATTTCTTATTCGAATATTTCCTCATCTACTTTTCCTAATTTTAAGGTCTCATAGCAATAAAGATATACTTAGTATACCAGGTAGGCTAACTTAAATAAATTATGCCTGTTTGTCAAGAAAAAAATAAAATTACAAACGCATTTACACCTAAGACTTATATTTAGAATTGTTTGTTATATAATGTTATATAAGATAGAGAATAAATGGAGTGGTTTATTGAATGATTTTTTTCTTTAAGCTTATTAATTTAATACCAGCTTAAGCTACTTATATTAATGCGGATTCTTAACTCCTATTTTCAATTTCAGATTATGTCTTCAAACAACTCTGTTAAGTAAAAATCTTTCTGGCTTGTAAAAAACACGCAACCTTTTTAAGTTTCAATGCGTCTAATCTCATTACTTTTCAGTAAGTAATCACATTTATCAATCATTAAATGAGGTTAAAAATTGGATATTTCCGCATTAAATGAAAAAATTAAACAAGAGAGTGCTTTTATTGATTTGCTCATGTCCGAAATAGGTAAAGTTATTGTAGGGCAAAAAGCTATGGTTGAAAGATTAATTGTGGGTTTACTGGGTAACGGTCATGTCCTTCTGGAAGGTGTTCCGGGATTGGCTAAAACTCTTGCAATTAAATCACTGTCCTCAACGATGAAAGCCAAATTTCAAAGAATTCAGTTTACACCGGATTTATTGCCGGCCGACTTAATCGGAACCCAGATTTATAATCAAAAAGACGGTAACTTTTTTATACGTAAAGGACCGATTTTTTCAAATTTCATATTAGCCGATGAAATTAACCGAGCGCCTGCAAAAGTTCAAAGCGCTTTGCTTGAAGCAATGCAGGAAAGGCAGGTAACTATAGGCGAAAAAACTTTTAAGCTGGAAGAACCGTTTTTAGTTCTCGCTACTCAGAACCCAATTGAACAGGAAGGGACTTATCCTCTTCCCGAAGCCCAAGTTGACAGGTTTATGCTAAAAGTTAAAATAACTTATCCATCACGTGACGAAGAAATTAAAATTATGCGGCAGAATGTAAATGCTCTCGACGGAACGATTCAGCAGGTAATTTCACCGGCAGAAATCCTAAAAGCTAGAGAACTGCTGCATGAGGTTTATGTGGATGAAAAAATTGAGCGATATATTCTTGACATAGTTTTTGCTACACGTTCACCCAAAGAATACGGACTGGACAAGCTGGCAGATTTTATAAGCTACGGTGCCTCCCCCAGAGCGACAATAAATCTTGCTTTGGGTGCAAAAGCCATGGCATTTATAAGAAGAAGAGGGTATGTTATCCCGGAAGATGTAAGAGCAATTTGCCTGGATGTACTCCGCCACCGTATTGCTGTTACATATGAAGCAGAAGCCGAAGAAATTACAACCGAGAATGTTATACAGGAAATTTTAAATAAAATTGAAGTACCGTAAAATTTTACCCATTCCTCCGATGGAATAAGAATGCCTTATCTTAAGGCCGCCCCGATTTATTCGGGGCGGGGTATAATTAAAAATGTTATATTAAATGCTGACAAAAGAACTTCTTAAGCAAGTAAGACAAATAGAAATAAAAACAAAAGGGCTAGTTAACCAGGTCTTTTCAGGTGAATACCATTCGGTATTTAAAGGAAGAGGAATGGAATTCTCCGAGGTTAGGGAATACCAGTTCGGCGACGATATCCGTAATATTGACTGGAACGTAACTGCACGTTTCGGACATCCTTTCATCAAAATTTTTGAAGAGGAAAGAGAGTTAACCGTAATTTTAATGGTAGATTTAAGCGGCTCGCTTATTTTCGGTACAGTTGAAAAGACAAAGCAGCAGGTTGCTGCGGAAATAAGTGCTATACTTGCATTTTCCGCTATGAAGAATAACGATAAGGTAGGCCTAATTCTTTTTACAGATAAGATAGAAAAATTTGTTCCTCCAAGAAAAGGCAGGAAGCATGTTTTAAGAATTATAAGAGAAGTTCTATCCTTTGAACCTGAAGGGAAATCCACAAATCTTAAATCTGCATTGGAATATATGAACAATGCAATAAAGAAAAGAAGCATTGTTTTCCTGTTGTCGGATTTTATGGATTCCGGTTATGATAAAATATTAAGAGTTATAGGCCGGCGGCATGATTTGATCGGTATTGTCTTAAATGATAAAAGAGAGGACGAAATTCCCCGGATGGGCCTTGTTAAGTTTACCGATGCGGAAACCGGTGCCGAAAGATGGCTTGACACAAGTGACAACAAAATTCAAAATAAGTTTAAAGAAATTAGGCAGCAAAATAAAGCATTTAGGAAATCTTTATTTCTTTCAAGCAGGCTGGACAGCATTGAAGTCCAAACCGGGGAAAATTATATTAAACCGCTTGTTCAATTTTTTAGACTTCGTGAAAGAAGATGGTAAAAAAATATTTATCAACTTTATTAATAGTTGCATCCTTTGCATTAAAGGTTTTTGCACAAAGTGTTACTGCAACTGCATCTACGGATAAATCAAATTATCTTGTGGGCGATTATATTCATTTCAAAATTAGAATTGAATATAATAAAGGTACGTTTGTTTATCCTCCCGCATTAAAGGATACTTTGGCTAACGTCACCATGATTAAAAGAGAAGAACCTGTGACAAAAGAAAAAGATGGGAAGATAATAAAGACTTATAGTTATATTCTTTCCGGTTACGACTCAGTCGGTGTTACAATTCCGCCGATTCCGGTTCTTTATAAAAATGCTAAAGATACAACCGTTAACACTGCATATACAAACAAAGTAAACTTTACAATCCGGACTGTTAAAATAAATCCTAAAGCAGGAATAAAAGATGTTAAAAAGCCTATTAAAATACCGCTTGATTGGCTTTTAATATTAATGTGGATATTAATAATATTAATAGTTGCCGGAATTATTTATTATCTGTACATAAGGTATAAAAAGAAGAAAGAAGGTATTAAGCCTGTACGCAAAATAATTGTACTTCCTCCGCATGTTGAAGCACTGAATGCATTACACCAACTTGAAGAAAAGAAATTGTGGCAGCAGGGAAAGATTAAGGAATATCATTCCGAGATTACTGAAATTATCCGCAGGTATTTTGAGAAAAGGTTCGAGCTTCCGGCTCTTGAACTAACAACATCCGAAGCAATGGAATTGCTTAATAATAAAAAAGAATCGGAACCGATTAGAGAAATTACATACAACTTTTTAACCAATGCAGACCTTGTCAAGTTTGCTAAATTTTCACCGGTTGGTTCTGTAAACGAAGAAATGTTAAAGCAGGCTTATGCTATTGTAAATAAGACTATTCGTTTGGCACCGGAAGAAAAAAGAGCAGAGGTTAGCAATGTTCGGTGATGTAACCTTTGCTTATCCGTGGGTACTTTATTTTTTAATTCTTATACCCATAATGATTTTCTGGTACTGGAAAAAAGGAAAAGCAAGCCAGCCGTCTATTACATATTCTTCGTTAAAAATATTTAAAGAATTCCCTGCTTCATGGAAGGAAAGATTCAGGCATCTTCCTATAATTTTGCGCTCTTTGGCAATAGCATTTTTAATAGTTGCACTTGCCAGGCCGCAGAGTTTTTCTTCCGGGCAAAATGTAACTACCGAAGGAATTGATATTGTAATGGCACTTGATGTTTCCGGCAGTATGATATCGGAAGACTTAAAGCCTAACCGTGTAGAAGCTGCCAAAAGAGTTATCGAAAACTTTATAAAAGGCAGACCAAATGACAGAATCGGGCTTGTGGTTTTTGCCCGCCAGGCGTTTACACAATGCCCGTTAACAATAGACCACAATGTTCTTATTAATTTACTTAAGAAAGTCGAGCCCGATATGGGAGGAGCTATACCGGACGGCACTGCAATTGGTAATGGTCTGGCAGAAGCTGTTAACAGGCTGAAGGACGGCAGGGCAAAAAGCAAGGTTGTAATTCTTTTAACAGACGGTATGAATAATGCCGGTGAAATAGACCCTCTCACCGCTGCTGAGATCGCAAAGACTTACGGTGTTAGAGTTTACACAATAGGTGTTGGTACTGAAGGTGAAGCCCCTTACCCTGTTCAGACTCCTTTCGGTATCCGTTACCAGATGATGCCTGTTCAAATTGACGAAGGCTTGTTAAAACAGATAGCAAAGATTACCGGAGGTGAATATTTTAGAGCAACAAATGACAAAACATTGAAAGATATTTATAATAAGATTGATAAACTGGAAAAGACTAAAATTGAAGTTACGTCGTACCGCAATGCTGCAGAGTTATTTTACGGCTGGGTGGATGTGGGCATTTTACTTCTATTTTTAGAATTACTTTTTTCAAGAACTATTTTTAGAAAACTGCCGTGATTTTTTTAATTACAAGATTGCAAAATTGCAAGATTATATAATTGAAATATTTATAATAATGTATTAATACTTAACCAGGCTTTGATAATTTATAATTTTGAATTTATTAAGCCAGAGGCTTATCCGCCTTTGGAGGAAATTTTTAATTGACTATGTTTCGTTTTGCACATCCTGAATATTTGTACGGGCTTTATTTAATCCCGGTATTAATTATTCTTTATTGGTACTTAAGTAAAAACCGTAATAAGCTGCTTAATAAGTTTGCAGAGAAAAAACTGCATCAAATAATTTTGCCTGCATTAAGTAAAGGCAAAGGACTGTTAAGATTTGTCTTAATTTTATTTGCAATTCTATTTTTATTTATTGCCGCAGCAAATCCGCAAATAGGCACTAAAATTGAGAATGTAAAACAAAGCGGAATTGATATTTATGTTTGCCTGGATGTTTCGTTAAGCATGCAAGCCCAGGATATTAAACCCAGCAGACTACAAAAGGCAAAGTTTGAAATTTCAAATCTTATTCAGGAGCTTAGAGGCGACAGAATTGGCTTAATATTGTTTGCGGGCGAAGCATTTGTGCAATTTCCGTTAACTTCGGATTATTCGGCTGCTAATTTGTTTCTTTCCGCTGCAGGCGTTAACTCAATCCCGGAACAAGGAACTGCTATTGCAGCGGCAATAAACCTTGCAACAAAATCTTTTGATTATTCGTCTAAAACCGAAAAAGTAATAGTAATTTTTACGGATGGTGAGGATCACCAAGGCGATATTCAAGGAGCAATAAATGATGCTAAGAAACATGGTATAAAAATTTATACGGTTGGGCTAGGTTCGCCGGATGGAGTTCCTATACCGGTTTATAATAGTCAAGGCCAGCAGGTAGGCTTTAAAAAAGACAGACAAGGAAATATAGTTCTTACAAAGCTTGATGAATCTATTTTAAAAAAGATAGCTTCGGAAACAGGCGGCGATTATTTTAGAGCGGCTAACGGACGTGACGAACTTGATATAATTTATAAAAAATTATCTGCGTTAAGAAAAACCGAGTTCGGGGAAAAGAAAATCACTGATTACGCAGATAGATTTTATTATTTTCTAGCACCTGCAATTATTTTATTATTGCTGGAATTTTTTATAAGTGAAAGGAAATCTCCTTTGTTCAGCAGATTAAGTGAAAAATTCGGTCCGGCATATAAGTCCGGGAAAAATGATTGAGTAATGCTATTGCATTTCTTAATCCGATACCGGTAAAGTTAAAAAAAGTTGTCGGTTAATCGTTAATGGTACTCCTATTCCCGATTAACAATTAACTCTAATTGCCGATATTGCGGTGCTAAAAGAGACTAATATATTGTTATGATTAAATTGAAAATAAAATATTGTTCCCTGCTTTTTTTATTTATCTGCATTTTTAGCAGCGGAGGAATTCTATTTGCACAAAGCATAAGATCATCGGTTAACAAAGGTGTTGACCTGTATAAGGAAAAAAAGTTTGTGGATTCCGAAGTTGAATTTAAAAAGGGACTTGAAAAATCTCCAAAAAATTTTCAGGCAAATTTTAATCTGGGAGATTCATATTACAAACAAGGTAAATATCAGGCTGCTCTTAGGTCTTACGCTGCCGCATTGTCAAGGACAAAAAATCCTGTCTTGAAATCTAAAGTTTATCACAATATCGGCAATGCGCTTCTTAAATCTAAAAAAATTAAGCAAAGTATTGGTGCATATGCAGATGCCTTAAAGTTAAATCCGACTGATAATTCTACAAAGTATAATTTATCTTATGCACTTTCATTGTTAAAGCATCAGAATAAAAATCAAAAACAGCAGAACAAAAACAACAAGAACAATAAAAACAATAAGAAGAACCAGAACAAGCAGAATCAAAATAAACAGAATAACAAAAATCAGAATAAGAAGAATCAGCAGAATAAACAACAGAATCAGCAGCAGAACAAGGAAAATCAGAATAAACAAAATCAGTCCAAGCAGAACCAAATGAAGCCGCCGCAGAATAAAATATCTAAAGCACAGGCCCAGGCTATTCTGAATGCATTAAATAATAACGAAAAAGAGCTGCAGTTGAAATTAAGAAAGATGAAAGGACATCCGATTAAGATAGAAAAGGATTGGTAATGAAAATTAATAACTGTACGGTGTTATTAGAAATACTTTTTTAAGATTTTGTAAATCCTCTACGAGGATTTGATATTTTGTTGTTTGTTATTTTGTTACAATAACTTTCCCCTTACCGGGGAAGGAGAATAAAGATTATAAACATAATTTTATCTTATTATATTTAGTAATAATATAGTATAAGTTAAAATTCGTTTAATTTTTCTTACCGTTGTAGACGGTAAAATATTGTAAAAACAAGATACCGAAATAAAAAAGATCCTCGTAGAGGATCAACAAAGATTAGAATAGGCTAAAAAGAAATTATTATAATATATGGCTAAAAAAGTTTTTAAATTATTATTGATTTTATTTATGTCATTACCGTTTACGGTTTATCCGCAGACATTTACGGCTACGGTAAATAATACAACCGTCGGGTTAAATGACCAGTTTCAAGTTTCGTTTACATTTTCCGGCCAGAATGTAAACGGAGTTAAAAACTTTTCTCCGCCTGCATTTAATAACTTTATGGTATTATCCGGCCCTAATCAATCAACAAGTATGCAGATAATAAACGGAGCAGCTTCCGGTTCTGTTTCTTATTCTTATTATTTGCAGCCAAGGAAAATGGGAAAATTTAAAATCGGAAGTGCCTCTGTAAATTTTGACGGTAAAAATTATACTACTCAGCCGATTGAAATAACCGTTGTAAAAGGCTCGCCTAAACCTTCTCCAAAGGCACAGAATAACAGCAGCAGTCCTGTTATTTCCTCAAATGAAATTGGCGATAATCTTTTTATTCTTGCTACGGCAGACAGGCGTACTGCGTATCTTGGGCAGCAAGTTACGGTGACTTACAAACTTTATACAAGATTAGGTATTGCTTCTCAAATGCAGGTTTCAAAGCTTCCTTCCTACGAAGGATTCTGGTCGGAAGAAATAAATGTACCTAATAATATAACTTTTACAACTGAAATGTATAAAGGAAGACAATTCCGTGTTGGAGTTTTAAAAAAGGTGGCATTGTTTCCTTCTCAATTAGGAGAGCTTTCCGTTACTCCGCTTGAACTTAATGTGCCGGTACAAATTAGGACCAAAAGAAGAAGCAGCGGAAATATTTTTAATGATTTCTTTAACGATCCGTTTTTTAATAACTATCAAACAGTAAATTACGACGCTAAATCAAATACTATTAGACTTCATGTCGTTCCTCTTCCTTCGGAGAATGTTCCTAAATCATTTAACGGTGCTGTTGGGAATTTTACAATGAATTCAGGGGTAAGTACTAATAATACAAAAACCAACGAACCGATTACATTAAAGATAGACCTAAAAGGTCAGGGAAATATTCAATTGCTAAATGTACCTGAAATAAATTTACCGCCCGGATTCGATAAATATCAACCTAAGATAAGTGAGAAAATCAATAGAGACGGAACCATTTCCGGCAGTAAAAATATTGACTACTTGCTAGTTCCTCGCGCTGCCGGTAAAAAAGTAATTCCCCCGGTTAAGTTTTCATACTTTAATCCGGCTAAAAAATCTTACGTTACATTAACCTCTCCATCATATACAATTAATGTTGCGCAGGGTTCCGGGCAGGGCGGCGGTTCCGTTGCAGGATATACCAAAGAAGAAATTAAACTGCTGGGGCAGGATATTAATTATATTAAAACAACAACCGGCGGTTTGGAAAAATCCGGAGGTATTTTGCTTTTCAAATTCGGATTTGCTGCTGCTGCTGCAATTCCGCTTTTATTACTTGGAGGACTTGTTACATGGAAAAGACGAACCGATAAGCTGGCCGGAAATATTCAACTATTACGATATCAGCGTGCTCAAAAGGTTGCAAAGGCAAGGTTTAAAACAGCAAAAAGTTTGATGGAAAGCAACGATCAAAAATCCTTTTATACTGAAATATCTGGAGCACTTTTCGGATACCTGGAAGATAAGCTTCGCATCCCGAAATCGGAAATTTCTCTAGAACGTGCTGTTGACGAATTACAAAAAAATAATATTGACGGGGAATTAATTAGTACATTAAAAGACTGTACCGAGAAATGTGAATACGCAAGATTTGCCCCCGGAGCGGACGGGACCTCCGCTATGCATGATATGTACAACGAACTAACAAAAGTTATTATTGGTCTGGAAAAATCCTTATCAGTTAAAAAGTATGCTTAAATTTTTGAAAAATATTTTTGGATATATGCACAGTAGAAATTTCTTCTTTATTATTATTATTGCTTTTGCATTAAGTACCGTAACATTTGGCTCTCAGGCAGAAGATCTTATGAAGCAGGGAAATGAATTTTACCAGCAGAAGAAATATGAAAAAGCAATAGAGACTTACAGAGAAATAATTAAAATGGGTTACCAGGGAGTTCCGCTTTATTATAATCTTGGAAATGCATACTACCGCGAAGGCAAATTAGGATATGCTATTTTATATTATGAAAAAGCACATAGACTGGCTCCCGGCGATAACGATGTAAATCATAATCTTGCAATTGCAAACACAAAAACAATTGATAAAATAAATACTCTGCCTACATTCTTCTTATTCCAGTGGTGGGAAAGTCTGCTGACTTTATTTACCTTAACCGGATGGACTTACCTTGCTTATGCTTTTTATATTTTACTTCTTGCATCAATCGGATTTTACTTCTTTGCTAAAAGGCCAGGCATTCAAAGATTTTCTTTTATGACCGGCATTACATCCTTAATTTTATTGATTATAACAGCTTCCCTTCTCATAATTAGTTTGAACAGGGTACTTCATGTTAAGCATGCAATTATTGTTGAACCGACTGCAACCGTTAAGCTTTCACCCGACCCATCCAGTAATGATGCCTTTATTATTCACGAAGGATTAAAAGTAAAAGAAGAAAATCACGTTGACAATTGGGTTGAGATAAGATTGCAGGACGGAAAAGAAGGCTGGCTCCCGGAGAAAGATTTGAGGACTATCTGATTTTTCAATTTCCCTGAAAATCTTTAAATTTCCGCAGTAACTATATTATCTAACAACAATTATTATATTACTTTCTTTTTATTATTCGGTAAACAACTTTTAATTCATGGATTCAAAAAAATATAACAATATAAAGCTTTCTGTAAGCATAGGTAAAAGTATTGCAACATTTATTATCGTACTGCTGTTTGTAATTACAGGCTTAAGTACTTCTTTAAATAATTACTTATCAGGAATAGTCTCAGGCAATTATCTTGTCTTTCTTTTATTTGTTTTAATTTCAGGATTTGTTTTAAGTGTCTTGTTTTTCCCCGTATCTTATTATACTGAGTTCTACCTGGAACATAAATACAATCTTTCAAACCAAACTTTTATAAAATGGATATGGGAAGATTTAAAAGGATTGCTTGTATCTCTTCCAATAGTTATTCCTGTCCTTTTAATTTTTTTCTATATCCTTAATAAATATGAATCGTTATGGTGGCTTCCATTCGCAATAATATTGTTTATAATCTCAGTTGTACTTGCCAGGATTGTACCCGTAATTATTCTTCCTTTGTTTTATAAAATCACTCCAATAGAAGAAAATGAATTGAAAGGAAAAATTCAAGCTCACGCTAAAGAAGCCGGAATAGTAGTAGAGAACGTTTACAAGTTCAACATGAGTAAGAATACTAAGAAAGCAAATGCAGCATTTACAGGCATCGGAAAATCCAAACGAATTTTATTGGGAGATACTCTTCTGGAAAATTATACTTCCGATGAAATAGAAACGGTTGTTTGCCATGAACTCGGTCATTATAAAAGGAAACATATAATAAAAAATATTTTCATCGGTACCGCATTCAGCTTTTTAACATTGTTTTTAATTGCGGTATTATATAAATCCTCAATCGTATGGTTTGGTTTCAATTCAATTAAGGACATTGCCGCATTGCCTCTTTTAGCACTTTGGGCTATGATAGTCGGTTTAATACTTACACCAATCACTAATATAATTTCCCGCAGATTTGAATACGAAGCGGATGAATATGCAATACAAACAACCGGCAAGAAAGATGCATTTGTAAATACTTTAAATAAACTTACGGATCAGAACCTGGGGGACAAAGAGCCGCATCCTTTTGTTGAATGGTTTTTCTACAGTCATCCTTCAATAAAAAACAGAGTTGCCGCTATAAATGAATTTTACTCAAATAACTTTAAAGGAGATTCTACTTTAAAAGGGGAAATAAAACTTGAAGGTAATTAAGTGCTGTCTTATATAAAACTTTTTTTTATTATTATTTATACAACCATCCTTTCAATTTTAGCATTGATAGCAGGCTTAATTGATCGAAGCTTTAACCTTTATTTTATTTTAAGCAAAGTATTTTCAAAAGGAATACTCTTAATAGGCGGAGTTAAATTAAAAATAACCGGTTTTGAAAACTTTGATAAAAAAGAGACTTATGTTTTTGTATCGAACCACAGCAGTCAGTTCGATATACCCGCACTTCAATTCGGCGTACCGCAAAAATTCAGTATAGTTTACAAGAAAGAACTGGGGAAAATACCGCTTTTCGGCTGGCAGATGAGCGTTGGTCCTTATATTATGATTGACCGCAAAAATGTGGAAAGTGCGATAAAGAGTATTGAACATGCGAAGGAAATGATGGCTAAGAAAAATATTTCTGTCCTTCTTTTTGCGGAAGGAACTCGAAGCAAAACCGGTGAGGTTCAGCCATTTAAAAGAGGTGCCTTTTATCTTGCATCAAGAGTTGGCTTTCCCATTGTTCCCGTAACTGTAAGCGGAACGGAGAAAATTCTTCCTAAAGGAAAATTGAAAATAAAAAGCGGAACAATAAATATTCACTTTGATAAGCCGGTTTCAACGGAAAATATAAATTCACGCAAAGATGAACTTGAACTTATGGAAAAAGTAAGAGATATTGTAATTCAAAATATTAAGAAAGGTGTCTGACATGCCCGTTAGCATAAAGGATGTTGAACATATTGCAGAATTGGCCCGTTTAAAATTTAGTGAAGAAGAGTTACAAAGCTTTACGGAACAGATGAATGAAATATTAACTTACGTTGAAAAGTTAAATGAACTTGATACCGAAAATGTTGAACCGTTATCTCACCCGGTTGAAAGCAATAATGTTTTTAGAGAGGATGAAGTAAAGAAGTCCGTATCGACAGAGGAAGCTTTGAAGAACGCGCCTGAAAAAGATGAACAGTTTTTCAAAGTTCCGAAAGTAATCAACAATGGGTGAAAAAAGAATTTTAACATATTGGCTTTAAATAGCATGGTTGTGTGTTCTTGAACCAGACCTGAGCGTTTTAATTTTTAATTTCTAATTTTTAATTGTTTTTATGATCGTCGGAATAATACCTGCACGTTTTGCATCTACAAGATTAATGGGCAAACCTCTTGCAGACATTGGCGGAAAGCCGATGATACAGCATACTTATGAAAGTTCTTTAAAATCTAAGCTTCTTAATGAAGTAATTGTTGCTGTGGACGATGAAAAGATAGCACAGGTGGTAAAAAGCTTTGGCGGTAAATCGGTTATTACACCAAAGGACATAACAACCGGTTCCGACAGGATTGCATATGTTGCGGAAAAACTTCCCAAGGCAAAAATAATTGTAAACATACAGGGCGATGAACCTTTTATAAAAGGAGAAATGATAGACGAAGCGATTGCACCTCTTCTGTTTGATTCTGCAGTAGAAATTTCCACTCTTGCAAAAAGAATCGAATCCGTAAGCGAACTTAAGTCACCTTCCGTAACCAAAGTAGTTTTCGATTACAACAATAATGCAATGTACTTCTCCCGCTCACCGATTCCTTATGTCCGTGATGCACAGACTAACCTTGAAAGGGTTAAGAAAGGAGAAATTTATAAGCACATCGGTTTATATGTTTACAGATTAAAGGCTCTGCTTAAATTTACAAGTTTGGCACAGACTGATCTGGAAATGACGGAAAAGCTGGAGCAGTTAAGACTGCTGGAAAACGGTTTTAAGATTAAAGTTGTAGTAACTGAATTTGACAACCTCGCCGTTGATACACAGGAAGATCTTGAAAGAGCAAGGACATATTATTCACGTTTAATTAAGGAAGGCAAAAAAAACAAATGATAATACCGAAAAAAATTCCGCTTGCAAATATTCCTACCCCCCTTGAAATTATAAAATTTGAAAATAAAAAATTTTTAATTAAACGAGATGATTTAACAGGCATGGAACTTTCCGGCAACAAAGTTAGGAAACTTGAATATTTAATTTATCAGGCCAAAAGAGAAAAAGCAGATTTAATATTTACCGACGGAGGCGATCAATCAAACCATGCACGGGCTACCGTAGTTGCCGCTGCTAAAGCTGGAATAAAGACTAAATTATTTTTATGGGGCAAAGATAAAACTAATGCCGACGGGAACTTATTCCTTGATAAAATATTCGGCGCAGATATTAACTTCTTAACAAAAAAGGATTATTCAAACGTAAATAATATAATGTTTGATGAAAGAGCTAAGCTTGTTAAGAAAGGCAAAAGAGTATATGTAATTCCGGAAGGC
This sequence comes from Ignavibacteriaceae bacterium, assembly GCA_046705105.1. Taxonomy (GTDB): domain Bacteria; phylum Bacteroidota; class Ignavibacteria; order Ignavibacteriales; family Ignavibacteriaceae; genus FEN-1297. Next base: position 1,908 of record JBJKQP010000287.1, on the reverse strand, counting down.
GGTTCAACCACTCTGGGTATTTGGGGATATGTTTCTTTTATGTCCGAGCTTCAAAAACAAATTAATTTGAAAACGATTTCCGGTATTACTGTTGCTGCCGGTTCGGGCGGTACGGCTGCCGGACTTTTAGTCGGTTCGGCGTTAATTAAAAGTAATATAAATATTTATGCTGTTAACGTACTTTATCCAAAGGAAGTAATAAGGAAAAAAATCCTTCAGCTTGCGGAGGGATGTATATTGGATTATAAATTGCCGTGTAAATTGAATGAAAACAATCTGCATATACTCGACGGATATTCCACCGAAGGATATAAAAAGATAAATGATGACAAAATTTCTTTGATAAAAAAGTTCGCTCTATCCTCGGGAATTCTTTTAGATCCCGCATATACCGGGAAGGCTTTCAAAGCATATTACGATAATTTCTTAACTAAAAACAAGGGAATGAAAAATTTATTCCTTCATACCGGCGGATTGTACGGTATTTTCGGTAAACGGAATAAATATCTTAATATAAAGTAATACTAATAAAGAATTGCTTAATTGTCTTATTGCTAAACTGCCTTATTGTTATATTGGTTAAAACAGTATAACAATAAAGCAATTAAACAATTATAACTTTAATAAACTTCATAATTTTAAGTATACACAAAACAACATGCCTTTGCCAAACTCATTTTTATACATTATTTTTGAAATATGAATTGTATTTTTTGCGATATTATCAGTAGACGGGAATCTGCAGAAATTCTTTTTGAAAATGATAAATTAATTTCTTTTTTGGATATAAGACCTGTCAACTTCGGACATGCATTAGTTATTCCCAAAGTTCATTACGAAAACTTTCTTTCCGTTTCAAAAGAAGACCTTTGCAACTTAATTGAAACAACACAACTCATTTCCGATGCAATTGTAAGAAGTTTAAAGGCAGACGGATTTAATATAATAGTTAACAACGGTACCGCGGCCGGTCAATCGGTCTTTCACTTTCATTTTCATATAATACCTAGATTTAAAACGGATGATTTTAAGTTTAGACCTTTGATAAAAAAATATGATGACGGACTAATACAAAAGTATGCTGAAAAGATTCGTCTTGCAGTAAAAAAGTAAAGGGACAATCCTATGGAAAATAAAATTAGAGTTTTAATTGCAAAAGCGGGACTTGACGGCCATGATAGAGGTGCTAAGGTAATTGCCGCCGCTTTGCGCGATGCCGGTATGGAAATTATTTATACAGGCCTTAGGCAAACACCCGAAATGATAGTTGAAGCTGCTATTCAAGAAGATGTTGATGTTATCGGTATTAGCATACTTTCCGGTGCACATATGACCATACTACCGAAGATCCTAAATCTTATGAAAGAAAAAGGATTAGACGATGTTCTCTTAACCGGAGGCGGAATAATCCCCGAAGAAGATATAGAAAAACTAGAACAAATGGGCGTAGGAGAATTGTTTACTCCGGGCGCTCCTACAACCGCTATAGCAGATTATATCAAACAGTGGTGCAAAAAACACCCAAGGCAATAACACTTTCCTAAGCATCCTAACCGGCAAACAGAAAACGAATGAATGGGTGTTTGAATGATTTGTATTTCCATTCAGCTATTCATTCGTCCAATCAATCTCTAAAATATACAATCAATATTTTATTTGGGGAAACTAAACAAAACCAAAAATACGATTGCTGATATTATGAAGCATTACTCTGCGAAAGTTCTTTTTCAAGTTCTATTGACTTTGGAAATAAAATATTGTTTTCCAGATAAACATGCTTGTGTAAATCTTCTTCAAATTCTTTTAATTCCTTGTAATAAACGGTATAGGTGTTACATGCATCCGACGGAATTCTATAATTATCGGTCAATTCTCTTATTCTGAACATACCGTCGCCGGCAGAAACAT
>JBJKQP010000286.1:0-29178 GCA_046705105.1 Ignavibacteriaceae bacterium | reverse complement strand
AAAGTTTGAAAATAAACATCGGGTGCTAGAAAATTAATATCCGGAGCTGCGGCTTTCCATATATCCATTAGGTGAGGAAGCGGTCCGCCGCTGGGATACTGGCCCGGTCTATAACCCGGACGAATTAATGCCGCATTAACATACATCGGCAAAGGATATTCTTTCTTGCCGGCTGCCGCAACATAGTTTGCGTATTCGGCATAATTCCATGCCATAAATATTTCGTCGGTGCCCAATCCTTTACCAAATATATCATTCCAGTTGCCGTGAGTTTTAAATCCGTTTCTCTTCCACATATCATATAAATACTTATTTAGATTTTGTTTGTTCTCTTTTAAGTAATTAATAAACTCTTCCAGCACCGGGGCATTGAAAGCTTTGTTTGCAGCGGAACAATAATCTCTTGCATCCGGTATCATACCTATTTCATTTTCCACTTGAACTAAAACATCAGTCTGCTCTTTCTCGTCAAAATTTCGGATATGCTTCATTAGTTCAGCAAAAGCATGTGCATCAACATCACGGTTTGTCTTGCTGAATGCCGTAAGAATTTCTTCGGCCATTCCGTCTTTTTCGCGTGCCCTTGGAAATCTTTTTTCATTTGTCTTTACCCAGAGCGGTACATAACACGACATGCTGTTTTTCCACGTGCCAAACCAAAGAAATACAAGCTTGATGTTATAATGCCTTGCTGCTGTAATTATACTATCGACTAGAGTAAAATTAAACTCACCTTCTTTTGGTTCTATTAGTTCCCAGTAAACCGGACATACAAGAGTATTTAAATGCATCTTAACAATCTTCGGCCAAATTGTATCCATATATTTTATATCCGATGCACTTGAATTTCCCGTTTCACCGGCAAGCATCAAAAAAGGTTTGCCGTTTACTATCAGCTGTATTGTACTTCCCTGTCTTTTAAGATGCGGAATATCATTTTTATTTAATGATGTATTGGTTTGTGCATACAGGGAGAATGATATAAAAACTAAAAGAGAAAGGATTTTTAGCGCCGTTGATTCCTTAATAACATTATTCATATTAATCCTTCAATTTATTTTACCAAGAGTATACCGAACTTTTGCTTTCAGGTATCACTGTATTAGTAAATCCTTTGAAAGGAACTGCTTATTTTCGGGGGCTGTATAACCCGCCGGTGTTAAAAGGTAATAAGATTGCAGTCCATTTAGGTTTAATATTTATAAGCCCTACTTACGCATATATCTCGTTCCGCTCTGCGGAATGGATAATACCACATCCCGGCTGTATAACAACTTTATTACCTCATTTCTACAAAACAAAATTATAAAAATTACTTATTTAAATTTAATGTGCCTTCAGAATTTTGTAATCTTGTAATTTTACAATTTTTAAATATTCCTTTTTAATTCGAAACAAATGTGGTTATAGTTGACGGTTCCAAAAAAGATGTAAAACTTCCGTTTGTTACATTTATATCATTTCCTTTCTTAACATTCTCATTTGCCGAAGTTGTGTAAGGGGAAACGGATATTATGTTTCCGTTTTCAAGTGAAAAAGTTTGATAGACTTTGTACGAATTCATATTCAAAGCAACAATTACTACCTTTGACGAAGCAGAATCTTTATAAGCTGACAGATAAACATTTCTTTGTGGTGTTTGATTGCATTTAATCCTAAAATAACCGGGACGAATGAATTTTGAATACTGCGACATAACATAACCGCGCTTGGTTGGCTGCCCTAATGTTGTACCTCTCGAACCGTCTCCAATAAGCGAATAAAATCGAACTATCCACCAATAAACATATGCATTATAACCTGAATTCATGCAATCATTTATTTCTTTTCCAATATCTAAAGACATAGGCCAAAGGTTTCCATTACTGTTATTCCCTATAAGATGTTCGGTCATCCAAACCTCTTTTCCTTTCTCTTCAGCTAAAGGATATGGAGCAGGACTGGTACCGTATAGATGTCCGGCTATTATTGAAATATGTGAAGCTGCAAGAGAATCATTAAGAGTAGGATCTGAAAAGGAATGATTAAAACTTTCGGATTCGGGCATCATAACTTTTGTACCGATTAATTGAGCATCATATTTACAAAAATTTAAAAAATCGGTTGGGCTCCAGTAACAAGATTCGTAGTTAACGTTTGCATCAGGTTCATTTTGAATTGATATTGCATACAACGGTGCACCCTGGCTGGCCATATAATCTGCAAATTCTTTTAAATGACCGGCATAAGCTGCATACTCATTGGTGTCTAAGGTACCGCCGATCGTGCTGTTGTTGCTTTTCATCCATGCAGGGGGAGTCCATGGGCTGGCAAAAACAGTTGCGCCTAGTGCTTCCACATATTTGGCCGACGGGACATTAATATTAAATTGCGTGGAATCCGGCGGGATACGAAGGCGTAAAATAGTTAGACCCAGTTGCCCCTGCCCGTTGCCGAAACATGTTTGTAATTCCGCCTTTGTCATGTCTCCGTAATTTAGCCCGGGGTTCCATCCGACAATGTTTGCACCGCCAAAGCCTCTTATAATTTGCCGGCTGCTGTCCGGATAAATAGTAACCAGATAATAGCTGTTTACAGTATAATTAAGAGTGGTATCACTTTGAATTTCTACATTGTTAAATTGCTGCGGAGTAACTAAGGGATATGTATTTGCAGTATTATCAATTTTAATAGTATAACTTCCGCCCTGCAAATTTACACTTGCTGTTTTTTGATAACCGGAAACATTAGGTGAAGACATCCTAGGTAGGGGAATATCAATATTATTACTGCCGTTAGTAAAGACCATTTTCTTCACTTCGGATTGGCCGTCTGCCTGAAGCCTGTAAAAATAAATTCCGGGTGCGGTTTTTTCTCCTAAATTATTTCTGCCGTTCCATACGATACTATGCAGCCCGACGGATTGAGCGCCTACAGAAAATTTCCTTACTACTCTTCCAAGAATATCATAAATAGTTACATGAACATTAGATTGCGATTTAAGTTTATACGGAATCCGGGTAACAGTCGAAAACGGATTGGGATAATTCTGTTCTAATTTAAATTTGGTTGGGACATTATAATTACCGGTTCTAACCGAAGTTGTTATATTTAATTGATAATTCCCCGAAGAATCCGTAGTAGCCGTATATTGCTCGGATGCATTATTATTATTTACAAATGTAACCGAGGCATTTTTAACCGGAATTGTCGAAACAGATACGGAACCATTAATGGTAAATGATTGAGAATATATTTTTTTAGGAAATAATATTTGAATTAGAAATAAAAAAAGTGTAACAAGTAAAAACGAAGTTTTTTTCAATTTATTTTCTTTAGAAATCATTTGCTTTTCAACCTATACTATAATTATTGTGAACGGATAAGGTTAAAAAAAACAGTCCCGATAATTATCGGGACTGTTTAAATCAATGCACTGAAGGGAGCTTACTTGAGTAACATTAATTTTTTAACACTGATAAAATTACCTGCCTTTAATCTGTAGAAGTAAACACCGGAAGCGAGATTATCGGCATTAAAATTAATTGAATGATACCCGGCATTCAATTCACCGTTAACCAGGGTAGTTACTTTCCTGCCCAAAATATCGTAAACTACCAAACTTACATTACCGCTATGCGGTATAGCAAACTTAATAGTTGTTGAAGGATTAAACGGGTTAGGATAGTTCTGGCTCAAGGAATATGTAGTCGGCAACTCTCCTTTAGTAGGCTCTTTTACACCTGTAATAGTTGGAGGTGCTGCTAAGGTAACCTGAACATTTTCAAGGTTCATATCCGTGGCTTTACTTCCGGATCCAAGAGCAAAAACTATGCTATTGAACTTGCTTGCAGCTACCGGACTATGCTTGTCGGTTACCGAACCTTGAAGTTCATAACTTCCGTCGTTTTTCTTAAATATAAATCTGACATCATTAGTTCCGTTACCGGCAGGACCAATTGATATTGTAAAATTGTAAGTGCCGGAATCCCCGACTGCATTGGATGGACTGGCGTCGAAAGTACCAAGCGAATAACCTTTGCCTGCATCGGTTTCTACATCGTTCATAATTCCGCCCAATGTTCCCGGTGTATTACCGGACCACATTACCGAAGGATTCTTATCGCTTGGCGGAATAAACAGATATCCGGAATCATGATTAGGAGTTCCGGACCAACGTGTAGAATCCGGCAAAGCTGTACTTGAAGTATCTAGTATAACAGTACCTGCACTGTCGCTGTTGAACAAACCGAAGCGCAAGCTTCCCATACCCTGGAAACCGCCGCCGCCAAGATGTAAGTCTCCTGTTATTACAAGAGCCGAATCTTTGTCGTTGCGTGGGGCAACAGATTCACCAAAACCACCTCGTAAAGCCACCCAGCCGGTTGTAGGATTGCTCCCCGAAATTGTGGCATTGCCCGTTAATTCTCCCGGAGTAAAACTCCAACCTTTCATTATACTGCCGTAAAATCCCCAATCGCTAATATAATAATTCTGCCACGGAGCCGGAGGAACTGTAATAGGCTTTCCTAGGTCAACTTTTACATTAGAGAAATTAACCTGAGTGCCCGTGAAGTCGTTATTAAAGCCAAAGTCTATTGCATTGAATTGTTTGGTAGTCGATACCCCTCTGACTATACCACCGAACCAATAACTATTATCGTTTTTAATCAGATACCAACGTATTTCATTTACGGTATCGTTGACAGATTCAACCGAAATAGCAAAGTTATATGTGCCGGCTGTTGCCTCGGCATTAAAAGGTTGATTCTGTACGGTGGAAAGTGCCGGACCGCCATTACTGTATGTACTTGTCCAGTTACCGTTATTTATAGCCCATTCAGTCCCCTGTCCGCTGCTACCATTCGCTATGGTACCTGCACCACTTCTCGGATCAAATTCATAACCGTACCATTTCTTTGGGCTGGTCCACATTGCCGAGTCCGTACCTTTATATTGCAGCGTGGCGCTATCTTGATATGTTAACGCATATCGCAGCCAAGTATATGCACTGGTTCCACCACCGCCTACAAGCTCCATTTGCCCCGTAACTATAATCGCTTTGCTTGTACTAATAGGTACAGACTGTCCGAACCCTGCACTAATAGTTGACCATCCGGTGGGTGCTTTTCCGTTGCCTAAGCCTGCATTTCCAACAATTGTAGTTGAATCATTCCAAAGAACAGGCCAAGCTGTGCCGAGACTTGTCTTTCCCCAGTCTGAAAGATAGTATGCCTGCCACGGTGCTGCCGGTACGGTAATAGGAGTACCTAGCTCAGCTTTGACATTAGAGAAATTAACCTGTGTACCTGTAAAGTCGTTGTTAAAGCCAAAGTCTATTGAATTGAATTTCTTAGTTGTAGATACAGTTTTGATTGTACCGCCAAACCAATATTTATTGTTCTGCTCAACCAAGTACCAGCGTAATTCATTCACGGTATCGTTTACAGATTCAACCGATATAGCAAAGTTATACGTGCCGGCTATTGCTTCGGCATTGTAGGGTTGATTCTTCACCGCAGATAGTGGAGGGCCGCCATTACTGTATGTACTGGCCCAATTGCCATTATTAATCGCCCAGACAGTCCCCTCACCTCCGCTGCCGTTTGCCATGGTACCTGCACCACTTATCGGATCAAATTCATAACCGTACCATTTTTTCGAGCTGGACCACATTGCCGAATCCGTACCTTTATATTGCAGAGTGGCGCTATCCTGATATGTTAACGCATAACGCAGCCAAGTATATGCACTGGTTCCACCACCACCTACCAACTTCATCTGACCGGTAACAACAACCGCTTGCGTAGTGGTTGCTGTAAGCGGGCTAAAGTGACCGCTGACAGTCGACCATCCGGTTGGTACGGCTCCATTGCCTATGCCGATACTACCAGCAGTGGTATCAGGGATAAGCGGCCATGCCGTACCCAAACTTGTCTTACCCCATTGAGAAACAAGAGTAGATCCGCTTGGTTGAGTTGCTTTTGCTACAAGTTTAATATTATCGGCATACCAGGTAGTAGTATCTCCATTGGCAGTGCCGGAACAGTTTATTCCAAAAGCAATATAAACAGTATCGGAAAAAGTTTTGGTATTACTAATATCAATGCTAATGTGTTCCCAATTGGTAGAAGTACCTTTCGAACGATTATAGGATCCAAGTGTATCGGTATCCAGGAAATGACCTGTAGGCTTGTTTTGATAAGCTTGAACTACAATATACTTATAAGCTACATCACCTTTTTGAAAGTAACCGTCAAAAGAAAGAGAGTCATAATCAGCCAGAGTTTTCCCGGCAGGTAAAACAGCTTCCAAAACAGGAGCCGCATTATAATTGTGGACCACACATTTCAAAACGTTGTTACCTTGTCCGGGTTTAACCGGATCATCGGCAACAGTCGCCTGTATATCCGATTGCGACCATCCAATGTGAAGCAAGGATTCTCCAATAGCATCTGATTGGAAATTCCAATCAAGGGTTGTACTCAATGAAGGATTCGGTATAGCCATTGTAGTTCCGGCTACAACAACATTGCCTATATACATGTATTTGGATGTACTTGTCGAACTTGAAGACAGCCATGGATAAACTCTTATGTAAAGAGTTTCTCCGCTATTTACAGCTACGCTTAATCCGCCGAAAGTTGTATCCGTTACCGCATTCTCAACAAGACTGTCTTTTGCTACAAGCATAGTTGAGTCTGAGAAATCACTATGAGTAGAATAATAGATACTTGCATTCAGCCCTTTAATACCCTTATTCCCTAACCACATTGTTATGGCGTTGACGGTTAGGTTAAAGCTGCTCTGCGGTGCAACGGAAAATTCGACATACCGTACAGCATTGGGAGCTGTTTCCGTCGGCCAGGAACCTGTTCCCGAAGTGCCGCTTGTGGTAGAATCAGGTTTTAATTTCTGGACTTGGTTTGACGTTCCGGCAGGGGGAACTTCATAAGCAGACTGCAAGCCTACTACCGATTCTCCCATAGCATTTACGCTGCCGGAGACGGCTACAGTTGTATCTGCACTGAGAGCCCAAGTAGCTGTAGCAGCACTTTGGCCAAACAGAAGCCCGGCTGCCGCCAGCACCAGAGGAACCGCAATAAAAAATGAACTTAGAAATTTTTTCATCTTTCCTCCTTGTATATTTTGTTTTAAAAGGAAACAATTAATTTTTTTACTTCATAAGAACGAATTTTCCAGCAACCTAGTAACCCAACTTGCCAGAGTTGGAGGCTAGGTTTTACAAGTGACCTTCAATCCCAGCATGTCGGGATTGAAGGTTAAGATTATCTTTATTTCATAAGAACGAATTTCTTTGTAATGGAAGCCGTACCGGATTGCAAGCGATAGAGATAAACACCGCTTGCTAATTTGGAACCATCGAATGTAGCCTGATAGTTACCGGCTTTTTGAAATCCCGATACCAGTGTGGAAACTTCCTGTCCGAGAATATTATATACTTTTAATGAGACGAAACCGCTTTTCGGAATGGAGTATTTTATCTGGGTTGTTGGATTAAACGGATTCGGGTAGTTTTGGCTAAGTGTATATTTTGCAGGAATGTTGCTGGATAGTTCTTTAACTCCTGTAGTTCCCGGATCTTTACCGGTACTTAGCCATGTACTAATTCTGTTTTCTTCTGCCGGCCGTTGAGCCAACCATTTTTGATATTCTGCTGGCCACCAATGGTACAAATCGCCCAATGGAAATCCGCCCATTGCAGCAGTCTTTAATGTATCATTACTATAAGCCATATTTTCACGCATCGGCCATATTTGGGCAACATCGCTATCCGGTTCAAATGCCCAGCCGACATTTGCATTGTCACTCCATTTATGATATAAATATTGTTCCAGAGAATCCAAATTAAGCGGCGGAAGAGCGAAACGAGGATCTAAACCGTCATACAGGTTTGCCGAATTCATATAAGGGAAAAGTTTAGTCCCGTCTGGTTTTACGGAATCGAGCATAACGGTGGTTCGCTTGTTAATCATAGGCTGCGGTACCGGTATCTCATTATCGTGCCTGTTCCTGTGAAGATTCTGGCTGTAGGGATTATTTTGCATCCAGTTAACAAGCCACGATTGAATATCATAATCATTATTCGCAAACAAAATGCGCCGCTGCTGCTCGGTAAACGGAACAGAAAAGCCGAAAGTAGAGATGCTGTCTATAGTTATAGTACCGCCATTTGTTCCGGCAGTATCCAACAACGGAATACTTCCGTACATGTATGTATTTACAAAAAGAGAATTTGTAACATACATATGGTACCACCATGTAGATTCCAGCGAGTACATAACAATATTATAAAAGGTACAATGATTAAAGAATACATTATCTGCATATTCGGCGCCTTCCTGCATTACTACATATCCCATATTGGCAAAGGTACAGTTCTCAAACCATAATGAATCTGCATGCAGCCCTGTGCTTGAGTAACGATAGGATACCGCTCTACCGTAATACCGGAAATGCGGGTCGGTACAATTTCTGAAATAACAATTATTAAATATTCCTTTAAAATGTGTAGCATATATTTCTATTGCGCCGCTGCCGTCCGCACCTATTTCAGAGTAGTCGAAAATACAACCATCGAATTCGGCACGCCCGCCGACACCTCCCACAGTTGCGCTGGAATCACCAACTCTAATTGAACAGCTTACCTGCGCACTATCTATACTGGCATAAAGCAGCCAGATGTTTTTCATTATTACATCACCGGGTATGTCAAACAAATAGGTTTTGTTTACCGTAGTGCTTGCAGTCCATGCAATCATAGGCGGAGCAGAATTTTGTGTGTTGCCAGGTTTAGGAGCGTCAATCTCCAAAACTTGTCCGTTTGGGGTTGTAATAGTTCCGCTGAGAATATACAAACCGTAGGGCTTTAGTTTGAAAACAACGTTCGATAGATTTCCGCCTGCATTTACAACCGAATCGACGGCATTGTTCAATGTACCTTCCTGCCCGCCTGATCCGTAATAATCCTGCACATAGACCGTATCTTTTTGTGCATACAGAGAACCGGATACAAGCATTGTGAAGAACAGCAAGGTGACTAAATACTTCATAACATTACCTCCTTAAATATTTCCTATATTTATTGAAAATGAATTATAAAAATTTGATAAACAGAATTTCTGTTTATCTTATATTTTATAAGAACAAATTTTTTTGTGATAGAAACATCCCTGCTTCCAACCTATTTAAGTAAACTCCGCTGGATAAATCGGTACCGATAAAATGTGTGGAATAAATTTCTACCGCTCCGCTCGAACTTTGCGGGATCTGAGAATAATCGAAAATGCAGACGTCAAATTCTGCATATCCTCCTATACCTCCATTTGTAGCGCTTGAATCTCCCACCTTTAAACCCGAACCAACCTGCGCACTGCTTATACTTGCATATAAAAGCCGGATGTTTTTTATTATAATGTTCCCGGGTACGTCAAACGTATAAGTTTTATTTGGAGGAGTACTTGCAGTCCAGGTAATCATCGGAGGGGCTGTATTCTGCGTGTTACCCGGTTTAGGCGCATCAATCTCCGGTATTGCTTCTTCGGGAATAGTAATTGTTTCGGTTAGAATAAACAAACCGTAAGGTCTCAATTTGAAAACTGCATTTGAAAGATTACCACCCGCAGTTAAAACCGAATCTGCCGCATCGTTAAGAATACCCTGCTGGCCGCCGCTCCCATAATAATCATGTAAACAAACAGTATCTTTTTTAGCGTACAGGTTACCGGGTACTGTAATGGAAATAAAAAGTAACGTTGAGAAAGTCCTAAAATACATAATCCGGTACCGGGTATTTCCCTGAGCTATCTCCCGATACAATATTAAGTATCGAAAATCCGGCACCGAGAATCCGGTATCGAGTATCGAGCATCGAGTATCGAGAATTGAGTATCGAGTATCGAGAATCGAGTGTTGAACACCGGTCATCCGGCTATATTTAATATGAGGTATAAATTTTCTCATAACATTATAGGTATAATAAATTACAATCTATATCTTACTCCTAAATCTGCGGTTAATCCGTAGTTTTGTTCATTTGTAAAGCCTCCTATAGATATCTGTGCCGATGTATTTTTTTCGTTGTTAAGGTTGTATATATCCGTATATATTTCCAATCCCTTCCACGGTAATTCCTGTCTTGCAAAGAAATCCATTCTAAAATAATTTCGTGTAAAACCGTCTTGTTCGGGATATGCCCCGATATAACTAACCGAATTACCTTGGAACAAAAACGATAAGCGGGCTGAAAAGCCTTTGTAATCATAACCAATGTTACAATTAAGTATATCATTCGGCTGGTCAATCAACCTACCGGCTCTCGAGCTGTCAACTACTTCCGTAACAATTGTTCCTCTACCTGAAGAACCTTTAACAAGAGTTGACCTGTTAAACCTTAAGGGATAAGTTGCCTGCGAATGGATTTTCGTATAGTTTATACCGAACACTATGCCGCTTAAAAAGCCGGGAAGGTACCAGAAGCGCGTTTGAAAATCCAATTCAAGGCCTTTTACTAATGCTAGGTATGGTGTATTTAAAAAAGTATTCAACGTCGCTTTTAAATTTGGGTACTTGCCGCCGACGTTAAAATCCCTGTATGTTTTAAGACCGGGAGGAGCAGTGGAATAAAGAGTATACTGGGTGGCAAAGGTGAAGTTTTTTATCTCTTTATAAAAACCGTCAACAGACAGAAGACCGATATCATTACTATGCACCGTAAATATCAAATCGTGATTATATGCATGTGCAGGGACAAGATCGGGATTACCGGACGAAACTTGATCTCCGCTGTAAGAAATATTAAAGTGAGGAGAAAGTTCGGAGTATGCAGGCCGTGCAAGAGTCTGTGCAAATGCATACCGCACATTTAACCAAGGTGTAATGTCATATTTTGCCTGTATCATAGGCAGCCAAAAATGGTTTTGAGGATAGACCGTAACCGGGTAAGCCCGGTCGGTGGACGGATTTCTTCCGTCTTTAATATTAAATGCATGGAATAAAGATTTTTGCTGCTCATAACGGGCACCGCCTACAACCATAAGATTTCCATAATTTAATTGTGCCATTAAATACGCCGCATAATATCTTTCAATATATGTGTATGTATTGGCTTGAGTCTGAAACGGTCCGTCTGTCCATCCGCCGGGATTAACTCCGGAAGAATGTATTGCATTAAATGCCGGATCGCTTGAAATATAATTCATAACATTTGTTAAGATACCGGGGTTTTCAATCCATAGCATTCTTCCGAATTTATCACCAAGGAAATTATTATATAGACTGTTGTCGGAGGAAGTGAAATTAGAAGCACTGAATTTAGCAGCGGCCGAATCATATTTTAACTGCGGAAATCTATTGATAACACCTGTAAGCATTTCATTGGCTATGGGAGAACCTCCCTGCATTCCTGCAAAAGGAGTATTCTGAGAATTATCAATCAAGTCGTAACGGTATTCTCCGCCGAACTTAAAAAAACCCGAAAGGTTAAATCCCGTATTAAAAGGAAACTTAAAATCACCTTTATAAGTTTGATCGCTTTCCTTATAGTCGGAGCTGAACAAAGATATATTGTTCAAATAAGTATTGCTGGGACCGCTGTACCTTACTAAATAGGTTAAGGATTCCGGAGGTACATTATTCGGAGATTTATCCACGCCTCTTGTTTGTGCAAAATCAAACTCCGGCGAGGAAGGTAAATTATTTCTAGAATAATTTTCTGCCGCGATAATATCGGCAGTCATAAAACCAAAGTCATTGTTAAAATGTAATGAACTTTCTCCGACGTCTACTGTATTAATTCCTTTTGTGTAAGTAAAATTAAGATCGCCGTTTTGATAATTATATCCTGTCCTGTAATCCTGAAATTGGGATTTTTCCCTGCTGAAGATATTAACCATTTTTAATGAGCCGGAAGGTAAATTATAATCCAAAATCAAATTTGCGCCGTAGCGATCTCTTGTTTCAATATGGCGATCGAGATTTACATTTGTAACTTCAACGGGCAGGTAGCCGTTTGATCCTATATTCTGGGAATTGGTAACGGTATATGATGCATTCATATTATCTGCATTACGATCGTAAGATTCGGCATTAACAAGAGCATAAATGCCAAGCAGGTTATTAAAGAAGCGGTCGCTACCTGAACCTACAAACTTATAGTTACCGTATTTATTGCTTTTTTGAGTATAACCGCTTTGCCAAAGTACATCTGCGTGAATTCCTTTGGGGGCTTCTCTTAATTGCATATTTACATAACCTCCGAGCTCATCGGCATCCAAATCCGGTGTCGGTTCTTTATAAACTTCTATACTTTTTATCATATAAGAAGTTATTCCGGCTATATTCACGCTTCTATTATTACTAATACTTCCGGTAGCAACGAAACTGTTTTGAGAAGCTGCACCAATTTGATCGCTTCCGGTAGAAGCCAAGCGTACTCCGCTAATAGCTATTTGATTATATTGCGGAGCCAAACCTCTTATAACTATTTTGTCGGCTTCACCGGAACTTTGCAGTGTGGAAATTCCGGGTAAACGGGATAGCGCTTGTGCCGCATTAAAATCAGGCAATTGCTGAATTTTAGCTGAAGAAACTATATTTGAAATTTTATTTGATGTTAATTGCTGCTGAATAGCGGATACCTGGCCCTGTGCCTGAGCAGTAATTGTTACGGTTTTTCCAAGTACGGCTTGCGGGTTCAAATAAAAATTCTGCTGAAGTGTTTTGTTAGCAGGAACGTTAACAGCTTCAGAGTCGGAGACATAACCGATATAAGATACAATAATGAGATGCCTGCCTGCGGGAATGTTTCTAATAACATATTTACCGTTAAGATCCGAAGCGGCACCAAGGCTTGTACCTTTTATAATAATATTTGCACCGACTAAAGTGCTTTTGGTTTGTTTATCGTAGACGTGTCCTATCATAGAACCGGTTTGTGCAAATAAGGAAGATTGCAGAACCAGAACAAATAGAAGAATAGTTACTGAAGCAAATTTGCGTCCAGAAAGGTATAGATCATAGATCATTTCTCCTCCCAAGGATAATTTATTTTATATTAAAGGAATTAATTATCGCCATAGATCAATAATATTGATCTTAACAAGAGTTTAATAATTCCTTTTATTTTTTTGTTTAATTGAAGGCGAAGTTTAATCAGTTAAACTATTCTTACGTTATCGAAATTAAACAGGCAGCAGTAGTAAATTTTCATTCCTGTTTATAAATACATATTGAAATAGTTTAATGTGAAATTCGCAAAATATTTATCAACCATGCGCCCGGAAAGTGATTGTCACTCAACTCCATTAATCTTTTTTATTACGGAGTGATTAATGAATGTTTTAATATCTATTAAAAAGGTTAGATATTAATTGAACCGTTTCAATATTATAAAAATATTTTTTAAAAGGCAAACAAATACTCTCAGGTTTTTAGATATGTATAATAAATTACTTATTCCTAGAAACTCTAAATAAGATAATTTTAATATGGTATTCGATTTATATTTGCTGCCTTAGCATCATTTTGATTTAACGATAATAAAATAAAACAATTTTTCCCTTTCGATCATGTCGGAGAGCATACTTTGACTTGCTTATGACTAACTCGTGAACAAAAATACATTCCTATCCGTAAGCGGAAAAATTTCTTATAATCAATTTTTGATTTATATATAAATTATCCGTATTAATTAGTGATATTAGGAATAAAACACTTAGAATTATTTTAGTATTGAAGACTATTTATTATACTCTTCAATCGCCAATTTTTGCAATTCCTGTTTCATATTTTTAGGAAGAGTTACGGTCTCATAATATTTCCCGTCCTTACCTTTTTCGTCGGGAGAAGAAATAAATAAACCCTTCGTTCCGTTAACAAGGCGAAATCCCTTAATAATAATGTCATCATTAGTTTGAATATCTAGGAAAGCTGCGGTTTTGCCGCCGGTAGATGCATCAAGTTTGTTCATTCTAACTATCTTCATTTTCTCCTCCTTTTAAAGTTGTAAAGTTAATTACCTTAAAATGAAATAACAGATAAAATATATAAACTTATTATAAAAAATCAATTAGTTACTGAAGTTACTCAAAATGAACCTCACCCCCATCCCCCTCTCCTTACTAAGGAGAGGGGGCTAGGGGGAGAGGTAAAATAATGTTAAATTACAACATTTTTTATCTTAATCGATTTTTTTTATTATAATTACTTGTCTAATTTTCTATCAATTTAATTGAATGAGTAAATTCAATTAGTTATTAATTTTATTTTGCCTTAATATCTAATGGGGGAACTATTCTCCAGCGTTTAGGGCAAATATAAAAAATTTTTTTTTATTAATTACAATTAAATTATCTTTCGAGAGTAATTTATTAAATAAAGGGCTGCCCGATATTCATTATTAGGGGATATCAATTTAAAAGTTATGGAGTCTAAATTTTTATTTCCTTCGTTGAAGTGCTCACATTTCATAATACGTTATATGTTCTTAAAGTCTAATAAAAAAAATGATGCTTTGAATGATGAATTTATACCTAACGGAACTACTGCAATGGTATTTCATTTTGAATCTCAAGCATTTTTAATTGAAAAACGTAAACACTTACCTTTACCTCCTTTTTTTCTAGTTACTCCCACTATGACGCGTATAAGAGTAGGAATAAAAAGCCCGTTTGATACAATGGTAATATTGTTTAATGCCGCTATGTTTTCCCGGCTGTTTAAAATTGAACTTAATAAATTACCTAAATCAAATCCTAAAGTAATTAATTTGTTTAAAGGATATCCTGTATACGATCGTCTGGCAGAGTTGAGTTCATTTAAAGAAAGAGTGAGCTTTTTTGAATTATACCTTATTAACAATATTATTCCCGAAAATTATCAACCCGACATAATAGATAAGGTGTATAATAAAGTTATGATAAATGGTGGGACATTAAGTATAAAGGGAATGTTACAAGAATTGTCAATCAATCCAAGAGTATTTAGGAGAAAGTTTAAAATGAGAGTCGGACTCAGCGCTAAAAATCTTAGTCGTATTGTCCGCTTAAATTATGTTTGGGATCAAATGGAAAATAAACTTATACCCGATGTTCAAGATTTAATTTTTAATTCCGGTTTTTATGATCAATCTCATTTAATAAATGATTTTAAAAATCTAACCGGTGAACCTCCTTCGAAATTCATAAATAAAGACATAAAAAGTATCAAACTACTATCGGGCAAACCTTAATAATTCTTCTCACAAAGGTTCCGCAAAACATATAATTGCCGATCAAAACGTGCCTTGTTGCCTAGTCCGTTTTTTACAATAAATAGATGTAATAAAACTTTAATTTTCATTAATTATTCTTTAACAAAGTTATAATTCATTTATTCAAAAAAGGGAAAATTATGAAACACAATCTTTCTATTACATTCTTAATTTTTTCATTTGCAATCGGTTTTGCAACTCAACCTGCAACCGCACAATTCAATAAAGGCAAAAATTATTTCGGCCCGCATATAGGATTGAGCGGCGTTGGAAGCACACTTACTTTGGGACTTGATTATGAAAGAGGCATAACAAATCCCGGCGAAGTTGGACCGGGCGTTATCGGAATCGGCGGTTTATTCGATTATTATTCTTTTAGTGAGGATTATTATGCTTATGCAGGCTCTTGGACATACATCGATTTCGGTGTTTCCGGAATGTACCACTTTATTTTAGATAATGAGAATTGGGATCCTTTCATCGGGCTGGTTCTTGGTTATGAAGTTGCAAGCTGGAAATGGAAAAATAATTATTATGGAAGTTACAGCCCTTCTGCCGGAGGCTTTACCTTAGGCGGCAGTGCAGGTATTAGGTATTTTATTAATTCCAACTGGGCAATTCAAGCCCGTGTTGGATTCGGGTTTTATATACTAGCGGTGGGAGTCGACTTCAAGTTCTAATATATAAAGGTAGTTATTTGAGTTTATAGAATATCTAATTGTTTTATCTAACAAGCTAAATAAATTAAAACAAATTTAAATGGAATGCTAAATGAAGAAAAAAATTTTTTACATCTTAACTGTTTTGCTTTTTACTTTTTATATTCATAGTACAAAAGCGCAATGGATTAGAACAGAACCTAAAAGCGAAACTATAAATGCTCTTACATATAATAATGGAATTATATACGCAGGTACGGAAAAAGGATATTGTTACTCAACAGATAATGGAAATACATGGAACACTTTTAACGATGGTCTTAGTACTTCTACCGATATTGTTTCAATTATGGTAAATGACACATGTGTTTATGCCGGGACAACCGACGGAGTATATATTTTGTCTAAAAGCAGCTTAACCTGGAAACAAAACGGGTTACAGGATTTTGATATTACATGTTTTGCTTCCGACGGAACAACCATTTATGCAGGTACATACGGCAGCGGTGTATTTAAGTCCACAGATAACGGCACAAATTGGACTGAGATAAACGAAGGACTTGATTACCCGAGCGTACGCTCCATGGTGATAAAAGGTTCGGCAATTTTTGCAGGTACGGAAGGAGGGATATACAAATCTATTGATCAAGGAACAAGCTGGGTAGCAGTTAATAATGGTTTGCCGGATAATACTGTCTATGCTCTAACCTTAAGCGGAACTAATATTCTTGCAACTGTTTGGGCATGGGGTATTTATTTGTCTTCAGATAACGGCGAAAGCTGGAATAATGTAAACAACGGACTTCCTTCCGGGGATCTACATCTGTACGCATTTACAAATATATCGGCAACAACCGTACTTACCGGCGGTTCCGAAGGCGTATTTTTATCTTCAAACAGCGGACAATCATGGACTTCGGTCAGCAGCGAGCTTAATCAAGACGGCGATATTTATGCTCTTGCATACAGCAACGGAAATTTCATAGCAGGCACACTTTATAATGGTGTTTACATTTCACCGGATAACGGCCAGCATTGGTCTCAAGCCAATTCCGGTTTACATCATAATGTAATATCTAACCTTGCAGTCAGCAACAACCTATTGTTTGCCGGGACACGCGGCGGTCTGTTTAAGTGGGGAGGTAATGAAACCGAATGGTCGGATAACTTTACTCCCGGGCTATCTCAATGGGGTATAACCGCAATAGGCGCTAATGAAGAAAAAATTTTTGCAGGCAATTTGAACGGAGAAATTTTTCTTTCGACCGACTACGGAAATGAATGGGAAAAAACCGGGAAAGCAGCCGGTTATATTACATCGTTTGCATTTGTTGGCTCCAACGTCTTGTTAACAACATCGTTGGGAGAATTATATATCTCACATGACAATTGCACTACCTTGAATAAAGTAAAAAGCGGTTTGCCTGCCGGCGATTTTGCCAAATCGGTTACTTCTATTGGCGCTAATATTTTTGTGATTTTTTCCGTCCACGGTATTTATCTTTCAACAGATGACGGCGCGACATGGACTGAATTCGATCACGGATTGCCTCCTGTATCGCAGGGTTTATATATTACTTCCTTTGCAGCAGCCAACGGAGAACTTTTTGTAGGAACAGATGGTCAGGGTTTATTTAAATCTACTGACAATAGCGCAAACTGGAAGTATATCGGCTTGCCTAATAAAAGGATTTTATCTCTTGCAGTTACCGACACTAATCTTTTTGCTGCAACATCAAACGAAGGAGTTTTTGTACAATCGGTTAATGATACGGTACAAACTCAGGTTGGTTTATCCGGCAATGAAATTATATCATTAGTAATTTATAAGAATGAACTAATTGCAGGAACAAAAGGAAACGGCGTCTGGCACCGCCCGCTATCTCAATTGGTAACGGATGTTGAAAAAGTTGAGGCACAACTCCCCTCTAATTTTTCGCTATCTCAAAATTATCCGAATCCGTTCAATCCTTCTACAACAATCAATTATCAAATATCAAACTCCGGGTATGTGGAGCTAAAGATTTACGATATTCTGGGAAGAGAAGTTGCGGTACTTGTAAATGAGGTACAGAAGGCAGGAAGTTATAGTATTAAGTTTAACACCGTTAACACTCAACTTGCCGGCGGGGTATATTTCTACCGGCTAAAGTGCAATGGTTTTTCTTCAACAAAAAAATTACTGCTCTTAAAATAACTGAAGATTTATAAAACAAAAATTCCATAATATATTGTAGTATCCGGCTAGAATAATTACATTAAACATTACAACCCTCAATATTTTGGTTTGCTTACTTTAAGTTTACCATTCTATTGGGGGTTTTGTTTTTAAACATTTTACAAATGCTACAAAAAAAATTTTGTTATCTTTTTACTCTTCTGCCTTTCCATGCAAAATTACCGGAAAGCCCGGAGATGCCTGCAATAATAATATAAAATATGTGGATAAATTCACCGGTGATAAAATATTTTAATAGATCTTCCTTAAAAAGAAACCCTATCCCCTTTTTCATTATATTGAATTCAAAATAAATTTTTAACGTTATACTTAATAAAAGAACAGGTAAAAATAATTGGGGCTTAAAAAATGATAGGACAAATTCTACGGGCAGACTTAAATAAAATAAAAAAATCATTATTAGTTTTACAACGAGAAATTTATCGGCATAAAACAAACCTTTGCTTGCCCATCTCTTTCGTTGATTATAAAATTGTTTTACATTTTTATTTGGTTGTGTTTTTACAATAGCTTTTTTATTAATGCAAAATTTCACGCAGTAATCCGTTTCCTTTCGAATCTTCTGCATAAGCAACTCATCGTCGCCGGAAGACAAATTCATTTGATCATTAAATCCTTTAACTGCTTCAAAAGCTTTTCTTCTGTAAGCTATATTTGCCGCATTGCAAATAGTCGGTTTGTTTATGCCGATTAATCCGGCACCGGTTAAAACAAGGCCTGCAAATTCCAGCTTCTGCAAATTACCGAAGAACGATCCGGTGTCGATAAATTCAACCGGACCGGAGACAAAACCGGTTTTTTCATCCATGCATTTCAAAAGAGTATTGAGCCAGTCTTTACCATGGAAACAATCGGCATCTGTAGCTACAATAATTCCTCCGGTTGAGTTTTCAATTCCGAATCTAACGGCTCTTTTTTTATGCGCATTAATCGAATAATCTTCCGGTACATCTAATACTTTTATATTTTTGGGCCTTTCGGAATTAATTATTTTTTCAAACGAGTCATCTTCAGAAAAATCATTTATAAATATTACTTCGTATTTATCTCTAGGATAATTCTGAGCTGAAATGCCTTCCAGGCACTTCAAAATATTTTCCGATTCGTTTCTAAACGGAATTATTATTGATATAAATTCATCGGGTATTTTATTTTGCGTGCACGGATTTAAATGCCTTAACCCTTTTAATATATTATTCAAAAAGAATAAATAGTGTAAAAGCAGAAATAAAAATATGATAATTAAAAGCATAGGTCCCGGTTTACCTAAAAATTTTTTTTGAAGTTTCTATTTATTCCTTTTAAACAAAAGCAATGCTCCTATCAACGAAGGGAAAACTACATTTATAAAAAAAAGAAATATAGAAGCATTAAATGCCGCTGCGCTTGTTTCTCCCATTTTTGTTAAAAAGTAAATGGAAGCACCTTCCCTAACACCAATATCGGAAAAGGTAACGGCAGGTATTAAACTCTTTGCAAACATTACCAGGTTGCCCGCCCAAAGATAATTAACAAATTTAAAATGGTTCGTAAAAGCCGCAACTAAAAATGCAAATTGAACCAATACACACAAATAAAACAGAACTGAAATTGCAATCATCGCAGCAAAATATTTTTTATCCATACTCTTCAGCATTTTTAAATTGAACCAAACCGAATCCGGCTTTACTTTTGATTTAATAAATTCAAACAATGCATTACTCCAAAATCCGGGTTTTAACAAGAGCCTATAAATTAAGAACAAGATTATAAATACAATTAAAAATAAGACAAGCGAGATAAAAACAGATGCTTTAAGATAAATTCTTATAAAAAGAATGCCCGTTAAAGAACCGAATATGCCGAGAACCATAAGCGGAAATAACTTATCAACAAGAGTTGCAATAGATACCTTTATAAAAGGCTTATCCTTAAATTCAATTGAACGGCCGAAATATTCACCTACTCTTGCCGGTGTAAATGCACCGCCGGATAATCCGTGGAATAAAGAAAAAAAGATTTTTTTATTATCGGTTTCATCCAGAAATACTCCGCATGTTTTTTTCCATTTCCAGAATTGCAAGAGCAAGTTGGGCACTAATAAAATTACAGTTATAAAAATAAATAATATATCTGCATGCTCGACGGCATTAAATATTTCGCCGGGCTTAACCTCAATTATAATAAATATGAGAAGTCCGGCAGCTATTGCAATTTTTAAAAATGTATGGAATTTTTTTTTATTCAAAATAGAGATTAGAATAGTGTATTAAATTATATACTTAAACCTTATTTATTTTTTAAAAACCTTAGTAACCAAAACTCCCACAAAACTAATAACCTTATTAACTATTATAAATGTGTATACAAGCTATTATTCTATTTTCATCTTTCATCCATTTATTTATTTTAATAAGGTAATAAGGTTTATTGAGTTTGTTACTTTAGTTGTTACTAAGGTTAATACATTTAATAAGGTTTTTTCTTCCTTCATTTAAGAGACCATATAAAAATTATTTCTTACATCTTTTTTAATCTTAATTTTCAGCATTCATAAATTCCTATGTTCCGCATCTTATATCTAAATTTTCAATTAAGAAAAATTAAATAATTTCCAGAAGAGGCGGACCGCTTTTTGTCTAAGAACATTTGAATTATAGATAGCAACAAATTTCAAATATTTCCGTCAATTCTTTTAATTTAGTGAAATTAGTGGCTAAATAATTGAATACAAAATCAACTAATAAGCCTTTTAATTTATTTGTTCCTGGGTTCCGGGTTTAAAATGAAAAATAGCAGCATTAACTGCAGTATTAAGTCTGGACTCTCCTCTACTCATAGAATGTTTAAAGTACATATAATCGGTAATTACTTCCCCGTCGTAAGCATCAATCCCAATATAGTCGCCGAAGAATAATTTTTTGCTGCAGTAAAAAGCCTTTTGATTTATTTTATAATTTTTAAAAGTTTTTCCGCCGTCTATGCTGCGTGCAAGCGTTAGACCGGTCATAGTACTGTCGTAATCTCTTCTATCGTAAAAAGAAATATTAATTGATCCGTCAACAGGATCGACTGCCATCCAAGTAAAAAATTGAAACTTGCCGTTTTTCAATTTATCGTCGTTCACCCTAATTGTGTTTGACCAGGTTTTACCTTCATCGCGCGAATATTTTAAGAACACATCCGGGTCACCCTTACGGTTATCTACCCAATTAACATAAATTGAACCCCGGTACTTGCTGTGGCTTATATCTACCTTTGTAACCGGCATACCGTTGGCTCTTCCCAAACCGGGAACTTCCAGGTCCCATCCGTGATAAATATAACCGATTACTTTATTGGGCGAAAAAGTTTTTCCGCCGTCTTTAGATTCGGTAAATACGAGCCCTTTCGGACCGGCCCAAACTACATACACATCCCCGTTTGGCCCAACGGTTGTAATTGCACCTTCAACAGTGTTGCTGCTGTCTATACAGTCTCCGCCAGTAGTGGAAATTCTCATCGGAGTAGAAAAAGTTCTGCCGCTGTCAACCGATCTTGAAAAATAAATTTGAGAAGAGTCGGCATGATTGTAGCTGCCGTACCTGGCAAAGTGAGTCCATGCAAGATAAACGTTGTCTTTATATTTTGAATCGGGTGAGTTGTCAACAACAACAAACGGTTTGTCTTCCATAGGGGCAGAAGTATTTATATGGTCTACAACAACAGAACGTAAGAACCATTTTTTACCACCGTCTTTGGAAGCATCAACATAAATTCCGGAATACTGAGTTTTCCAATTATAATCCCACGAACCGTAAAACGAAATGTACGAATGATAAACAATTCCATCATTACCGAACGCAACACCGTCATCACCTTCAATTCTTCTATCAGGGTTGGCGGTCGGGACTCTATCCCATGTATTTCCTCCGTCAAAGGAAGCATAAGTAAAATTGGTTATTCCCTTATACTTCTTTACTCTGGTTATAAATGCAGCAACAATGTTCTTAGGATTTTGCGGGTTTATAGTTACAGAAGTTTCTGCCGGGAAGAAGTCATCTTTTTTAGATATGTGAACTATTTTATTCGATTGTGAAAAAATGTTTGGGGAAATTTCAATTATTACTAATGACAAGAAAAGTGTAAAATAATTTTTCATAAGGCTGGCCTTCTATAAATTTTGTCGGGATTTTTAAAAAACAAAATAGATAATAATTTAATATGCCGGATTAATTTGTGATGTATTTCTTTAATCTTACAGACAAAAACCAAACAGCAGTAATACTCTCACAATATTAAAAATAATAGAAATTAAATTTGCTCGCTTAATATAAAAATATTTTCCCGATATTGCATGAATTATATTATATGGTTATTTTTCAATTCAAAGAGGATTATGTAATTTCAACCGAAAACTCTTTAACATTCATTACCGTTTTTTTGTATCTCTTCTGCAGTTGAATTTTCGTTTTACATTTTTGTGGTTTAACCGGCAACAAATAATTGAAAATATACCGACTATATTACATAACATTTCTAATTCTATTTTCTATACAGGGAAATGTATGCGGACAGACGGGTGAAGCAACTATAAACGGTTTCGTCCGTGATTCGGTAAGCGGAGAGGCTCTAATAGGTACCAACATATTATTATATAAAGATAGTATTACTGTTAATAAACCACCCTTCCGCGGAGCTGCAACAAACAGCTACGGATTTTACAGCCTGCCCAAATTGTCCAAAGGTCCTTACTATTTAATTGCAAGAAATATAGGTTATAGAACCTCGGCACAAAAAATTAATATTGCAATTTCAAAAGGAAGACTTCAGCTTGATATCAATATGGTTCCCCAAAATATAAAATTAAAAGAAGTAATTGTTGAAGGAAAGAAGAAACCTGAAATTAATCCAGGTATTATTGAATTGAGCCCGGATATACTTAAAAAGCTTCCGTCAATAAACGGAGGTATTAATTTATTCAAAGCTTTGGAACTGCTGCCGGGAATAAAAACAGAAAGTGAAATTTCCAGCGGCCTTTATGTTAGAGGAGGTTCACCCGACCAAAACTTAACATTAGTTGACGGAGTTATTATTTATAATCCATCTCACCTAGGTAATTTTGCAAGTACATTTAATTCCGATGCTATACAAAGTGTACGTTTAATTAAAGGTGCATTCCCCGCCGAATACGGGGGTAGGTTATCAAGCGTACTAGATATTAAATTACGCTCCGGTACTAAAGAAAGGAATAAGGCTGAACTGGGAATCGGACTGATAAATTCTCACTTAACACTCGAAGGACCATTAAGTTCCAATTCAACTTATTTAATATCCGGAAGAAAAATGTACTACGACTTTGTTCAGAAGCAGTTTATCAAAAGTTCATTTATTCCCCGGTATAATTTTTATGATTTCAATTCCAAAATTATTATCAAGGCATCAAAGTCCAGTATTTATACTCTAAGCGGCTTATACAGCAACGACAATCTTTATAATCCTTCCGGTAGCAGCGGTATAAATTATAACATCGGCTGGAAAAATATTATGGCGGATTTTACCTGGCTGTACATAAATTCCAAATCTTTTTTTGTTAATAATTCTCTCAGCTTTATTGATTACGAATTCCAATCTTTACTTCAGGACAATACTTCCAATGCTGCTGCGAATAATTATTATTCTGTTTCCAAGCTACGGGATTTTGATATTAAGACAAGTGCCGAATTTAATTGGATTAATGATAATACCTTTAAAATGGGCTATGATATTACATACCACGACTACTTTTTAATATACAGTGACATCTACGATCCTTTGCTGGATCCTACATTAAGTTCGCTTCCGGATATCACATCACTCGAAGCTTCCATTTATTTTGAAAATACCGGCAAAATTACGAATTGGCTGCAAACCAATATCGGCATGAGAGGTTATTATTTTAAATCAAAAAAATTCTTAAGTGTTGAACCGCGTTTATCCGCAAGGTTTCTTATTAATGAAAATCTTTCTGTTGATGCAGCTTATGCTATTGCACATCAATTTTTACATTTAATTGTTAGGAATGATATTTCCCTGCCTACAGACCTCTGGTATCCTTCTTCGGATAAAGTTTCACCAAGTAAATCTACACAATATGTGGCAGGGATTAATTACGATGCTTTAAACCGTCAATACATGTTTTCAATTGAAGGCTATTACAAGAACATGAAAAATTTGTACGAATTTAAAAATTCAACTAGCTATAGAATAGGCGAACCGATTTCCGATTTATTTACCGAAGGTGAAGGCGAGGCTTACGGTATTGAATTTTTTGCGAATAAAACTACAGGTAATCTGTCAGGATGGATTGGTTATACACTATCATGGACAAGAAGAAAGTTTTCCGAACTTAACAACGGTAAAATATTTTTCCCTAGATATGATAGAAGACATGATATTTCCGTAGTGCTGGCTTATAAATTCAATGACAACTGGAACGCAGGGTTAACATGGACCTACGCAACCGGTCAGGGATTTACAATGCCGACAGGGCAATATCAGTTTCAGACAATCGGTATTGCTAACCAGTCCGAATTGCAGTTTAATTATACGGGAAGAAACTCATACCGTCTTCCTCCATATCATAAATTAGATCTAAACTTTTCATACACATTTCACTGGTCGGATAACGAAGCAAAAATATATTTAAATTTATTTAATGTTTACAACAGGCAAAACCCGTTCGCATATTACCCAACAACCGAAAATGTAACGGGCAATTCCGGCAATCAACAGGTTACGGAACTAAATCAGATATCTTTATTTCCTTTTATTCCTTCGATAGGTATTAATGTTAAATTTTAATGTACAAAAAAAATGAAAGCATTATTATTATTAGCTCTCTTAGCAGGTATCATAGCCGGCGGTTGCGAGAATGTAAAGGTTATTACACCTGAAATTACGTATCAGGAATTCATAGTTGTTAGAGCTGAGCTTAAAGCATACAATGTATTTGAAGGAGTTTCTTTTACAAAAACATTGCCTTTAAATGAAACGTATGATATAAAAAAAGCTGAATTAAAAAATGTTATGGCTTATTTAAAGATAAATGGAATCGTAATTATTCCGCTGCATTATTCTCACGACGGAGTTTACATGCCAGGCGATAACATTAGTATACGACCCGGATATACATACGAGCTTTTTGCAGAAGTAAACAACACAACAATTTACAGTGTAACCAAAGTGCCCCAGACTCCTGTAGTTTTATCTGCAGTTTATAAAGACAACCGGTTTTTTGAAATTTCACTTACTCCTAATGCAGGCGAAGTTTACGGAGCTGCCTGGCAAATTTATAATCCGGCTAGCGGTAACTTACTGGCGGAAGCATCTGATTTCCGGACAATAACGGAAGCTAAGCCTAATGAAATAAATAATTCTTTAACAGTAAATACCAAAGATTTACCTCCGGAATATTCAACCGGCAGTTACGGCAGTTTTATGTATGCGGAAGTTTATGCATTCGATTCCCAATATTTAAAATATTTTAAATCGAAGAATAACAATCAGCCAACCGGTAATGCACTCGCTCAAGGAGGCGATTTGATTGCATGGAACGTACAGGGAGATCACGTAATAGGTTTATTTATAGGGCTTGCGGTTAAAAATTATGTTAAAGTTAAATTCTAGTTTATCCTAATAACAAATGTTAAAGAAAAGTATAACAATTTATATATTGTTAATTTCAATCCCGGTTTTTGTTTTGCAAAGTTGTTTAAAAGACGATGTATCCCCGGTATTAAATTATGAGTTGGAAAGCAATGCGCTTCTGCTGGATTATATGGAAGTTAACGGCGATTATATTAATTCACCGGAAATGCCGTCGATTATTTCGGTTGATGAATTATATAACAACATTAATAATTATCATATTATTGATATCCGTCCGCCGGATGAATATTCATTCGGCCATATTCCGGGGGCAGTAAATATCTCCAATGATTCGTTAACAGGTTACATAAATTCTTTAAATAGCTATAATTCATCTAAAAAGATTGTCCTGGTTAGTTCCTCCGGTCAAGCTTCTGCGTATTACACTTGTTTGCTGCGGCTCCGAGGCTTTAACAATATTTATTCACTCAACTTTGGAATGGCACAATGGAACAAATCATTTGCCGGTACCTGGCTTAATAATATTAAAGACAGCAGGTATCTGATTTATTTTAAAGGCGGAATGCCATATCTTCCCGACCCGTCAAATAAACTGCCCGGTATTTCATTCGCAAAACAAAAAGGTACAATAACTGATAAAATTAATTATAGAATTGACGGTCTAATACATGAAGGTTTTATCAACAATCTTACATATGTAAATTTAGATACTACCGGTACGATGAAATTTAACGGGGAAGAAATTTCAAACTTTTATATAGTTTGTTACGGTCAATCGGCATTGTATTATGTCTATGGAAAAGTATCTCACTTACCGGGATCTCATCCTTATTTAATAGGAGAAGATTTAAAAAGCACTACAAAATTGCAGACGCTTCCCATCAATCAGAAAATTGTTGTTTATTCTGTTTCGGGACAGATAAGCGCATTTGTTACTGCTTATTTACGATTGCTCGGTTACGATGCCAAATCTCTTTTATACGGCGCCAATCAATTTTTTCATTCTACTTTAATTAATTATCCGGAAATATTTACCGATTATGTTTTTATTCCGGCTGATATAAGAAATTATTCTTTTGTAACAGGGTCTTCCCCCAAATAATATCCGGTAATTATAATAGATGTTAAACAGAATAAAATACTTATTGATAGTAATCTTTTTTGCAGCAGCAGTTTTCCAAAGCTGCTTAAAAGATAATCCAATTACAACTGCAAGATTTAATCTGGATAATAACGCACTGCTGCTTAATTACCTGGAAACAAACGGTAATTATATAGAGTCTGATGAGATGCCTTCCATCATTAATGTTGATGAAGTTTATAACAACCTAAATAATTTTCTTATTATTGATGTAAGAGCAAAAGACAAATATTTCTCCGGCCATATTCCCGGTGCAGTTAATGTTCAAAATGATTCTCTTTTAGAATTCATTACCTCTCAAGAAAATATTTCGAAATATTCCAAAATAATTATTGTAAGTTCGGACGGCCAATCTTCTTCTTATTATACTTGTTTATTAAGACTTTACGGAATAGATAATGTTTATTCATTAAACTTCGGTATGGCCGAATGGAATAGAGTTTTTTCGGATGTTTGGATCCAAAATGCGCGCGACAGCAATGTTAATTTACATCTTGAATCAACTCATCTTTTACCGAACTCACCCGGCAACAGTCTTCCCGATATTAACTTCAAGCAAAAACAAGGAACCTTGCAAGAAAAAGTAAAAGGTTTAATCGCAAGTATTATCAAGGAGGGATTTAATTATAATCAAATTTTTGTAAGCTTAAACCCGCAGGATACTTCAAGCTTTAATGGTGAAAGCATGTTAAACTTTTACATAATAAGCTACGGAAGTGTCCGTTTGTATTATTATTTGGTAGATTTTCCGATGCCTTCCGGGCATCTTCCGAATGCTTATTTTTATACGAAGGAGGATTTAAAAAGTACATCCAACCTTCAAACACTGCCACCGGATAAAAGGATCGTTATTTACACACAATCAGGTCAGATAAGTTCTTTTATTGCTGCATATCTACGTGTACTGGGATATGACGCAAAATCACTTTCTTTCGGTGCGCATAGTTTCTTTTATTCAAGGATGATATTCGACAAAGATTTCTTTTCGCCGTACGTATTTCTGCAGGAAGATATTAGAAACTATCCGTACATTTCAGGCAGCTCACCGAAATAAAAAGAGAATCACTGCTCGAACACATTTTCTTTTCATTATCTATTATATTTTTACTGACTATAAACAATATATGTTTAACTTGTGAGGAGAATATATGCAAAAGAATTTAGACGGTAAGGTTGCAATAGTTACAGGCGGCGGAAGAGGTATAGGCAAAGCTATTGCCGGGGCTTATGCTGAAAACGGTGCGACGGTAGTTGTAACTTCTGCCTTGCATAAAGATGAAATAGATGAGACAGCTAATAAGATAAATGGAAAAGCAATTTTAGCCGATATTACCAATCCCAATGATGTTAATAATTTAATCGATTCGGTTATTAAGGAATTCGGCAAAATAGATATCCTGGTGAATAATGCCGCAAGAGGAATGTTATTTGTTAATAAATCATTTATGACGGAACCAAAACCATTTTGGGAATCGGATGCCGATAACTGGCAGATGGTAATAAATACAAATGTAAACGGAACATATCTTGTTACTAGAACGGTTATTCCTTATATGTTAAAACAAAAATCAGGAAGAATAATTAACATTTCCATAAATTTGGAAACGATGAAAAGAAAAGGATTTTCTCCTTACGGACCGTCTAAGGCTGCACTCGAATCTATGAGTACTATCTGGGCACAGGAATTAGCCGGAACAGGGATTACACTAAATATTTTATTACCCGGAGGAGCAACACTTACAGGAATGATTCCGCCTAATTTTCCGGAGGATAAAAAACAAAATCTGTTAAGTGCGGATATTGTTTCTCCCGCAGCAGTTTACCTAGCTTCCGATGAAGCCGCAAACATAAACGGACAGAGAATTATTGCTACGGAATGGAATAGAGAACACGAGCTAGATTAAAACTATTGCAGGCTAATTTTAATTTGATAATTCTTTGCCGTATTTATTTTGCCTTTTGCTGGTATACTATGCACATGTTTTGAACCGTAGCGAAAACAAAATACTTTAACTTCATAGTAATACTTAAGCAGAGCTCCGGCTAATCCGGTTCCGGCAACTATTGCTCAAACTTTCTTTTAATTACAGGATTAACAAGCTTTAGATCAAAAATATAATTTTTCCACTTCTCCTCTAAATTTCCAAACAGATGTTCGATTGGAAAGAGTATAAGAAAGCTGAAAAGACAATATTAATTTCCAAATATTTATAGCTTCGCAAAGGAGAAAAAAAATAATGTTGGTTATAAACCCAACCAGGCAGATTGTATTGAAGCTTTT
>JBJKQP010000285.1:0-16685 GCA_046705105.1 Ignavibacteriaceae bacterium | reverse complement strand
TGGTGAGCGCGGGTGGGCTCGAACCACCGACCCTCTGCTTAAAAGGCAGATGCTCTACCCCTGAGCTACGCGCCCAATTTTTTAGAGCTACAAATATAAATAAGATTGAATTTTATTCCAAATAGATGATCTTTCAAATTATAAGTAAAAAATATGATACAAAAAAATTCTAAGATACTTGTTTGCGATGATGACGAAACACTATGCTATTTGTTGAAAGAACAGCTTTTAGAGGAAGGGTTTGCTGTTGATGCTGTATATGACGGTAAATATGCAATTGAAACTGTTAAAAGTAAAAACTATGACCTGCTTCTGCTTGACCTTAACATGCGGGAGGTTCAGGGTGAGGAAGTATTAAAATTTGTAACGGATTATAACTCCTCTATTCAAGTTGTAATACTTACTGCTCAATCGGATATTAGAAAAGCAATAGATTGCATTAAGCTTGGAGCCTACGATTTTATTGCCAAACCATATAATTTCGATGAACTTCTTATAACAGTTAAACATGCCCTTGAACATAAAGAATTGCTTGTAAAAACCGCTATCCTTTCCGAACAAGTTGACAAGAAACTTCAAACAAGAATTATAGGCGACAGCAAAGAGCTTCAAAAAGTTATAAACCTTGCAAATAAATCTGCTGTCTCCGATTCAAATATTCTAATTGAAGGAGAAACCGGTACCGGTAAAGAATTGCTGGCGGAGTATATACACAAACATTCTGCCAGAAGCGATATGCCGTTTGTCGTTATAAATTGTGCATCACTTCCCGATCAGTTAATTGAAAGTGAACTTTTCGGCCATGAAAAGGGAGCATTTACGGATGCAAAAACTACCAAACAAGGGTTGGTGGAAATTGCTCATGGAGGTACTTTATTTCTAGATGAGATAGGAGAGCTAAGCCTTAGCCTTCAGCCTAAATTACTTCGCTTTCTGGAAAACGGTGAATATAGAAGAATCGGCGGAGTTACCAACTTAACTTCAAACGTTAGAGTAATAGGCGCAACAAATAGAAATCTTCTGGAGGAAACCGATAATAGAAATTTTAGGAGGGATCTTCTTTTCCGGCTTAACGTAATAACTTTAACTATTCCTCCTTTAAGAGAAAGGAAGGATGATATACTCCTGCTGGCAAATCATTTCTTGGAATCGAAGTCACCGATTAGATCGCCTAAAAAACTTTCTCCGGAAGCAGAAAAGATCTTATATAATTACAACTTCCCCGGCAATATAAGAGAACTGGAACATATTATTGAAAGGGCACTTATCTTTGCGGAAACCGATTACATCCAACCGGAAGACTTAAATTTACCCATGGATTATAACCAGGAACCAAGGAAAAAATCCCTTTCTTCTTTTGATGACGGAGATGAAATATTAAGCATGTCAGACCTGGAAAAGAAATACATTGAAAGGGTACTGCACCATTATAACTGGGATAGGAAGCAGACCGCAAAAAAACTTGGAATAAATTATAAAACATTATATCTTAAGATTAAAAAATATGCTATTAAACAAGAATAGAATAGCCTGGCTTAACTTATGACTTTAAAAAATATTCTTGCCGGCCTTTCGGGAATAGAAGATAATTTATATGCTATTGCCGATAAAGACCAAAAAATAATCTGGTATAATAAAGGTTTCGGTAAATTCTTCCGTTCAAAAAAGATAAACGGTGTAACCATATCAAAATTAACAGGCTTATCCACACCTTCGAACATTCTACCGCAAAAAAAAAAGACCGTTGTATTTTCATTACCGGCTAAAAATTTCCGCAAAAAGCAAGTCTCACCCGGTGCAGCAAAATTAAAAATAACCGGAATACGAACCGATAATAAAACCGCGGGATATCTTTTAACCATAGAAGAGAACGGGACAGACTTAAAGCAAAATAAGCAAGTTAAGCAATCAAACGAAGTAAACCGCCGCTTCCCGGATGAACTACGCCAGATTTTAACTCTTATGGCAAAAGAAAAATCTATGGAAGATATTGCCGGGGAAATTTTAATAAGATGTACTCAAATTGATAATAGTCCGTTCGGAATAGCTATATTAAATATTGAAAATAAAAAGTATAAATATATTTTTTACGATCCTTCGGAAAAATTACCGAACAAGGAAGAAGCTAAAAAAGTTATCGAAAACAGTTTGAAGTATATAAATAAGTGGCTAAAGGTAAATAAACGATCTCTATTAATTAAGAATTCACCTGAAAGTATAGGCTACAGCCTTTCCAAAGCATTACAAATAAATACGGCATTAATTACTCCTTGCTTCTTTGAAGACAATCTTCTTGCATCTATAGTTATCGGGAAAAAAGATAATTTTTCCGGTACGGCCGAGATAAACATTACCGAGCAGTTTGCTGCTTTACTTGCGTTTGCATTGAACAGTATAATTACAAGAGAGCTTAACGATGCTCTGGAAGCAAGACTGCTTCAAGCGCAAAAGCTGGAAACAATAGGCAAACTCAGCAGTGGTATGGCACATGATTTCAGCAACTTGCTTTCAAGCATTTTCGGAAGTATAAATATTCTTAAAAAGAGAGTACCGGAGAGAGAGGATATTTACAGGCTTTTGGATAATATAGAGGTTAGTTCAATCAGAGCGAGAGATTTGACCAAAGGATTACTGTCCTTCGGCAAACCAACTCCCAAAAGAAAGGAACTTATTAAACCGAATACACTGCTTTCCGAAATAGAAAAAGTAATTACGCAGACTTTTCCGGCAAATATCAGCTTTAAAAAAGAGGTAGATGAAAATCTGCACAACATACTTGGAAACGGAACAGAAATTTACCAGGTTCTTTTAAATCTTTGTGTTAATGCGAAGGAGTCTATAGAAGGGCAGGGACAGATAACACTGAAATCAAAAAATAAAACCATTGATGAATCGAATGTTATTAATTTTCCCCTGCTTGAGAAAGGAAATTACGTGTGGTTTTCCGTTTCGGATACGGGCGCCGGAATAAATGAGGAGAATATATCTAAAATATTCGATCCTTATTTTTCAACAAAAGACCGCCAAACAGGTTCCGGTTCGGGTCTTGGCTTATACGTAACGTACGGAATAATAAAAGCACACAACGGTCATATAGAAGTTACCAGCCGGTTGGGAGAAGGGACATCCTTCGATGTATTTATTCCCGCATACGAACCTACCAGGGCTAAGAAAATAATTCCGTCGGAAAAAATTATTCTTCTTGCCGATGACGAAGTTATGCTGCTGGATCTTCTGGCGGAGCTGCTTGAGTCTTACAGCTATAATGTTATTAAAGTTAATTCCGGCACAGAAGTATTAAAAGTACTTACCGAGGAAATAAAAGTGGATCTAGTAATAATTGATTATAATATGCCGCATATGGACGGTATTGAATGCATTAAAGAGATTAGAAAACTCGGATTGGAAATTCCTATTATACTTTCCTCCGGAAGTCTTTCCCTTAAAAATGATGATTATTTTAAAGATATGAAAATAGAGGGGTTTCTTACCAAGCCGTATGATTTTGAAACTATGCTTGAAACTATTCAGCGTTTAATCTGACAAATTGCTATTATCAAACTCAATCATTTTTATGTTCTTAATATAATCTGAAAATATGGGCCTTTTAATTGAGTTTAATTGATTAAGCACATCATTAATTTCTTTTACCGCAGTTTCTATATAAGCTACCCTTTTTAATATGGCTTCCCTGGAAATTTCTTCTTTCCTTAATTCCCGTTTAATTGCTGCAGAGGAAAGGCTCATTAATGTAAGAGGCTGTTTTATTTTATGGTTGGTTGTAACAACGGTTGCCGCAAAGGTATTTCTTTGCTCGGCTTCCAGGAGCAGCTTATGCGTCTCGGATAACTTAAGCGCAGAATTAACCCTTGCAAGTAATTCAATTCTGTTAAAAGGTTTTTTTATATAATCAAAAGCACCGGCTTCAAGCCCTTCTTTAGTATCTTCCGCACCGGACTTTGCCGTTACCAATATTATAGGAATGTTGGAAGTTATTATATCCTTTACCAAAACTTTACAAACTTCTATCCCGGACATTTCGGGCATCATTACATCAAGTAATATTAAATCCGGAATTTCGGTTGATGCTTTTTCTACACACGATTTCCCGTCGTATGCAGTTATT
Organism: Ignavibacteriaceae bacterium; assembly: GCA_046705105.1. Classification (GTDB taxonomy): domain Bacteria; phylum Bacteroidota; class Ignavibacteria; order Ignavibacteriales; family Ignavibacteriaceae; genus FEN-1297. The sequence continues at coordinate 12,559 of JBJKQP010000285.1, read as the reverse complement.
ACTTCATATCCTTCATGTTCCAGCCTATCTTGAAGCAAAAACACATTCTCAGGCAGGTCATCTACTACAAGTATTTTTTTCATGTTAATTTAATTTTTGAGAGTAATCTATTTATTTTAAAAGCTAATACTCCGGAATTAACCGGCTTAGCAATATAGTCATTAAAGCCATGTTTAAATATAACTTCTTTATCTTCCAGCATAGCCTTGGCTGTAACGGCAAATACCGGAATGTTAGCCCACCGGATGTTCTTCCTAATAGCAGTTATTGTTTGAAAGCCGTCCATTTCCGGCATCATTATATCCAGTAATATTAAATCCGGTGTTTTGTGCTCAAGTGTATTGATGCAATCCTTACCGTTTTTTGCAAGTATCGTTTTGTACCCGCAGGCCTGAACAATTTCGCCTATTGTAAAAAGCGTATCGGGATCATCATCCACTATAAGAATTTCGCCCTGATAAGAGGTGTTTTCTCCTTTGTATTGATTCCCCTGAACCCGGTTTTCTTCCATATCTTCTACGTCGTTTTCCTCTTCGGTAGAAGTTAAAACTTCTTCCATTTTTATCATGTCTCTTACAATTTTTAACACGTCCAACGGATGACCTTTTGATTTAACCGTAATTTCTTCAACAATGTTATTGAGTGAGCTCCTTTCTTCTTCGGTTAAATCTCTTGCAGTGCTTATAATTATAGGAATATGTTTAGTATCGTTGTTGGATTTTAATTTATAAGAGAGCGTTATACCGTCCACATTCGCCGTCATAAGGTCAAGGATAATTAAATCCGGCTGCACCTCCAGAATTTTACTAAATGCAAGTTCACTGTTGGAAATATATTCAATTCTAACTTTATCGTTTTTAAAAGCATTTTTAAATTTCTCGAATTCAAGTTCATCATCGTCAACAATAACAATTTTTTCAACTTTCTTATGTGCAAGGTTTTCCAGCTTTTTAAATGTGGAAAGGAGTTTCTCCGGTTCGATCGGCTTAATAAAATATTCGAATGCACCCAGGCCGTAACCTATATTTTTATCACCTATAATCGAAATTAATATAACAGGTATATTTTTGGTAAGCGGATCTTCCTTTAATTCTTTTATTACACTCCAGCCGTCTTTTCCCGGCATCATTACGTCAAGTGTTATTGCAAAAGGCTGTAACTCCTTTGCTATCCTAATTCCTTCATCGCCGGAAGAAGCAAATACAACTTCGTAGCCTTTGGAAGTAAGGTATTGACCGATTGTATATCTAATTTCCGAATCGTCATCAATTACAAGAATAGGATTCTTCCTGTTTTGAATTAAAGTATTAACATTAACTTTAACATTCGATTCGACTTTATTTATTTTCGCAAAAGTCAAAGGAATTGAAAAGGTAAATGTGGAACCTTTATTCGGTTCACTTTTTACAGTAAGACTGCCGTTAAGCAGATCCGCAATTTTCTTGCAAATAGCCAGCCCCAGACCGGTACCGCTATATTTTCTTGTAGTCGTGCCGTCAATCTGTCTGAACTCTTCAAATATTACTTTTTGATCCTGCTCGGAAATTCCTATTCCGGTATCAACAACATCAAATTGCAGGGTCCTGTTTTCAAAAGATGAAATTCTTAATTCGACAAAACCGTATTCGGTAAATTTAATAGCGTTACCAAGCAAATTAATAAGTACCTGGGTAATTTTCCCCCTGTCGGTACTTATAATTATACCGGTGTTGGTTTTCCTAACCAGATTAAAACTAATTCCCTTCTGCTGTACAAGAGGTATAACGGAATTCTCAACTTCCTTTAACAATTCATCCAGTTGCACTTCTTCGTCATGAATTTCCATTTTACCTGCCTCAATTTTGGAAAGGTCAAGTATATCGTTTATAAGATTCATCAAGCGCTTTCCGCTTTTTAGAACCACTTCTATTCTTTCCCTGTTTTTACCTATTAAAGTTTTATCCTCAAGGATTAACTCCGTTAAACCAAGGATTGAGTTCATAGGTGTGCGAAGTTCGTGGGACATACTGGCAAGGAAGTGAGATTTTAATCTTGTTGCTTCTTCCGCCTTTTCTTTTTGAACTTCCAGTTCCGCAGCTTTCTCTTTTAATTGAGCATGAAGTTCCAGCAGGGTATCGTTTTGTTTTCTTATTTGAATGTTCTGGCTTTGGTAATCTTCGTTTAATTTTTTAAGCTCGGAAACCAGGTTTTCCAACTGGCTTAAGGCAATTGCATTTGTAATTCCAACTGCAAGCTGCTCTTTTATCTTGGACAAATATTCCCTAGCCTGTTTGTCCGGTTTGTTAATTGAGCCTAATTCCAGGACTGCAATAACTTTGTTATTATATATTACCGGCATTATCAACAAATTTTTAATTTGTAAGGTAAATACGCCGGTAGTGATAACAGGCAGAACTTCGCCGGAAGTTATTTCCAAAGTTTCCCGGTTTTTAACAACCGCATCGTAGCTGTCCGGTTTTATGTTTAATACGTAATCTTTACTTAATCCGTATGAACTGGCGGGCTTTAATTTATTATCCTCAACAGTGTAAAGCACACCGATTGTAAACCCGCATGTAAAAATTATTTTTTTTAGTGCTGCTTCGGAAATTTCTGCTAAGGTAGGATTACGATTAATTAGTGTAATAAACTCGGAATATTCATTCTTTGCCTTTTCATTTTTCTGAAGCTCATCCAGCATAGAATTAAAAGCACCTGCAAGCTGCCCAATCTCGTCCTTGCTATAAATTTGAATTTTGTTTTGGAAATTTCCCTCCCTTGTATTTTTTGTAGCATAATTAAGCAGTCTAATTTGTTTTCTTAATTTATCCGTAAAAATGAGTGTTAATATTATTGACAACGCTACACCGGCAAAACCAATAACCGTAAGCAAATACTTTATACTTGTTCTTAAATCGTTTGCTTCGCTAAGATTGGAAAACACAAGAAACTGAAAATTTCCTTTTGTACCAAAATTTGCCGTGGGTTTATAAATTGTGGCAATTATATCGGAAGATTCAGACTTCAGAGAATAAATATCATAATTACCCTTGGAAGATAATTTATTGTATATCTCGTTTAGAGCATAGAGGAATTTTTGGTTATTGGACTCATTGGAAATTTCGACTGTAGAACCTTTCCAAATTAAGGCAACATTAGCATTTATTTTTTTTGAAATATTATTTAAGAAAGCATTGGATAAAACTCTGCCGTAGTAATATTTTTTACCGTTTACAACTGCAGTATTAATAAGAGCAAACGGGTTGTCGGCTTCAAAATCCTCTATTGTTTGATTGGATTTGGTAAAATGGACATCCTCCTTACCGGTTTTTTTAATAATTATGCCGGATGAATTGTCATTTGTTTCAAGAATAAAATCTATGTTCTTGGTATTTAAAAACGGATTGTTTATAAGATTACCGAGCCCATTGCCGGTAAGTAGCTGAAATTCATCCTGTGTATCCTGTATACTTCCATTTAACGAATAGATAAATTGATTAGAAGAATTAAGAAGATATTTTGACTGCTGGGAGGAAAGTACATTGTACATGATGGAATAATAAGCAATTGCAGAGCTGCCTAAAATTAATGCGACAATTGCAAAATTAATAATTAAGATCCTAAAACTTATTTTCATAGTTTAGTTTTCTCTTTGCAACACTTTCCTAATCGTAATCAACAACTCATCAAAATCGTACGGCTTACTAATAAAATCTGTCGCACCCAATTTAGCAGAATCAATTGCGCTTTTAACGTCGGCATATGCAGTAAGAACAATAACCTTTATTTTTATCATTTTTTCTTGCAACTCTCTAAGTACATCAAAGCCGTTTTTATCCGGCATCTTTAAATCCAGCAGCAATAGGTCAGTAGACTTATTACGCAGAAATTCGAAAGCAGCCTCGCTGCTGTTAACATATTCTGCGTCATAGCCCACTTCCGATAATTCTTCCTTTAAAACGGAACAGAGGTTAATATCGTCATCCACTATTAAAATTGATTCCATTTCTTTACCTATTGATCATTGTTAGGAGAACTATTTTTTTCATATTTATTCAACTGATGTCTCTGAAACTCTAATTCGTCTTTTAACGGAGTTTTGGTAAACGGTTCGTTTACGCGCTGCTGTATTGTGGGTATTAATGTTGCTTTAATTAATATAACCAGTTCTTTTTTATTAACAATAGTATCCGTATAGCCGAAGATATAACGCAAACCAAAGAACCACCACGGCAGGTCTTTCAAAAAAGGAACACCGCGGCGTACTTTGGAAGACTGGTTAAAAAACATTCCGCCTATAACCGTTTCTTCACCGTTCAGCAAAGTAACTCTTGTATCTGCCGATGTTTTGTTAATTATAGTATTAGTAGGATCGGGAACAAAAGAGCTTCTTTCAACATGAATTTGCAAAAGTATATAATTAATTCCGTCTTGCCTAAGTATATGCGGTTCAACTGTAACAATAGAGCCAATAGCATAAAATTTTTGTATTATATTGCCTGAAAAATCTCTCTGGTTGTAAGCGATATCCTGCCCGTCCTGCAGCCTGGCCTGCGTTCCGTCCAGTACCGTAACATTTGGTGCGGAAATAATATTACCGGCATTATGGCTTTCGAAGAACTTAAAGATAGCAGTTGCCTGGCCGAAATATTGACCGGCAGTAAAACTGGAGCTTGCATTTATCTTAAAATCAGGTGTAGTAGTTGAGGTATCCGGGGTAAAACCATTTAATGTACCGCCGATGTTTAATCCATCTCTCTGGAAAAGCGTTTGCCAGTTTATTCCCAATTGCTTTTCCTTACTAACATCGGCTTCAAAAAAGACTGCTGAAATTTTTACTTCCCTGGTGTTAATAGGTACATAACTAGCGCTAGGCTTTTCCTGTGTCAGTTGATCAGGTGGATGAACAACAATTACATCCGGCTTTTGCGAGTATACAAGCCCGTTCATTTTGGCAAGTACAACAAGTGCCTTCATGTAATTCATGTTTTTAATTTGAATACCGATAGAAGTATCAATTCTTACGGTGGATACTATTTTTCTTCCCGTGGTCTTTTGGCTTACTTTACTAAGTAAATTTATTGCCTGGTTAAAAGACAGGTTGGAAGAAAGCGTTACAAGTTCATTTGGGTTTTGGTAACTGCTTAAAGTTTTTTCCAAATAATCCTGAGAGAAAACCAGCGTCGATACCGTGAGAAATAAAATTGTCGTATAAATAAATCTTTTCATTTGAATTCTCTCTTTTATTTTTTCTTATTCATACCGTTTTTTTGTAAACTAAGGGTAATATTTTCTATTATACCTCCTTTATTTAAAATAAAGCTTACGGTATTATGTTCGTAGTCTATCTTTGTAAGATAACCAAGATAAACCTGTTGACCTTCCCACAATAAATATGTATCTCCTTTGCTGTCTGCCAAAAAAGCTCCTTCGGGAATTAGAGCCAGCAGCTTTGCACCCTGTACATCCAGCAGGTTGTTAACATTAGGTGGAATTTGATTTCTAATCAACGGATAGAAAATATCATATAATGAATTTGTAGATAGGTTGTTTTCCACAAATTTATTTGTTGTGAACCTGTTATCGGTAGAGAAATATACGTCCACTAAAATTGTAAAATTTACTAAAAACTTGGGCATGCCTTCTTTATCCGTTGTTATCAAATTAGAAAGCGAAACGTTTTTAACTTTTTTAAGTTCTTTGCTTTGTTCTATTGCATAGATAAGCCTGTAAACATCATTAAAATTACCGCTTCCTTTTAAGTCGTAGGAGTAATAATAAAATTCTTTATCCTTTTTCTTCTCTAGGAAGTCAATATTAATTTTAGTGTCCTGGCCAAAGCCTGAGCTTACGTTGTTAATAAAATTAAAAAAGCTAACGGACGATAAATTTTGCGGTATATTAAATTTTCTAGAAGCCAAAACGGAATCAAGAACCGAGGCTTTCTTCAATAAATTTTGATACCGGGCTAAAAGCCTGCCGGAATTATAATGATAGGATTGTAATTTGGCCAGCTTGCTTTTGTCTTCGTTTAGCCTGCCGCGCTGCACTATAAAAATATAGATTCCGCCAGCAATAACAATCAGCAGCAGTAAGCCGAAGAGTGCGAGAGTATTTTTTGTTTTTCTGTTCAATTTAAACTTTTTTGATAGTTTATTATGTTAAAAAATAAATTAAATTTATAAGCATCTTTTTCTCTAAGCGCTTCGAAATTTACACTTTTAAGCTCGGCTGATTTTATTGAGAACGCAAGCGATGTAAGAACATTCCGGTTTAGCGCATATCCGTTCAATGTTAATGTAGTGCCGCTGTTGCTTAAATTTGTTAACCATATATCTTTATTATGCGAGAAAAATTCCGAAAGATTTTTTAACGATGTTGACCAAACTCCGGCTCCTACCGAGGCAGAGTCCAATATTGCCTGTGTCCGGGCAAAACCGTTTATATTGGTTTGCAAATTGTTAATTTTGTTAAGCGTTGACTGGTTCTCCCTTACAAGTAAATTTTGCTCCGCTACCTTTGCATCCAGTTTTTTTATTTGGCTGTTGTTCGATAAAATATTTTGCGTAATATAAAACGTAGCAAGGAACAGAAGAGGTAACATTGCAAATCCATGCCATGCAAATTGAAATATTTTCTGCTCTTCTTTTACATACCTGGGTAAAAGGTTAATACCTTTATGGATTTCATCCAGATCATCCAGGTAATCAATTGCTACTGCGGCAGGTATACTATATGCGGAAAATCTTTCTTTGGTTTCTTGTTTTAGGGAAGATAAATCCAGATCATCAAATTCAAGCCTTGATACATTAGCCTCGGGAAAAGTTCCGTAAAACGAAAGTATCAGATTTTCGGAATCATCTTCACCGCAGACAATAATATTATCCAGGGAAGTTATCCCGCCGTTTTCCATTTCCAGCAGAATTTTGGAAAAGTAAACATCGTAGGTATGCAGGTTAAGAGTACCAATATCCAGTGTTGAGCCGATATGTTTTAGTTTTCTTCCCTGTAAAAATATTAATTTACTGTACTCTTTACCTATATAAACAATAAGGGATTGATCATCCGGGAAGAATTTTTTTCTCTTGGCTATGTAATAAGCTAAAGATATTTCCGCACTTTTAACAGACGGAATTTTATAATATCTTTTACCGTTATACCTGGCAAGAGAATTTATCAATTTTATACATGGAACTTCGCCGCTTAAGAAAACCGCGAGTAAAGATTTGTCGGAAAGTTCCACATATCCCAGGTTTTCTTTATCAATTGATACATTCTTAGATTCCTGAATGTCCTCAATTATTTCCTGGGTTATCTTGGAAGATTTTGCAATTTTGGAAACTTCAAAAAGATGATAATAAATTGCCGGCTCGGAAAGCGCGGGGACGAAAAGGCTTTGCTTAAGATTAAATTCCTTTAAGGAATCACTCATAAGGTTAACACTGGAAAGTGCCGTTTGCCTTTCCGTTGCCGATGTACTGCCCGTTTGATCTACAAAAGATAAATCTTCCCCCTCAATTTTTAATCCTGTAATCGAATCTTCCATATCGATTGCAGGCTGAACGACTTCAAAGGTGTCGGCTTTTAATACCTTAACCTTGTCTTTATCTTTTGTAACAACGGCAATCTTTGTGTCGTTTCCTTCGCAATATGTAAAAATGATACTTTTCATTAAATTGCCGATAATATTTGCTTAATTCTTGTTTTATTGTTTGCGTATGCAATAGCATTTTCAAGAGATATCTTTTTACTTAGATATAATCGCTTCAAATCTTGTTCAAGGGTTATCATTCCGCTTTGAGATCCCTGGTTAATCATCATGTATATTTCGCTTGTATTATTATTTTTAATTGCTGCCTTTACGCTTGGGGTAACTATTAAAACTTCTTTTGCAAGGACACGTTTACCGTCCAAACTAGGAACAAGCTTTTGAGAAACAATAGCTATTAAAACATCTGCAAGCCTGTTTCTTACTCGTTCCTGTTCATAAGGGTTCATTTCGGCAACAATTCTGTCTATAGACTCTACGGCAGAAGATGTATGTAGAGTAGAAAACACTTTGTGCCCGGTATCCGTTACCTCGAGAGCAGCTAAAATCGTATCCGGGTCTCTCATTTCTCCTATTACTATAATATCCGGGTCCTGCCTTAACGATTGTATAACACCTTCTTTAAATGTTAAAACATCGCGCCCAACTTCTCTATGTTTAATTATGGAAATATTGGATTGATGAACATATTCAATAGGAGAAGCAATAATAACAATATGAGCAGGATCTGTTTTATTGTGTTCATCTATAATAGCATCCAGTGTTGTCGATTTACCTGAACCCGTTATTCCGGTAACAAGAGTTAACCCAAATTTAATATAAGTATGGCTTAGTGTCTTAATTACATTCGGATGAAATCCAAGGCTGTTCAGTTCCCTAATGTTTGCATTAATAGCCCTCATGTTTAATGCAAGCGTATCGAGGTCAAAATAAGCATCTGCTCTAAATCTTACGTATATGTTTTTTCTTTCGTAAAGATATGTATAGCTGAAATCCAGATTTTTATTTTCCTCCAGGTACTTTCTCTGATTTTCATTTAAGAGATTAATTATAAGAATAGCCGATTCGTCTTCACCAAACTGGGGAAAATCCTTTTCTCTTTCCTTCTTACCGAATGTTCTTAACCAAACATAACCGCCGTTACCGTGTCCGCCAATTTCTATATCCGAAGAGTCTCTCTCTATCATACTTGTAAGGAATTTATTTATCATATTCCTTAAAGACATTTTTTCTTCCGGCTTAAGCTGATCTATATTATGAAGCAGATAGCTAATGCGGTCGGGGCCTGTTAAATATGCAGGTATTGTTTTTGCAAAATCACTTAAAATTTTTATTGCTTCAGTAAAAACCAATTATAAACTTCCTTCTATTTTAGTTAGTTAACCCCTCAGTTAACAATGCCGAAAGCAACTGAAAACCTCCAAGGAAACTTTGTTATTCTTCCGAAGTAGAAGCAATTACTTCTTCAATTGAACTTAATCCTAACTTCACTTTTTCAAAACCGGCTTCCCTTAAACTTAAGGTGCCGTCTTTTTTAGCCTGTTCACGAATTTTTTCTTCGTCAACTTCAACACCTGAACGAACTATTATTTGCCTTATTTCCTTAGTAAGATATAGTGCCTCGTGTATAGCAATACGGCCCTTGTAACCGGTGTTGTTACATTTTTCGCAGCCTTTAGGTTCAAAAATTTTATAATCTCTCCATTCGGCAATATTTAACCCGGCAGCTTTCATAACGTGTTCGTCAAAATTTACTACTCTTTTTTTGCAGTCGGGACACAATCTTCTAATTAATCTTTGAGCAACAATTATGTTTATAGCATATGCAATTAAGAAAGGCTCTATACCCATCTTATAAAGCCTTGCCACGGCACTTGCCGCATCGTTTGTATGAAGTGTGGAGAATGTTAAGTGCCCGGTATTGGCAAGCTTTATTGCAATCTCGGCAGTCTCTTTATCTCTCATCTCACCGACAAGTACAATATCCGGATCATGCCTTAGTATAGAACGTATCGCTTGTTCAAAATTCATTCTATAACCTATTTTTAATTGCCGGGCTCCTTCAATTACGTATTCAACAGGATCTTCAACCGTAAGAACATTAACCGTCGAATCTATAACCTGGTAAAGGGCCGCAACAAGAGTTGTACTTTTACCGCTTCCGGTAGGACCGGTTAAAATTACCATTCCCTGCGGCTGGCTAATTGCTTTTTGAAAAGAAGATTTAGCATATCCGGTTAAACCGAGTTTATCAAGATCCTTTATTACTTTTCTATCATCCAGAATTCTTATAACGACACTTTCAAACTTGTTTTTCAATTCGGTTCCTACCATAGGAAGAACGGAAACACGGAACCTGATAATATGATTATCAATTTCTCTTTGTATAAAACCATCCTGAGCTCTTTCACGTTCAAACCTGTCCATTCCTTTTGAACGGTCTTTAACAACCGCTATAACAGCTTCCGGAAGAGTACTGTCCTGTACATGCCATTGCTGAAGATTACCGTCGACACGCATTAAAATTTCCGTTTTATTTCCCGATTTGGGAACGAAGTGAACATCACTCGCACCCATCCTAACACCTTCAACAAGAGCACCTTCCACTAAATTGATTAATGCACTTTTATTTATTTCCGCATCAAGGGCTTCCTCGTCCAGAGCATTTTCATCTTTTTCAATTTGAATTTCCGGCTCTACCTCTTCCATCATTTTAAGGTAAACATTTTCCGGCGGAAGGATAATATGTATTAATTTTTCAAAATCTTTTTTCCTAATATAAATTACTTCATATTTTTTTGCATTTAGGCCGAAGGCAATTTTAGGAATATTCCTATCGGTGGGATCTATAGCCGCTAAAATAAGTTTATCTTTTATTCTCTCGTCATAGTTAAACGGAATCACTTTATGCTCCAGCATCAGTTCCTTAAGCTGATCGCCTGCATTGTTTATCATTTGTTTGATCGAATCCAGTCTGTCTTGCGCTATTTCTTCCGGTGTAATTTCAAGTTCTCTAAACGCATAAAGTATTGCTACTTCTCTAAATATGGTGTCGTGGTCGTAATTATAATCTTGAACTAAGATTTGTGCTAAATTTCTTTTTATTTTACTCTTGTCGTTAGCCTTTGCATATAAGGCTTTCTCCAGCATTGCTGCATCAATTATACCTTTTTTAAATAATAAGTAACCGATCTTATCGGTCATTTCAAGGTTATTCTCAATCATTTCGTCCCGTAATTAATCATATTTATATTTTATGGTAATCTTCCTTATGAAATATAATCATTTTTACAATTACTGTTAACAAATTCCGGAAAACTATTTTTATAAATTGCGGCAAGGTTATCTGTCGATTTACGTTCAATTTTATAGTTGGAAGATTCACCCGGAACTTTAGGATGAATTGTTGCTGTTTCTGCAGAAACAAGTGTAAGTAAAATCATTACCACCATTATTATCATTGCGATAAATACCTGTACGAGTTCTATAAAATTCTTAAGTCTGTAAACGGTTTCGCTCTCGTAATAATTTGCAAGCTGAAGAGATGTATTTTTTATTGTACCGCTTTCTTCGCCTGAATGCAGCCTGGATAATGCGGTTTCCGTAAACACACCGCTAGCGGCAAATGCATCGGTTATACCTATTCCTTTCTTTATCATTAAAGGAATTGCAACAGTTTTTATCCTGTCTTCAAAATATTTGTTTCCCGTAGCTTCCGATGCAATTCTAATAGGCTCAATGCTTTCCGCAGAGCCGCTGTAAAGGGTATAAAATACGCGGCAGTAAACTTCTATAACCGTCTTATGTATTAACGAACCTACAATAGGTATTTTCAGAATGTATTTATTTACCATGTATGCACCTTTTTTAGTCCTTGCATACCACCAGAACAGTAAGGGAGGTACAACACAAAACAAAGTAACAAGTACAACATTAGCGGTTAAAAAATCACTCATTTTTAAAGTAAAGGCAGTCATCGGAGGCAGCGGAATTTTAAACCTTACAAAAAGCAGTGCAGTCTGCGGAAAAATATACCCGACATAAAACAAACATGCTGCAAATAAAACAACAAGAGTTACCATGGGTGTAATTAAAGCGCTTCTAAGATTTTTCTTAAACTCCTGCCTGCGCTCCAAAAACTTAGCAGTCGCTTTATAAATCTCCGTCATGTTACCGCTTTTGGATGCAAGCCCCAACATATATGCAGTAAACTTACCGAAGACCGACTGGTATTTAAGAAAAGTTGCTTCGCTGTCTGCACCCTTCTTAAGATCGTTGTTAATTTCCTTTAAAGTATCTTTTAAAGTTTTATTTTGAGTATCATTAATAAGCAGCGTAAGTATTTCGCTGTAAGGCAGCTTTTGTTCCAGAAGCTCCGCACTTATTTTTACGAATGTAACAATTTCATTTGTGGGCGGAGGGAACTGCAAGTCTAATAATTTTTTATTAACGGAAAGGACCTCATAGCCCATCCTGGATAGTGCATCTTCAACTTCTCTTTTTGAAAATGCTTTCTGTTCACCTCTAATTGGTTTCTCACCCTTGCTGCGCCTAACACGGTATAGGAATGTGGACTTTTTATCTATATTCCTTACTTTAAGCTGGTTCTTTTCGGCCAGCCTGTAAATTTTCTTTTTACCTTCCGCAACAGACAATGCCGAAAGCGAACCGCTTATTGCCTGCCCGTTTAATTTTTCCGCCGTAAATTTAAATTCGATCATATATGACCTTAAGAGATATTATTTTTATCGATTGATAAATTAAGTTAATTCAAATTCTCTAAAATTCTTTTGTTATGTTTTAGCAGTTGATAGTTAATATTTAGTGGTTTGCAGTTCAAACTATTAACCATCAACCATTAACCGACAGCATGATTGAATGTTTGAATGACTGCATGATTTTCCGAGTCCCATATTCCATCTCCCATACTCCATATTCCATCGTTCATGGGCTGCCGGCTTTGCAGTACTATGTTTGTATAATTGAAACATTGAATGTCTTTTAAACTATCACCCGTAAACAACCGCCTAC
>JBJKQP010000284.1:0-2819 GCA_046705105.1 Ignavibacteriaceae bacterium | reverse complement strand
TGCATAGGGATGTCAGGTTCAGCAAGGATAAATCGCCGTACAAAACCAATCTCGGAATATATTTTTGGGAAGGTAATAAAAAATTAACGAGTTCCGGGTTTTACTTTCACTTGGATCCGAAGGGCTTTTTTCTCGGCACGGGAATTTATATGCCTACCAAAGAACAATTAAAAATATTTAGAGATGCTGTTTCTAGTTTTGAATCCGGCAGGAAGCTTAATGACGCAGTGAAAAAAGTAACAAAAAGCGGAAAATATCTTTTAGGAGGTAAAAGCTACAAAAAATACCCTAAAGGATACGACCCGGAAACTCCATATTCCGAATACCTTCTTTACAATGGTTTTTATGTGTATTACGAAAATTCGGATTTACAAGAATTAAGTGAAAATAATCCGGTATTGTTTGCATTTAATACTTATAAGAAGATGCTCCCCGTTCACCAATGGCTGGTTGAGTACCTCAAGTAGAGAGCTTGAACTTATTCTAAAAATGGTTGGCTACTTTGGAGTACTAAGCCTTAGTTGGTGTGTTTTCTATCCTTTGAATAAAAAAATAATTAGGTAATTAGATTTTATATGTGTATGTTTACTTGTCCGGTAATAGACCGGATTTTTTTATTTATTATTTTTTGGAGTTCTTAAGTGAGTACTAAATTATTTGTGGGATCTCTCCCATGGTCGGTTGATGATAGAAAGTTACAGTCAGTTTTTGAAGCACATGGTACGGTGGTTTCGGCAAAAATTATTAAGGATCGCGACACAGGGAGATCCAGGGGTTTTGGTTTTGTTGAGATGGAAAATTCTTCCGATGCAAAAAGTGCTATTAAAGCATTAAACGATTCGAAATTTGAAGGAAGAAACATAATAGTTAACGAAGCAAGAGCACGCAACTAAAGGATTTTATTATATCTTTATAATTAAGGTTTATTTTATTCAAGGCGCCATTTTGACGCCTTATATACTCTTGACTGTCTAAAGTAAAATCTATTTAATATCCGATATGCGGTTTTTCTCTTTACACTTCGAAGATAATACTTTCCGGTAATTATTCTTCCCTATAAAATATTCACAGTGTGATGGAAATAGGAATGTATATTTAATCATTGACTATTTTGTAAAACAGATATATTTTTCAATCCAATTTTTCGGAGTTTGAATATGATAGTAGTAAATCTTTAACACGGTATCCTTTTACTCATTCATTATCAATTCATGCCTATAACTATTTTAATAATCAATTATGGAGACACTAATGAAAAAAGTAGCTCTTTTACTTTTCAGCCTGTTTTTTACGATAGCTTTAACATCCGGCACTTTTGCACAGAAGATGAAAAAAGAGGCTATTAAGCCATTCAACAGCGGGCTGGAAAAATCAAAAAAGGGTGATTATAAAGATGCTCTGGCAGATTTTGAAAAAGCACTTAAATTCGATAACGACTACAGGATTTATTACCAGATGGGATTTGCACAAATGAAACTGCATGACTTATCAGGAGCAATAAAAAGTTTTAATAGTTCAATTAAAGACAATCCCAAATTTGATGCAGCATATAATAATTTGGGCAATGTATATTACAGCCAGGGAAATTATACCGATGCCATCAATAATTTTGAACAGGTTCTTAAAACTTCTAATAATAATTCCATAAAGTCGGCAGTTAAATTTAACCTTGCTTTATCATACACCGAACTTGCGTCTACCGCTGAAAGAGATAAGGATTATAAAAAAGCAATCGGTCTGCTAAATAAAGCAGTAGGATATGATAACTATGACGGTGCTTATCTTGCGCTTGCAAGAAATTATGTTGAAGCCAGTGAATACAATAGTGCAATTAATGCTGCGGAAAAAGCGCTGAAGTATAGAAAAGCTATAAAAGAAACCGGGCCGGAATATTACCTGGGCATAGCATACAGTCAAAAAGGTGAAATGAAAAAAGCAAAGTACTATTTGAATAAAGCTAAAAAAGATCCTGTTTATGCAAGTGCCTGTGAGACTGTACTTAAAGCAATTAATAAATAGTATCTGCTTATTAATATAATCAAAACAACATTTTATTGGAAGAACAGTTATCAATAATATTCTGAAGTTATGCAAAAGGTATTTGGGCAAGAGATGGCATCTTTTATGGAGAAAATAAATATTCGTTTTTCGAAAGAAGTAGGACTCTAATCGAAATCTTTAAAAAAGAAAAGATGCTATCTCTTATCTTGTATAAGTTTGGTAATTAATTTGAATAAGCATTCTTCCGTTTTACTTATTTACAATTTGAACCTTCCATAACAAAAATCTTTTATTAAAATATTTTAAATCGTATTTTAGTTGAAAATTTTCGTGCATTATTATAAACTGCTGTAATCAGGTATGATAGAAATTAAAAACATCACCAAAAAGTTTCCCTCCGTTACAGCGCTTGACAACATATCTCTTCAAATAAAAGAAAAAGAATTTTTCGGACTGCTTGGCCCGAACGGTGCCGGTAAATCCACATTAATGAATTTGCTTATTGGTTACCTTGATGCCGATGAAGGTGATATTATAGTTGATAACGAAAAAGTCACCAGAAATAATTTAATAGTAAGAAAAAAGATCGGGCTTGTCCCTCAATCAATTGCTCTTTACGATGAAATTACTGCCTACGAAAATATGGAAATTTTCGGTTCACTATACGGGATTCGCAAAAATCTTCTTCGTGCTCTTATTGCGGAAAATTTAAATAGGGTACAGCTTTATGACAGAAGAAAAGAACTTGTAAAAAATTTTTCCGGCGGAATGAAAAGAAGGCTTAACATTGCGGCTAGCCTGCTTCACAATCCCAAAGT
>JBJKQP010000283.1:0-16827 GCA_046705105.1 Ignavibacteriaceae bacterium | reverse complement strand
ATTTAAGAAATTAATTGCTACCTCTCTCTAATTCAATCAAGAATTTTTTTCTCCACAATCCTCCGCCATAGCCGGTTAGATTTCCGTCCTTGCCGATTACCCTATGGCATGGTATAACAATAGCAATACGGTTATCGCCGTTTGCTTTGCCGACAGCTCTTACCGCCGCGGGCTTTCCGATTTTTTTAGCTAAGGATTCATAAGATATAGTTTGTCCGAAAGGAATTGTTCTAAGATTTTTCCAGACCATACTTTGAAATTCCGTACCCGGAACAATAACCGGGATTGTAAAATTTTTCAGACTTCCTTTAAAGTATTCTTTTAGTTCAACATTAAGTTTTGAAATAATATCATTTGAGCCGGGCACAAAACTGCAGTTAAATCTTTTTACTAAAATTTTTAATTGTGTCTCGAGCATTCTTCTGTCCATGAATTCAAGCAAGCATACACCTTCGTTAGTAGCACCGGCAAGCATCGGTCCCAGCGGTGTAAGTATTCTATTTAAATAAACTACTGTGCTGTTTCCTGCTTTTCCGGCAGTCATACCGGAAATCTTTTTTATCGCATCTCTGAATCCGCTTAATGATTCGTATCCGTGTTCAAAGGCTGTTTGAGTTATATCCTCGCCGTGCTTTAGTCTTCCCAAAGCTTTACCTAATCTTAATGATCTGACGTATGCGTGAAAAGTAATTTTATGATTTTTCTTAAACCATCTTCTAACCGTATTAGGATCGTAATTCCTTTCTCTTAAATCCGAATCTTTCCATCTGATTAAATCATTCTCGCTTATTTCCTTTATCAGACTTGCTATCCATTCGGGGGCTTTGCCTAGAGGCTGCATTGGCCGGCATCGTTTACACGGCTGAAATCCCGCGAGTAATGCATCTTTTGTAGTGGAAAAAAATTCAACGTTTTTTATATCCGGTTTTCTTGCAGGGCAGGTAGGCCGGCAGAAAATTCCCGTAGTTTTTACCCCGGCATAAAATATTCCTTCAAAAGAAATATCTTTGTTGACAAGCGCATCATACATCGTTTTTACAGAAGGAAGATTATTCATATTATACTCCGATTTTTTACCTGTAAAAATTGCAAATCAAGTATAATGATTTCCACCGAAAAATTAACATTTAATTTTTTTTCTTTTATATATTGACAATTATTCGTTTCTTTTTATGGAAATTTAAAATAATCTTTTATGCTATGCTTTCCCGCATAAATATTTGATTTTTAAGCAGATAATTTAGATTTATAGAAATATTTTTATTGAAAAGGATAACTTATTAATCTAAATTGCATTTGAAATGGAAAAGATTTCTTTTAGTAAAATGAGCGGTGCAGGTAATGATTTTATTGTGATCGATAAAGATCTGAACCATGATTTTGTTCTTAATAATATTGTTATAAAAAATTTGTGCGATAGAAGAAACGGCATCGGAGCAGACGGTGTAATAACGATTGCGGATTCAAGCGATTATGATTTCGATATGGGCTATTACAATGCCGACGGTTCAACAGGCAGCTTGTGCGGCAACGGTGCCAGGTGCGCAATTAAATTTGCCGGTTTAAGCGGCAGGTTGAAAAACGAAAAAACCGAATTCTTATCGAACAGTGTAAATTATACCGGCGAGGTTTTAAATGAAAACCTGATTAAGTTTAATTTTAATCCGCCGGGAAAATTAAAATATAATTTCAAGATTAAAGCATTCAATCAATTAATTAATGCATGCTTTGCCGATACAGGTTCTCCGCATGTAATAATTAAAATAGAAGATGTTCTTTTTGATCCTAAAAATCCAAAATCAATCTATACCGGTTTGGATGAATTTCCAGTCTTTGAGTTAGGCAGGGAAATTAGGCATCACCAGGATTTTAACCCCGGAGGAACTAATGTTAATTTTATTCAAATTGTCGACGGTAAAATTTACATTAGAACTTATGAGCGTGGAGTAGAGAATGAAACACTTGCTTGCGGTACGGGTTCTACCGCTGCTGCAGTAATTGCGTTTTTTACAGACGGACTTCAACCGCCGGTTTCACTTATTACAAAAGGCGGAGATGAGCTAATTGTTAATTTTAATGTTAATGATAAACAAATAGAAAAATTATCCTTAACCGGTCCGGCTAAAGTTATCTTTACCGGTGAGTTTTTGTTAAACAAGTTTTATTAATTATCCGGAGAAAAAATGGCCAAAGTTATTTTTAATATTCAATATGAATTAAAACCAGACACAAAAGAAGAATATATTAATGTAATAAAAGAATTAAAGAACCTACTTAAAGCTGACGGTTTGGAAAGCTATAACACTTTTGAAGTTAAAGGAAAGCCGGGGCATTTTCAGGAGGTTTATACTTTTTCATCCGAAGAAACTTACGAAGCTTTTGACGATAACCAGAATGAAAGAATTAATATTCTTATTAGCAAGTTAAACGATATGACGGTTGAAAATTCCACCAAGTATACAACACTTTACGAAGTTTCAGAGTGATGATTTATTGAATTTTGAAAGCGGTGATTTACAAACCGCTTTCATATGTTGTCCATTCTATTACCGTATCAGTTAGCAGCATTATAAATAATTTTTAAAAATACCCGAAATAAAATACTTTAATCCCTGTTATCAACAGGTAAAAACGGCAATTTTGTATCCTTGATATGGCAAAATTTTCCTGCAAAATAGGCTAATATTAGCAATTATGTTAAAAATATTCTAGCATATGAGGCCGTTTTATGTCAATTTTTGTTTATAATTTACGCTTAAACGCAGATTATGCAAATATTTGTGAAATTTACAGAATTTTTAAAATATATTAGCACAAATATTGTTGTAACTTTAATTGTCTTTATTATAAACGGCTAATTCTTAACATAATTTTATGGGATCAATGACAAAAACAGTCCATCGAATTTACATTTCATCATTTGTCATCATTTGCGTTTTTGCTGCGGTTATTCTTGGAGTAGACGGATTTAACTATTACCGTGCGCCAATTGAAGAACGTTTTTTCATGCATCAAAATGAATTATTGAAACCTAGCGGTTTGATCGGGCACGGTTTGGGTATTTTCGGAAGCTTATTTATGATTATCGGTGTTGCGGTTTATATGATTAGAAAAAGAGTAAAAGCTTTGTTTAAGTTCGGATATCTTAAATATTGGCTGGAATTCCACATTTTTCTATGTACACTAGGACCAATCCTCGTCTTATATCACACAGCATTCAAATTCGGCGGAATTGTAGTAATTAGCTTTTGGAGTATGGTGGCTGTGGTTCTAAGCGGAGTAATTGGAAGATTTTTATATGTGCAAATTCCTCATACTATACAGGGTCAAATGATCGGATTAGGTGAATTAAATTCGCTGAACGAAAATCTTTCGCACCGGCTGAAGGAAGAATACAGAATTCCGGAAAATATATTTTTAAAAATTGAAGAATTTTCTACAGTACATCGTTATAAAAGGATAAAATTAAAAACAAGCGTAATTTTTGTAATAAAAGATTACTTTGGTATTAAAAATGTATTAAGAAACCTCAAACATGAATTAACACAAGCGGGCATTCCGAAATTTCGCCGAAAGGTAATCGTAAAAACGGCAAAGTCTAAATTAACAATATCTAGGAGAATAGGGCTTCTTCAGACAATGCAAAAATTGTTTAGGTACTGGCATGTAGTCCATCTTCCCTTTGCTATTGTAATGTTTCTTATAATGGCAGTGCATATCGCCGTTGAAATTATTTTCGGATATAAATGGATTTTTTAAGTGAAAATCATTCTGCTGCCAAGAAGGCGTATAAAGAATTAATTCCTAAATGACGATAATTTATTATTCCTCGTGAACCGAAATTATACTAATTATTATTTATGTTCTTAATAAAACAAATTGTATCTCTTAATTAAAATGCTGGGTAAATGGAAATTATCCTGGAAAACGTTTTAAGCTATGTTGTTACTATTGTATTAGCTGTATTTATTCTTCTCTGGTATATAAGAGAAAGCTCAAAGAAAAGTAAAATTGTCAAGTCGAAAATTGAAACTTCGAAAAGGCTTGGTTTTCATGAACCGGTTTCGCTTCATCCCGTAGTAGATCCCGACAGATGTATCGGTGTAGGTGCATGTGTAGCCGCGTGTCCGGAACATGATATAATAGGAATGATAGACGGCGAGGCGCACATAATAAATGCGTCAAGGTGCGTAGGTCACGGTGCGTGCTTTCATGCATGCCCGGTTGGAGCTATTACCTTATGCATTGGAACTGAAAAAAGAGGCGTGGATTTGCCTCATATCAGCCAGGAATATGAAACAAATATTCCCGGATTGTTTATTGCCGGAGAACTCGGGGGAATGGGATTAATAAAAAATGCCGTTGAACAGGGAAAACAAGCAATAGATTTCCTTTCTAAAAAAATTAAAACTTCCGCCGATACTGAATTTGATGTTATTATTATAGGTGCCGGACCGGCTGGGATTTCTGCTACGCTTTCGGCAGTTAAAAGCAAGTTAAAATATTTAACGCTTGAACAGGATAGTCTCGGAGGAACCGTTTTTAATTTTCCCAGGGCTAAAGTTGTAATGACGAGCCCAATGGACCTTCCGATGCATGGTAAAATTAAACTTGGTGAAACCTCCAAAACCGATTTGCTTGAACTCTGGCGCGGAATTTTAGAAAAAAACAAAATCAAAATAAATGAATATGAAAAAGTAGAATCTATCGAACGCAAGGGAGATTATTTTTTCGAAGTTATATCGAATAAAGGGTCATATACTTCCAAGGGAGTTATCCTGGCAATCGGAAGAAGAGGCTCTCCGAGAAAATTAAATGTTCCCGGTGAAGGGAAAGAAAAGGTAGCGTACCGTTTGCTTGAGCCGGAGTTAATAAAAGGCAAAAAGGTTCTTGTGGTAGGAGGAGGAGATGCTGCAATTGAATCTGCTCTATTATTATGTGAGAATAATAAAGTTATTCTTTCTTACCGAAGTGCAACTTTTTCTAGACTTAAACCCCAAAATCTCGATAACATTAATGAAGCCGCATACAATAAAAAAGTAAAGATAATATTTAACTCGAATGTAAAGGAAATTCTGGATGATAAGGTTATTTTGAAGCTTAGTACGACCGAGGAACAGGTAACAATTGAAAACGATTTGGTGTTTATTTTTGCAGGCGGCCTGCTGCCTACCGATTTCCTTCAAAAGATAGGAATAAAAATTACCAAAAAATTCGGGGAAGCTATTTTAAAACATTAGTCTCAATCCTGTTAATCTGGAATTAATAAATAAGTACTAAAGATTTCAAATAATGAATTACAAAAAAAATAAAATAAAAGCTTATGTAGTTGTTTTGACTGGGTTATTGACGATTATGTTTACGAGTAGATTATTTGCGCAAATATCACCGGGCGATTTAACTTATGCACACGTTAAACTTGAAGGATTGAGTAACTGTACAAAGTGTCACGTCCTCGGCAAACAAGTTCAGGAATCCAAATGTCTTGCCTGCCACACCGAGATAAAACAATTAATTTCCCAAAATATAGGATATCATGCATCCGCTGAAGTAAAAAATAAAAAGTGCTGGGACTGCCACAGCGAACACCACGGAAGAGATTTTAGAATAATCAATTTTAACCCGGATAAATTCGATCACTCTATTACCGGATTCACTTTGGAGGGGAAACATTCACAAACAAAGTGTATTGACTGTCATCAAACAAAATTTATTAATAACAAAAAATTGTTTGCAAAGCGAAAAAATACTTATCTCGGATTAAGTACAAACTGCGTTACTTGCCACCAGGATGTGCATCAGGGAACCTTGGGTAATAAATGCAGTTCATGTCATAACACTGTTAAGTTTAAACCGGCAGCGCTTTTTAATCATGATAACGCAAAGTTTAAATTAACCGGTGCACATAAAAAAGTTGAATGCATCAAATGCCACGAAGAAGTAAAACGTAACGGTAAAACATTTCAAAAGTTTGTAGGATTACAGTTTAAAAATTGCGCACCCTGCCATCGGGATATTCACAACGGTCAGTTTGGGAATAACTGTATTAGATGCCATAATGTTGAATCCTTTAAGCTAGTGAACAAAAATTCTTTTGACCATGATAAAACAAAATTTCCGCTTAGAGGCGCTCATATAAAAGTTGCATGCGCTGACTGCCACGGCAAAAACTTAACTTCCAAACCGAAATTTGCGCTCTGCACCGATTGTCATAAAGATGCGCATTTTGGAGAATTTACAAAAAATAAAGTTGTTGAAAACTGTAATGATTGTCATACCGTAGAAAGTTTTAAGACAACGAGCTTTACAATTGAAGATCATAATAAGTCCAAATTTCAACTTACCGGTTCCCATTTAGCCGTGACATGCCAGTCGTGCCATTACATTGAAAAGGAAAAGCAGTGGCATTTTAAAAACATCGGGCTCAAATGCATTGATTGTCATAAAAATGTTCACGGAACTGAAATAGCAGAAAAGTTTATGCCGGGTAATAACTGTTCTTCCTGCCATTCGACGGATAGATGGAATAAAATTACTTTCGATCATAACTTAACAAGTTTCAAATTAGAGGGCAAACACGATTCAACCAGCTGCAGTGATTGTCATGTGGAAAAATCTGCTTCCAGTAAAATTACATTCAAATTTGTTTCGTTGAAGTCTAATTGTACGACTTGTCATAGAGATATTCATTTCGGGCAATTTGATTCCGAGGAGCGCGAAGATGTGCCGGTTTGCGAAAACTGCCACGGATTTAATAGCTGGAAACCAGTTAAGTTCAATCATGAAAAAACATCATTTCCGCTGAAGGGAGCCCATGAAAAAGTAAATTGCTCGGCATGCCATAAACCTGTTCAAAAAAACGGAAATATTTTTGTTATGTATAAACTGAAGGATTTTAAATGCGCAACCTGTCATACATAGCAATTATATTGATGTGGGCGGTATGTGTATACCCGCAGTCTCCCCACGGTAAAAATCTAAAGATGGATTGTTCGTACTGCCATGAGCCGAGCAACTGGAAGATAATTCCTGAACATATAAAGTTTAATCATAATACGGAAACCCCGTTTAAATTGGAGGGCCAGCATACAACAGTCAGCTGCCGGTCGTGCCATCATAGCTTAATATTTTCAGAAGTAAAAAGTGATTGTGTTTCTTGCCATAAAGACGTTCATCAAAACAGCGTGGGAACGAACTGCGTAAAATGTCATACTTCTGAATCGTGGGCAGTAGTAGATATAATTAAAATACACCGCGACGGCCGTTTCCCTTTAACAGGTGTTCATATTAATGTTAATTGTTCAAGCTGCCACAGCGGTTACGCAAAATTATATTTTCCTCCGCAGAGTGTTTCTTGTTTTAGCTGCCACAAAAATCAATATTATGCAGCAACTTTCCCAAATCATGTTCAAGCGAAATTTTCAATTGAATGCCAAAGCTGTCATAGTATTAATGATCTTAGCTGGGGTACCGGTAAAGTAGATCATAGTTTCTTCCCGCTTACCGGAGGGCATAAAATTGATAACTGCTTTGCATGCCACAAATCAGGTACAAATAATTTTAAAGGTTTATCAACATCTTGCTATCCGTGCCATAAGCAAAATTATATTCTTGCTAAAAACCCTGATCATATACAGGCAAAATTTCCTACAGAATGTCAAGATTGCCATAACACTGTTTCGTTTCAGCAAGCGACTTTTAATCATAATTCAACCGGATTTGCTTTAACCGGGGCACACACAAATGTTGCATGTCAATCTTGTCATCAGTCAGGCTATAAAAATACGCCGACAGACTGCTATTCGTGTCATAGTCAGGATTATGCAAAAACTAATAGTCCAAATCATACTACACTTGGTTTTCCTCATAATTGCGTACAGTGCCATAGCACTTCGGCCTGGAGCGGGGCAACCTTTGATCATAGCAAAACAGGTTTTCCGCTTACAGGTGCTCATGCAACAGTATCCTGCCAATCATGTCATTCGGCGGGATATTCAAATACACCATCAGACTGTTATTCGTGCCACAGTCAGGATTATGCAAAGACAACTGATCCGAATCATGCAGCGCAAGGATTTCCTCATGAATGTACACAGTGCCATTCAACTTCAAGCTGGGGTGATGCAACATTTGATCACACGAAAACAGGTTTTCCGTTAACGGGTGCGCACGCAGCAGCTACTTGTCAGTCATGTCATGCATCGGGCTACACCAATACGTCACAGGAGTGTTATAGCTGCCATAAGACAAATTATCAAGCTGCTAAAAATCCTAATCATGTCGCGGCGGGAATTCCGCAAACTTGTCAGGATTGTCATAACACAACAACATTTAATACATCAACATTTAATCATTCAACAACCGGTTTTACATTAACAGGTGCTCATGTATCGCTTGACTGCTCTTCTTGCCATAAAGGAACGGTAACAGGTTTAACTACTGACTGCTATTCATGTCATAGTAATGATTATAATTCAACGACGGATCCGAATCATGCAGCACAAGGATTTTCTCATGACTGCACCCAGTGCCATTCAACAACAAGCTGGGGTGATGCAACATTTGATCACTCTAAAACAGGCTTTCCTCTTACTGGTGCTCATACAACAACTACTTGTAAGTCGTGTCATGCTTCGGGCTACACCAATACATCACAGGCGTGTTACAGCTGCCATAAGACAAATTATCAAGCTGCTTTAAATCCTAATCATGTTGCGGCGGGACTTCCTCAGACATGCCAGGATTGTCATAACACAACAACATTTACAACATCGACATTTAATCATTCTACAACCGGTTTTACATTGACCGGTGCTCATGTATCGCTTGACTGCTCTTCCTGTCATAAAGGAACAGTAACAGGCTTAACTATTGACTGCTATTCATGTCATAGTAATGATTATAATTCAACGACGGATCCGAATCATGCAGCCCAGGGTTTTTCGCATGATTGTACTCAATGTCATTCTACTACAAGTTGGGACGGTGCAACCTTTGATCACAGCAATACCGGATTTCCCTTAACGGGTGCTCATTCTTCAGTATCATGCCAGTCTTGCCATGCTAGCGGGTACAATAATACACCCACAGCCTGCTATAGCTGCCATGCATCTAATTTTGCATCTACTACAAATCCGCCGCATCAATCTGCCGGCTACCCTACTGATTGCACGGAATGCCATACAACTACCGCGTGGTCACCTTCTACATTTAATCATACTCAGTATTTTCCGCTTACAGGCGACCATAATACGGCTTGTGCAAACTGCCATCAGACAATTTCAAGTTTTGCCGTACATTCGTGTAATGCAGTTTGTCATAGATCCGCGCATCATCAAAATGAAGATTGTTATTCATGTCATAAAACCGGACATGGTGATTAATTTTGTTAAGATTTAGAAGAAATAATAATGGAGAATAATGAATAAGAAATTGAAAATTATATTTAAATTATTTTTGATATTAATGTTGTTCAGCAAAGTACCGTTTGCGCAGGGAAAAAAGAAGATTAAAAAAATTGGGAAGGTTACTTTTGTAACATCGCTAAACGTATATTTGAGGTTTGATGACACAAAGGGAATCTTCGTAGGCGATACAGCTTATCTTGAGCAAAAAGGTAGAAGTTTACCTATAATGACTGCGAAATATCTTTCATCAAATTCGTGTTCCGGTCCGAAATTAGGAAATGTAAATGTTAAAATTGGAGACTTTGCATACATGTTGGTTGACGAAGAATATAAAACGTTTGAGGTTGAAAATAAAGCCGGAAGGGAGAAGGATACCAATTTAGTATTAAGCGGCACTAAAACAACAATAGAGGCAAAGAAGTTTACATTTACTAATAACCAGCCGAACTTTACGGGAAATTTCACGGCCAACTCGTTATCGTACATGGCGAACTATAATAACAGCGTAAATACACAGCGCTGGAATTATACAATAAATTTAAAAGCTGATAAAATTGGGGGCAGTTCGATTTATTTTTCTAATTATATGAATTTAAATTATCTTAGTTCTGAATGGCAGGATGTAAAAGCCAACGTGTTCAATAATTTGCGCATTTATGATTTATCAATGGGATACAAGTCAGACGGTTACAAAATCTGGGCGGGAAGACATATTAACTATAATATTTCCAGCATTGGCCCTGTTGACGGTTTGCAGATGGAAAAAGATATAGGGAATTTTAGTTTTGGAGGAGTGGCAGGCTCCAGGCCGGATTTTTATAACATGGGATTTAATTCAAAGCTGTTTGAATACGGCGCATATATTAATAGAAAAGATTCATTGGGTACCGGTTTTATGCAAAATACAATTGCATTTTTTCAGCAGACAAATGATAAGAAAACAGACCGGAGATTTCTTTACTTTCAGCACAATAGTAATTTTTCAGGCAAATTAAATTTCTACCTTTCTTCGGAAATAGACTTGTACAAATTGAAGAATAATGTGCCTGTAAATGATTTTTCGCTGACCAGTGTTTATCTTTCGGCAACGTACACTCCGGTAAGAAGAATAACTATAAATTTTTCATATGATGCCAGGCGCAGCATCATTTATTATCAAACCTTCGGAAGTTTAATCGACAGTTTGTTTAATAATGAATTGAGACAAGGATTGAGATTAGGATTTTTCATAAGACCGTTTTCAACGACATTCATAAATATTAACGGCGGCTACAGTTATCAGAAAGGGGATATTAGACCGTCGAGAAATTTCAATATTTCATTAACACAATCGGAAATACCTCTGTTGGATATTTCGGCCACATTATCTTTCAACAAGATTTACGGAAATTACCAGAACGGATCCGTTTACGGGATAAGATTGTCTAAATTTATCCGTTTTAATATTACAAACATATCGGTCAGCTTTTCCAAATTGAATTATAATTTTGGAAGTTTTTCTTCTTCATCTTTAAACCAGAAAATAGTGAACGTGCAGATAAGTACGCGTTTGCTAGACCGTATATTTCTAAACTTGTTTTACGAAGGAGAATTCGACGGGACAACAACCTATAACAGGTTTATGAACGGCATCAGTTATAGATTTTAATTATCTAAATTAAATAAATGAGAATGAAATGAAAAAAATAAAACCCATGTATATTTATTTATTTGGAATTGTAATTGCGGTTGCGGCAATAATTTTAGTCTCAAAAGATAATCCGCAGTTAGCTAACAATACTGTTCAAAACGCACCTCCTTCCGGTGATATTGAAGGAAAAACAATGCCGAATGATCAGGTTCATCAAGGGCTGGAAAATCCTCTGGCTCAAAAGCCCGGTAAGAATAATGTAATGCCTTCGATTATGCAGCATATGGAGAAGTTAAAAAGCGATGTGGAAAAACATCCGGATGATACTTTAAAGATAAGACAATATGCCGACTTTCTAAACGAAGCACACCAGTATGATAAAGCAATAGTTTATTATAAAAAAATACTCGAAAAGAATCCGAAGAGGATAGATGTATTATCATCTTTAGTTTTTATAAGTTTTAATCAAAATAAATTGAATGAATCGGAAAAATATTTAAAAAGAATTCTATCCATAGATAAAAATAATGTTGAAGCAATGTATAACCTTGGAGCAGTTTCGGCGACAAAAGGAGAAAGGAAAAAGGCGAGAGAGATCTGGACTAAGATAGTAGACGATTATCCCAATTCGCCTCTCGCACAAAAGGCAAAAGATTCAATTAATCGCTTATGATGTAAAAGTTCAAGACTAAATTACACGGGAAGATTATTTAATGTGCAAACATGAGGGAGTTGTATGCGTATTGTAATATGCCTAATTATTATTTTTGCGTATGCATCGTGCATATTACCGCAGTCGCCCCACGGTAATGGTTTAACGATAGACTGCTCTTACTGCCACGAATCAACTAGCTGGCAAGTTATTCCTGCACAAATGAAGTTCGACCATAACCTTGAGACGGTATTTAAGCTGGAAGGCCAGCATACATTATTAAAATGTAGATCATGCCATAAAAGCTTAATTTTTTCAGAAGCAAATTCCGGTTGTATTTCCTGCCATAAAGATGTACATCAAAATTCCGTGGGTACGGATTGTGCAAACTGTCATACAACTAATTCATGGATTGTTACAGACATTATTGACATTCACCGGAAAGGACGTTTCCCTTTGTTAGGAGTTCATTTGAATGTTGACTGTGCACAATGCCATTCCGGATATTCTAAATTATATTTCCCGCCGCAAAGTGTATCCTGTTTTAGCTGCCATAAAAAACAATATTTTGATGCTGCTTCACCGAACCACGTAGTAGCAAATTTTTCAACCGACTGCGGTGAGTGTCACGGAATAACCGATATAAGTTGGAAGACAGGTAAGATAGACCATAGTTTTTTCCCGTTAACCGGCGGCCACAACATTGCTAACTGTTTTGCATGTCATAAATCGGGAAGTAATTTTAAAGGACTAACAGCGGATTGTTATCCTTGTCATCAGCAGAATTATATTCAGGCTAAAAACCCGGATCATATTCAGGCAAATTTTCCGGTTACATGCCAGGATTGTCATAATACAATTTCTTTTTTGCAGTCCACTTTTGATCATAGTGCAACCGGCTTTGCATTGACGGGGGCGCACATCTCGATTGCTTGTAAATCCTGTCATACTACCGGATATACGAATCTTCCTACGGATTGCTATTCTTGTCATAGTGCTGACTTTAACGCAACAACCGATCCTAACCATGCTGCACAAGGATTCGGGCACGACTGTACACAATGTCATTCTACTGCCGGCTGGGCAGGCGCGAATTTCGATCACACTAAAACCGGATTTGCGCTGACAGGCGCGCATGCCTCATTGTTATGTCAATCATGTCATGCGAGCGGATATACAAATACGCCGGCTGACTGCTATTCATGTCATAGTTCGGACTATAACGGAACTACTAATCCGAACCATGCTTCTGCAGGTTTTCCTCATGATTGTTCTCAGTGCCATTCTACGACAAACTGGAGCGGTGCAACATTCAGCCATTCCGCGTTCCCGCTTACGGGCAGTCATAATACCGCATGCTCTAATTGTCATCAGGTTTCTACAAATTTTGCAGCTCATTCTTGTAACGCTATTTGCCATAAGTCGGCACATCATCAGGACCAGGATTGCTATACATGTCATTCAAACGGAAGAGGAGATGATTGAAAAATATTAAATAATTTTTTTAATTAATTATGTTAAAAAGGTATAAACTTCCCCAAAATATTTTCGATAATAAAAGATAGTAGATAATAGCACATTTGATATATAAAATAAAAAAGATTATTTTATTTTAAGTAATTTAGATCTTATATATTGGAATTTTCAAAATATTTTTTGTTTATTCTGATATATTTGTTCCTAAATTATATTAGGGGGTAATTTTTTCTTTCGAAGTTTTTCACATCTACTGTAAATAGGGAGTGACCGATTATATATAACCCGGGTGAAAATGAGAATTTATTTTCTCTTTTTATAAGGCCCGAGATCATTTAGTAAAATATGTAATTTTGCGGATGCTGCGGTTAAATTTACTTTCAGCAGTACTCTCAAATACATTTTATTTTACTAAAAAGCAATAAAATTTTGATTTAAATATCAAAATAATATGGAATGAATTTTGATCTTAATTTATTGTTCGGTCTGCCCATATTTTTGTACCGGAATTTTAATCATCTTCTTATACAATACAAAAATTGTCTATTAACCTTTTAGGATGATCAGAGGTTATCGTTAAACATAAGAAGCATTGTTAAAACATTGTATTCCATCATTTAAGTAAATATTTAATAACTTTTAATTAATACTTTAAAAATGAATGGCCTAAGATGTTGTTTAAAAATCGGTTTTATTATTTTAACCGATTCATTAACAATGATATTAACCGGTAAAGTTAACGATCATGTATTTGAAGGAGATTTATCTATAGCTCATTCCGGATTGGAAAGAATAAAAAATACCACTATATCCCAGCTTTTTAACTACTTCACTTATAGATCAAAACACCCGCTATATAAGGATGAAATAAAAGAATTAACTTCATACATCAGGGGATATCTTATCTGTTTCGAAGTAAAAAATCAAAATTGCCTGTACCGCAGCGTAAACAAAAATTGGGAGCTGATTAAATCAGGTCTTAAAAAAACATGTATCTTATTAAAGAATGTACATGATAAAGTAAAACATCTGCCTAGTCATAAAAAAGGATATAGTAAAGTTTTTTTAAAATATAATTTAAAGGAATTTGAATGCGCATCCTGTTAAGCACAATGTTTTTATTGCTGGGTGCGGTATTTATTTTTCCGCAATCTCCTCACGGAAAAAATTTTAAAATTGACTGTTCCTATTGTCATGAATCGACCAATTGGAAAACTATACCTAAAAAAATAAAATTTAATCATGATACGCAGACTTCATTTAAACTAGAAGGACAGCATACCTCGGCAAGCTGCAAATCATGTCATAAAACCCTGGTCTTTTCAGAAGCAAAAAGCAATTGCATAACCTGCCATAAAGATGTTCATCAGAATTCGTTGGGAACGAATTGTGCAAAATGCCATGTAACCAGTTCATGGACAGATGTAAATATTGATCAGATACACAGTAGAAGCCGGTTTGCGCTTGTCGGCGTACATTCAAATGTTGATTGCGCAGCATGTCATTCAGGGTATTCCAAATTATACTTTCCTACACAAAGCATAACATGTTTTAGCTGCCATGGCAAACAATACTATGCAACGAGTTTCCCAAACCATATAGAGGCACATTATTCGACAGATTGCCAGAACTGTCATAATATAACGGATTTGAACTGGGGGAAGAGTAAAACCAGTCATAGTTTTTTCCCGCTTACAGGAGGACATAAAATTGATGATTGTTTTTCATGCCATAAACAGGGAAACGGATTTAAAGGTTTGACTGCTGATTGTTATTCGTGTCATCAACAAAATTACGCTAAAGCTCAAAATCCGAATCATATTCAAGCTAAATTTTCAACTAAGTGCCAGGAATGCCATAACACAACTTCATTTACTCAAGCTGTTTTTAATCATAGCTCAACCGGAT
Organism: Ignavibacteriaceae bacterium; assembly: GCA_046705105.1. Classification (GTDB taxonomy): domain Bacteria; phylum Bacteroidota; class Ignavibacteria; order Ignavibacteriales; family Ignavibacteriaceae; genus FEN-1297. The sequence continues at coordinate 1,754 of JBJKQP010000283.1, read as the reverse complement.
TTACATTGACCGGAGCTCATGTAAGTGTATCATGTCAATCGTGCCATACTTCGGGATATACAAATACATCGGCAGATTGCTATTCATGCCATAACAAGGATTATACAAAGGTAGCCGATCCCAATCATTCAACATTAGGATTTTCACACGACTGTACACAGTGTCATTCTATGACAAACTGGGCGGATGCATCATTTGATCACAGCAAAACTGCATTCCCTTTATCCGGGGCTCATTTATCGGTCTCGTGTAAGTCATGCCATACTTCAGGTTATATGAATACATCGACAGAATGCTATACATGTCATAATAAAGATTTTACAAAAGTAGCCGATCCGAACCATGTGACGTTAGGAATTTCACACGACTGCACGCAGTGTCATTCTATGACAAACTGGGCGGATGCATCATTTGATCACAGCAATACTAGTTTTCCGCTTACAGGTGCTCATACGGCAGTATCATGCCAGTCTTGTCATGCATCGGGATATATGAATACTTCTAAAAATTGTTACAGCTGCCATCAATCTAATTTTCAGAAGGCAGCAAATCCAAATCATGTATCAGCAGGATTACCGCAGGCGTGCCAGGATTGCCATAATACAACGACATTTACAACATCTGCTTTTAATCATGCCTCAACCGGATTTGCATTGAACGGCGCACATGTCACACTTGATTGTTCATCATGCCATGCAGGAACTGTTAAAGGATTAAAAACCGATTGCTATTCATGTCATAATAAAGATTTTACTAAAGTAGTGGATCCGAATCATGTAACGTTGGGATTTTCACACGACTGCACACAGTGCCACTCTACAACAAGCTGGAGTGGAGCATTGTTTGAACATAGCAAGACAATTTTTCCGTTGACAGGTTCGCATGTGAATGTATCTTGTTTATCTTGTCATTCCTCCGGCTATGCAAATACTTCTACGGCATGTTACAGTTGCCATCAATCTAATTATCAGAAGGCGGCAAATCCGAATCATGTATCAGCAGGATTACCGCAGACATGCAAGGATTGCCATAATACAACAACATTTACAACAACTACCTTTAATCATACAACAACAGGCTTTGTATTGACGGGTGCACACATATCTCTCGACTGTTCATCATGTCATAAAGGAAATGTTAAAGGCTTAACCAATGATTGTTACTCTTGTCATAGTCAGGATTTTGCAAAAGTAACGGATCCCAACCACACAACATTAGGATTTTCGCATGACTGCACACAGTGTCATTCAACAACAAGCTGGAGTGAAGCAACATTCGATCACAGCAAGACACCATTTCCTTTAACAGGTGCACATGCGAGTGTTTCATGTAAATCATGTCATTCGGCAGGTTATGCCAATACACCGACAGACTGCTATTCCTGCCATACGCAGGATTACGCAAAGGTAACCGATCCTAATCATACAGCATTAGGATTTTCACATGACTGTACGCAGTGTCATTCAACAACAAGCTGGAGTGAAGCAACGTTTGACCACAGTAAAACGCTATTCCCGTTAACAGGTGCACATACAAGTGTCTCATGTAAATCCTGTCATTCGGCAGGTTATTCCAATACACCGACAGACTGCTATTCCTGCCATACGCAGGATTACACAAAGGTAATCGATCCCAATCATGCAGCACTAGGATTTTCACATGACTGCACACAGTGTCATTCAACTACAAGCTGGAGTGAAGCAACATTTGACCACAGCAAGACACCATTCCCGTTAACAGGTGCACATACAAGT
>JBJKQP010000282.1:0-6177 GCA_046705105.1 Ignavibacteriaceae bacterium | reverse complement strand
AAATCCTCCGCCGCTTTTGTCGCCAAAACGCTGGTTCCGCCGTCTTCAAGTATTCTCCTCTCACGTATACCGGTACGAGTCCTTATCCACTCGTCGCTGGTATCAACAATTTTTTCAAAGTATGCATTGTCATAAATTTTATCCGGTACGTACATTCCAACCCCTGTAATAACAGCATTGTATCTTTTATCTTTCATTTTAAACCCAAATTAAGTTACAGTTGAATATTGTTTTATTGAATTTGCAATTTTCGCTACCAGTTTTTTCTCATACATCTCCGTCGCTCTAATTACCATGTTCTTAAAGGCTTTCGGTGTACTGGAACCGTGTCCTATAATATTAATTCCGTTAATGCCAAGCAAAGGTACTCCGCCGTATTCCTGGTAATCAAAATCTTTTAGAATTTTTTTTAAGGAACCCCGGACTAATCCTATCTTAATTTTATCTATAAAGCTTTTCTTTGCAGCTTCCGTAAATTTAAATTTAAGAAAATTCAGCACGCCTTCACCAAATTTAAGAACTATATTTCCTACAAAGCCGTCGCAAACTACCACATCAATTTTTTTATTCAATATATCACGACCTTCAACATTACCGACAAAATTCTTGCCTATTTTCTTAAGAAGCTGATAAGCTTCGGAGGTAACTTCGTTCCCCTTGGATTCCTCTTCACCCATATTTAGGATTCCTACAGAAGGTTCAGGGACGTTTCCGATTTCCCTCGCATAAATCATTCCCATAACCGCGTACTCAAAAAGGTGCTGAGCCCGTGCGTCCTTTCCGGCACCGACATCAAACAAATAACATTTACCGTTCTGGTTAGGCATTTCTGCTCCGATAGTCGGTCTGCCTACGCCGGGTATCCTTCCTATAATTAAAGTAGATGCAGCCATTACTGCGCCTGTATTGCCTGCACTGACAAATGCGTCTGCTTTACCTTCTTTAACCAGCGTGGCACCCACAACAATTGAAGAATTTTTCTTAGACTTAAGCGCTAAAGTAGGTTGTTCTTCCATACCGATTACTTCATCCGCATGAACAATATTTTCATCATTAAAACTTAAATTATTTGAAGCAAGGATTTTTTTTATTTCGTTTTTCCTTCCGACTAGAAAAAGTTCAAAATCTTGTCTTTCTTCAAGAGCATTTATTGCCCCAACTACAGCATTTTGAGGGGCAAAATCGCCCCCCATTGCATCAACAACTATTCTGCATTTTGATGTGTTGAATTTAGAATTGTACATGAAAAGGATTTTTTATATTAGCTCTTAGGTATAAACATTGAACGTTCATTATAGTATCCGCAGGAAGGGCAAGCGCGATGTGTTAACTTTATTTCACCGCAGTTTGAACAAGTACCCAACGCAGGGAGAGTTGCTTTATAATGTGTTCTTCTCTTATCTCTTCTACTTTTTGACCACTTACGTTTAGGATTAGGCATTATTTTTCTCTTAAATTAATTATTGTTTATTTTGTTTTTTAATTCGGTTAAAGGCAGCCACCTGGGGTCTACATCTTTAAATTCACAGGCGCATTCACCTTCATTTAAATCTTTACCGCACTTAACACATAAGCCTTTACAATCTTCTTTGCAAAGTTTTTTCATTGGAATGGCCAGCAGTGCATAATCTCGAATATCACCGGTTAAGTCTATTTTATCCGCATCAAGTGGCAGATAAGTAACGTTTAAAGATTCACTCTCAACAGGCTCCGTTCCGAACATATAAACCATTTGATAAGAACCTGTAAGAACAGTAACAAAATTTTTATTGCATCTGTCGCAGTCAAATCCTGCGTTAAGTGTTAAATTTGCGTTCAAAATTATTTGATTATGCAATTTATTAAGCTCAATATCTACCTTACACTTGCCTAAAAACGGTTCACATAAATCAAGCTCATTAACATCTTCATCCAAATAAAAATTATGAACACCTTCCGATAGATTAGAAATCTTAATCTTCATTGCATTCTCTCAATAAAGAGCAAAAAACAAGCCAAAATATAGACATACTTACAAATATAGTCAACTAATGTTTTAAAATTCAAAGGTTTTAGAATCGAATTTATTTATATTAATAATTAAAAATTAGAAATTTAAGGGAAAATTTTTTATGCTTGTAGTTGATCAACTTACAAAAGTTTTCCGGGATGTTATTGCCGTAAACAATATTTCGTTTAAAATTGAACCCGGAAAAATATTCGGGCTGCTCGGGCCCAACGGCGCCGGTAAAACTACAACCATAAGAACAATTCTTAATATTATTAAACCGACTTCCGGCTCCATTACTTACAACGGAAAATTTATTAATCGTGACTTTTTTAACATAATCGGATATTTGCCCGAAGACAGAGGGTTGTATAAAAAAAGCAGAACCGCAGATGTGATTTCGTATTTTGCGGGTTTAAAAAATCTTGATAAAAAAACTATTGAAGGTTCAACTTCTTTTTGGTTAAAAAGAATGGGCATTGAAAATTACAGGATGAAAAAGATTGAAGAGCTTTCAAAAGGTAACCAGCAAAAGATTCAATTTATTATTGCTGTTATTCATAATCCGCAAATTCTTATTCTGGACGAACCGTTCAGCGGATTTGATCCTATTAACCAGCAACTGATTAAGGAGATTCTACTTTCGTTTGTTAATACGGGGAAAATAATAATGCTGTCCACACATCAAATGGAAACGGCGGAAAAGCTCTGTTCCGATATTTTCTTAATAAACAAAGGAACGGAAGTTTGCAGCGGAAGCTTAACTTCAGTAAAAAAGAATTTTGCAGGCAATAATGTTAAGATCCAATTTCAGGGCGACAGTTCCTTTTTAAATACGATGGAAGGAGTTATTCATGTTGATGAATACAATAATTATGCTGAGATTCAATTGCAGAATGATTTCTTACCTTCGGAATTTTTACGAAGTGTTGCAAACAGAATTAATGTCACACACTTTTCAGTGATTGAACCGACTTTAAATAAAATATTTATAGACGTTATAAAGCAAAGTTCAAATTAAGTTTATGAAGAAAGCTTTTATAATAGCAAAATGGGAATTTATAGAAAAAGTTAAGACAAAAACTTTTTTGATTTCGCTTATTGTAACACCGGCAATAATTATTGCATTCGGTTTGGCGCCAACATTTCTTTCTAATCAGCAGGAAACAACTACCAAAGCATTGGGAATTGTTGATACTTCAGGTTTATATTATCATGCAATGAAATCTAATCTGGATAATTTCAAATTAAAAGACGGTCAACCTGAGTATATACTGATAAATCTTTCCGGTAAAGGAAAAGACCTTAGCAAGCTTAAACAAAATGCTGATGAATATGCATTAAGCGGAAAGCTTGAAGGATACCTTATAATATTAAACGGCGGGACGGATTCGTTGCAAGCTGAGTACAGAAGTAAAAATTCAGGTAATTTTAAAGTTTTGAGTGATCTGAATGAAGCATTTAATAAAGCAAGGATAGAATTAAAACTTTCAAGCCAGGGATTGAATCCGGCATTAATGAGTTTTGTTACTAAAAATATTGAAATCAAACCGGTAAAAGTTCAAAAAGGCGGGAAAGAGTCGAGCTCCGATTTTCTAACCGTATTTTTTACTTCATTTATATTTATCATTTTATTAATGATGATGATAATCTCTTCCGGCGGAATGCTGATTAGAAGTCTTGTTGAAGAAAAATCCAACCGTTTAATGGAAATCATAGTATCAAGCTGCACTTCCGATGAGTTATTAACAGGTAAAGTATTAGGTTTAAGCTTTTTAGGAATAACACAAGTATTTATATGGACAATGATTGGGATTACTCTAGTCGGAAGTAGTTTAATTCCAATGGATACTTTCACCAATATCGTCCCGATATTTATTTATTTTATTCTCGGATTTGTTTTCTATACTTCCATATTTGTCGGTTTTGGCTCCATAGTAACTACAGAGCAGGAAGCACAGCAGATTACAAGCTATCTTAGCCTTGTATTAATTTTACCTATTGTAATAGCAATACCGGCAATGGAAAATCCGGATTCTATTTTAGTACATATCCTTTCATATATTCCCTTCACTATACCTGCTGTTATGATACTTAGATTTAATATAGGACCGGTTTCCTTAATTGAAATTATTATAACTTCACTAATTATGATTCTTTCAACTTACATATCAATATACATTTCGTCAAGAATTTTTAGGATAGGAATTTTATCTTACGGTAAAAGGCCCTCATTCAAAGAATTAATTTCATGGATTAAAAACGAATGATATATGCCGTTTCTGCAATAGCCGCAATTATTCCGATGATAATTTATTTAGTACTTATCTGGCGGTTTGACAGGTATAATAGAGAACCGTTCGGACTGGTACTAAAGAATTATTTATGGGGAGCATTAGGTGCAATTTTTTTTGCAATAATAGGCAGCGGAATTCTAAACTCATTGTTATCGCTATTTATTCAAAGCAATACTCAGCTTGAACATATCGAGACGATGTTTGTAGCTCCCTTTGTAGAAGAAATAACAAAAGGAATATTCCTTGTTATTATGGTGACAAACAAAAAATTCGAAAATATTACTGACGGCATTGTATACGGCGGTGCGATAGGATTGGGATTCGGCATGACTGAAAATTTCTTTTATTTTATTGCATTCGGCAACTCCCCTTCTCAGTGGTTTTCGCTTGTAATTATTAGAACGTTATTCTCCGGCGTAATGCATTGTGTAGCTACGGCCTCGTTCGGTGCATTTTTAGGTTATGCAAAATTTAAAAATATTTTTTATAAACTTACTTTTCCTGTTATAGGAATTATGCTTGCAATGTTCATTCATTTCGCATGGAATTTCAGTGTAAGCTTTAAGGAAACAACGCCGTTAGGATTTTTATTTATGTTTTTTACGGTAATAATTTTTATAATTGTTTTTTCAATTGCAACTTTGAATGAGAAAAAAATAATATACGCCGAACTGCTCGAAGAAGTCGTAGATGGTTTGATACCTATCGAACACTTGGAAATATTAAACTCTTCCAAAAGAAACAGGCTGGGTTGGGTTGATGAAAGAATCAGGAAATTATATATTAGGGCTGCAACAACTTTGGCATTTAGAAAAATGGAATTAAAAAATTCGTCCGGTTCAAGCCGTGAATTCTACAGCAAGGATGTTGAGTATTACAGAACATTCATTCAAAATTTACTTGCGCAAACTCAGCTAAATTAAACTTATGAAATTTAACTCTTCAATTTACATGTTTCCTCATACCGTTCAATTTAATCCGCAGGAAATAGATAAATTCGGAATATTTGATACATTTCATTCTCAGAAGCTTTATTCTGCTCTGGTACATAATAATGAAGAAATTCTTTCAGGTTTTAAGAATTCTAAACTTATATATTATTGCTTTGATGAAAAAGATAAAGAATTTTTACAAGATGAATTTTCGGGAGCAAACCAAAATCTGATATTCGGAGATACTAACAATCATCAAAAATTATTAAAAGAAATATTTGAAAAATATATGCCTCAAACGGGAAAAAACCTTTTGGTTTTTTCGAATTCAATAGGATATACCTACGATGATATACAAAGAGTTTTTAATCTTCTTTCGGCGGAAGATGAAACGGTAGTAATTGGAAAAACTAAAAAATTCAATGTTGCATATATCGGTTTTAATTCCGTAAATCCGAATTTTTTATTAGATATGGATTTAAGTAATATAAACCTGGATAAACTTCTTTATAAGGTAAATCAAAGGGATAACTTGGTACACGTCCTTGGTAATTATATGCTAATTAAAAATATAGAAGATTTTAAAGATCTGTATGTTGAGCTTTCTAAAAAAGAAAGCCTGTCATATTGCAGCCACAGGATGCATGAGTTGTTTACTAATCTTTTTATAGAATATAAGGAAATTCTTAAATGAATCCAGTAGGAGTTTTCGGAGGAACATTTGACCCGGTTCATTTGGGGCATTTAATTGCGGCTCAGGCATTAAGAGAATTAAGAAACCTTGAAAAAATTATTTTTATTCCGGCATTCATTTCTCCGCATAAGTTAAACGTACAAAGTCTTGAGCCTTTGCATAGGTTGAAAATGGTCCGGCTTTCAATTGAAGAAATTCCATATTTCGATTACTCGGATATTGAAATAAAATCCGAATCGGTTTCTTATACTGTCGATACTTTAAGAA
>JBJKQP010000281.1:0-3676 GCA_046705105.1 Ignavibacteriaceae bacterium | reverse complement strand
GTAATTACAATGTTAAAAACAGAATAACGATCAATCATTATCATATTTCACTTTTTTATAAAAATAAACTGGCCTCCTTCATCTCCGGTATCTCTTACCACCTGCAATAAAGGAGTTTGTTCCGAATTATTTGTTACGGCAATTCGAAAATCGTTAAAGAGTTGCGATGCATCCCAATACCTGCTTTTATTATCTTTTAAAGATTTTAGAAGAAAATATGTAAAGATAGAATGGCCCTCTCTGCCCGCATCCTTTACTTCTTCAAGGCCGCCGGATGTTATAGCAATCCTTGATGGTTTGCTGTATACTTCCCTGTAATATCTTTCCATATTATTGGGATCGAACGGGATGCTTTCCGTTGGCCTTCCTCTAAAGATATCGCCTGCAAAACAAGCATCGCTTATTAACAATGTATGTTTTGCAGGTATGCCGCCCAGGAATGTCTTTACTTCGTTATTGGATATAAAATCCGCAATGGAGTTTGATCTTGCATCAACCGGAACCCAGTAACCTTTATTCAATTCTTTTTTAAATTGGCCGTGGCCGGAATAATAAATAAGCAGGTTATCATCGCTTTTAATTGATGATGTAAGTATTTCCAATTCGTGTATAATATTTTTTCTGGTAGCTTGTTCATCAAGAACGGTTATTACCGTATCGAACCTGTAATCGTTCTTTAACACTTCCGCTACTCCCCTGGCATCATTAACCGCATTTCTTAAAGGCGGCCAATAACCGCCGTAAGAATTAATGCCTACAACAAGTGCAATATATTTCCCTGTGGTTACTAAAGATTCTAATTTTCTGGTTATATAAAAAGTATCTACGGAAATATTAAATTTTTGATCAACTGCTTTAATAATTAACCGATTATCCCCCGGTTCAAGATACAGGTTAATATCAAAATTTCCGTCTGTATGTAGATTGGCTTTACGGCTATTAACCGTTACTTCATAAATACCGCTTTCGTCTGTTGCTTTACCTTTTAGCTGAACCACATCGCTTTTACTTACCAATTTTATTCCCCTGGAAACAGGCGGTTCTAAAATTTTTATTACCGGCCCTGTAATATCCGGAGTCCAGTTCACAATAATATTTTTAGAAGAAGAACTATCCCGCTCATCTACAGCTTTAATTATAATATTATTCTTACCGTATGTTAGTTCATAATTTATATAGAACTCACCGTTGTTTAGCAGAACAACTGTTTTATTATTTACGGAAATTTCCTTTATCTTACTACCTGTTTTTACAACACCTCTAATAGTCAACATTTTTTCATCAACAGTTAATTCATTTCCATTTGTCATTATGGGTTCAAGTAAATTAATTCTAGGCGGGTTTGTATCTATTATTTCTGTTTTATCTTTTATAGGTATTAACCTGCCGGATTGTGTAGTACCTTTTAATTGAGCAAAGGAAGTAAAACAAATAATAAATGACGTCGATATTGTCATCAAAAATTTCATTTCACACGCTCCTATTATTATGGTCTTACCGGCGGATTCGGAAAAGAAGTTTCGGAACCTGTACCGGTTGATTCACTCTTTTTATTTAAAAGAAGAAAAGCTGCCGCTCCTCCTCCTAATACAACTCCACCTACATAAACATACCATGGTAATCCTCCGCCGCTTTTAATTTCGTTTGCCGTAACTTCAAAGTAGTAATCATCTGCCGTAAGACTTGACTCTTCCTGCGGAGTTAAGTGCCAGGTAATTTTTCTCTTTTCATTTGCAAACTTCCCCTTACCCAGATCACCGGTTAACGAACCGGGCTTTAAAAGAAAGTCCGGCTGGGAAGTTCTTTTAAGTAAAATTGAAACATCGTATTCCTTAGAAGCATCTCCTGTAAAATCATAATATATAAAAATATTATGGTTCGAATATTCGTATGATGTGTTGATTTTATTTTGTGCCAAATTATTTGCGGTAGTTAGAAATAGAAATAATATCAGCAACCTTAAAAATTTATTAATCTTCATAATGTTCTTTCTTATTTTAATATTTTTTTTGTGTCCCTTTGTGATTTCGTGTATTTGTGGCAATTTAGTTCCGCCACTAAGGCACAAAGACACTAAGATTATAATATAAATCTCTTTATACCTTGCTTAATTAATGGCACATTAAAGTTTATTAAATATCCTAGACGAAGATTGGTTAATTTAAGATGACTTAATACTTGAGCCTGCCAAACAGGATTTATTTGTTCAACAGCTTTTAATTCACATATAGAAATCTTTTCTACAAGCACGTCAAGTCTTAAGCCTTCATCAAATATCATCCCGTCATAATGAATTGGAATATCAATTTGCCTCTGAGCATCCAATCCTCTCTTTCTTAATTCATGAACAAAACATATTTCATAAACTTTCTCCAATAACCCAGGTCCTAAATTTTTGTGAACTTGGTAAGGGGCATCCATAATTGCTTTTCCTACTTTCTCTTCTTTTTCTGTTAACGGTTTATAAACTTTCATTTTCGTATCTCTTTGTGACTTAGTGGCTTTGTGGCATTTCTATTCCGTCACTAAGGCACTAAGTTTATTATTTGGGTATTTCAACTAAAACCGGCACGACTAACTTCCCGCGGCTTCTAGCAATAAACTTAACTTCATCTCCTGCGTAAAAATTTATGTTACCTTTTTCAACTCCTATTTCTGCCGTTGCTTCATTTAATCTATCGGCAAAACTTCCTTTACCATTTTCTATTTTATTTATAATATCATCAACATCCAGACTTTTCTTAGAATATAAAAAACAGTAATAAGCAGAACCTGCAGTAGAATCAATCATATTAAAATGATCTCCATCCGGAATAGCTACATTATTCTTTTTGTAAGGAAGATATGCAACCATTCTTTTGTTAAACGGAAATATTTTTGTTACCTTAAAAGTATTATCCGAACCGAAAGCATAAACATATGCAGGCTCATTGTTGGAGATCCTAAGTTCGAACAAGGTACCGGCCGGGTAAGAATTTTGCATTACAAAATATTCTCCGTTAAAATTGGTTTTCATATTTTCCCCGTTACTTTCTTTAAAGGTTAATGAGCCGTTTAAATCCGGCAGAGCAGGAGAAGGATTTGTTTTATCCAGAACTTCAAAAGCATAAACACAAAATCTTTGAAAATCCGAATACCGCATCCATGTAAAGCCTTTATCTCCCCAATTATTTCCCCAGCTATTTATTAACTCAAACGCTCCTCCGAATTTATTATCATCATATCCTATTACGGTTATACCGTGTCCCTGCATCCAATGAGTTTTGTAATCGCTGCTGTCCGGTTCCCAAAGTTCGCCGGCATTATCAAACGAAGCCGGACAATTCATTGCAATTACAACCGGCCTTTCATTGGAAATACTTTTCTTTACATACATACTTTTATTTTCAGTCCATGCATTTGCAACTTCCCTGTATTCTATAATTTTATATTTTTCCGCATCCTGTTTATCTCTTTCTGTAACTTCCCGGTCGCAGTCATATGCAAAGTCTTTTAATTTGTTACATCCTTTATCCTTAAGGACATCCAGTGCATCAACCAAAGAAGTACCTGAGTTACATCCTTTTCCATATCTAATTTGGTTATATACAAAAGAAGGTGAAAAAGAATTACTATCTATTGTTGCATGATCCCAGCCATACTTAATTGCTTCAAGAATTGTTCTAGCCGCATAAGC
>JBJKQP010000280.1:0-4427 GCA_046705105.1 Ignavibacteriaceae bacterium | reverse complement strand
AATCCAAGAATAAAACTATATTCAAGAGCAATTAATTTATACTTTTCAAATCGTCCCGATGCTCCTCCATGACCGGCAGACATGTTAGTATATAACAACAAAAGATTATTGTCGGTCTTCATACTGCGCAGCTTTGCAACCCACTTAGCAGGTTCCCAATATTGAACTTGTGAATCATGTAAGCCGGCAGTTACCAGCATAGCAGGATAAGCTTTCTTTTCAACATTATCATAAGGTGAATAAGAAAGGATATAATCATAATATTTTTTATCGGCAGGATTTCCCCATTCGTCAAATTCGCCGGTTGTTAAAGGAATACTTTCATCCAGCATAGTAGTTAAAACATCAACAAACGGAACACCAGCAATTATGCCTTTAAATAAATCGGGTCGCATATTAGCAACAGCACCCATTAACAATCCGCCCGCGCTTCCGCCCGAAGCAAAAAGTTTTTCCCTTGATGTGTAATTTTTATTAACCAGAAACTCTGCACATGTAATAAAATCCGTAAAAGTATTTCTCTTATTAAGAAGTTTACCATCTTCGTACCACTCTCTTCCCATTTCCTGCCCGCCTCTTACATGAGCAATTGCAAAAATAAAACCTCTATCCAACAGACTTAGTCTTATTGAATTAAAATAAGGATCATTGCTTATACCGTAAGAACCGTAACCATTAAGAAATAAAGGATTCGGTCTTAATTTATCCGTCCCTTTTTTAAAGACAAGGGAGATTGGTATCCTTGTGCCGTCTGCAGCGGTCGCGTATAGACGTTCCGATTTATAATTATCCTGATTAAAACCTCCCAGCACTTCTTCTCTTTTTAATAATTCTTTTTGGCCTGTTCTCATATTATAATCATATGTTGAATCGGGTGTAGTTAAAGAACTGTAGACAAACCTCAATTTATCCGTATTTATTTCATAATTCTCCATTAAATATACAACATACGTATCTTCATTAAATTGAATATAATGCCCCGAGTTATCCTTTCTATTAATTACTTTAAGCTTCTTAACTCCTTCGGTTCTTTCCTGCAATACATAATAATCTTTAAATGTTTCAATTCTTTCAAGAAGTACATTGTTTCTGTGAGGAACAATTTCAATCCAGTTTACCTTTGATGTTTTATCAATAGGCGTTTTCATCAGACGAAAATTTTTAGCATCCAGATTAGTTATTATATAAAAATCACCTTCAAAATGATCTATATAATGTTCGTGTGCTCTTTCTCTCGGCTGAAAAATCTTAAACTTATCATCCGGGTTATCTGCATCCATAAATCTATACTCATTGGAAAGATTACTGTACGAACCGATAATAATATATTTTTTAGACTTAGTCTTATAGACATAAACTCCGAATGCTTCATCGGTTTCATGAAAAATTTCTTTATCATTTTTATTACCGATTAAATGTTTGAAGATTTTAAACGGGCGGAGAGCCTGGTCTTTTTGCGAATAATAAATTGTTTTATTGTCATTTGCCCAGGCGGTGTTTCCAGTAGTATTTGGTATTATATCTTGCAGCATTACGCCTGTAGTTAAATCTTTAAAATGAATTTCATACTGCCTTCTACCGGATGTATCAACCCCATAAGATAACAATTTATTGTCGGGACTGACATTTAAATTTGTTACATTAAAAAATTCATATTCCATTGCAAGCTTGTTTACATCAAGAATAATCTCCTCCGATGCATTTAGAGTACCTTTTTTACGGCAATAAACGGGATACTCGGTTCCTTTATTATACCTGTGGTAATAATAATACCCGTTATTTTTATATGGAACAGAAGTATCTTCCTGTTTTATTCTGCCGGTCATTTCGTTGAATAAATTTTCTCTTAACGGCGCAGAATCTCTTAATATAAAATCAGTATATTCATTTTCAGACTTCAAATATTCTATAACTTTGGGATTGGTTCTTTCTTTTAACCAATAATAATTGTCTATTCTTAAATGATTATGCTTTATTATTTCTTTCCTAATTTTTTCAGCTTCCGGAGGTTTCATAAAATTATTTTTGGGGATAAATTAATAGATAAAAATATACACTTTTACATTGAAAATTTACGTAAATAATAAATAATTAAGAGTGGTTTTTATCAAGCGGATAATCGATTAATCCTTAAATTTTGCACAAAATGAGGGAAAAATTGATTAGCGTTATTCGGTAACCCCCGAAGGGATGCCTTAGGCAGAAGCCGGTATCGTTTAGCGTAAAACGCTAGTCGGTCGCTGCAGAAGAATTATGTAACCGTTAAACGAAACGGACATCGTTAACATATGACTATTCATTTATAGTTTTGGCAATCATAATTGGTTACGGCATGCCGGTTTATGATTTAACGCTAAAATGTGTTAATAATTTACCGCCGATTTTTTCAATCTTATCCAGCAAGCCTGTAAGTTCTTTATCGGTAGTAAAAGGATTCATCAAACAAGTTCTAAAAAAGATATTTCCGTCTATCTCTGTCTGAACGATAAAATATTCTCCGTCTTCAATAATTTTCTGCCTGATATTTTTATTTAGAGTGTCAAGTTCTTCATTAGTAATAGAATCAGGATTATATCTGAAGCAAACTATATTACTTTCCGGTACTACTGCAAGACTAAAATTTTTTCTTCCTTTTATCAATTCGCCGAATCTTTTTCCCAAATCGAATAAAACGGTTACGGTATCGTCAAATAATTTTATACCGAATGTTTTAAGAGTTAAAAATACCTTTAAGCTCATTGCATTCTTTGTGCACTCCAAGGTTCTTTTACCGGGATTAAACCATTCTTTTTCATTCCGGCTTTCCCACAGATAATTCGCCTTTTGAGAAAAAGTCCGGTATGAATTATTTCCTTCCTTAAATAAGACTGCGGTAATCAAAGAAGGATGCATAAGCATTTTATGAAAATCGATAACTACGGAGTCGGCTTTTTCAATACCGGAAACAAGGTGTTTGTACTTTTTAGAAAATGCGGCAGGACCTCCGTGTGCGGCATCAACATGGAACCATATATCTTTTTCCCTGCAAAAATCTGCCAGTTCATTAAGCGGATCAAACAGGCCAAGCGAAGTGGAACATGCATTTGCGGTAAGTGATATTACATTTTTACCTTCTTCGATTGCTTTTAAATAATACCTTTCAACTATTTTTATATCAAGCTTAAGGTTTTCATTAACCGGAATCTTAATTATCCCGGAATCTCCCAGCCCCATAATTCTAACAGCGCGTTCAATCGAGTAATGAGATGCCTCCGGAACCATAAAAACAGGTGAACTTTCCTTTTCCGTTCCTTCTTTCCAAACATTATTTTTAGCTTTAATCTGCCGGGCAGCTAGTAAAGCAGTTAGGTTGCCAATTGTTCCGCCGGATGTAAGTACACCGTCTGCAGAATCCGTCATGCCCATTGCAGAAGCTAAAATTTTTATTACAATTTGTTCCATTGCAATTCCGATACCGCCCATTTCATATACAGCAAGAGAATTGTTAAGAAATGAACTTAGGAAATCCGATAAAGCAGCCTGCGGCAGTGCCGGTGATACTTGATGCCCCATGTACTTAGGATTATGAAGATGAATGGATTTATTAAGAACATCGGAATAAAACCTTTCCGGATCACCTTGTTCATTTTCAAATTTATTCTCCCATTCCTCCTTTAATTCTTCGGGAGAAGAATAAGGCAGAACGGGAAAAACTGTTTCATAATTCTTATTTGATTCCAAATAATCCGCCAGCATGTTTACAAGCCTGTGCCCCTGGTTGCGAAATGTTTCAGGATCAAAAGCTTGCTTCAGTAATTCAGTCATTTGTAAGGCCTAAATTTTATAAATAATTATTTAAGATTTAACGCAATATAATATATTTGCAGTTTTTATTACGGATATACCGGTAAACTTATTATTAATTCATATTACGCGGATCTATGAATAATGGAATATTGAAATTTTGGAATTTACTCAATTATTCCACTATTCCTCTACTCCAAGCATTGGCTTTGCGTAAGGTAACTTAATAAGATAGGCTATTCAGAGGTAAGGGGCTTCCACCGAACGGAAGCCCTTAAAGTTTTTAATTACTTTTAAACTGCTTTTCTTTTCTCGGTGCTAAAAACATTGCAATAATTTGTACATTCCCCGCATTCGGTACATAGCTCTTCATCAACTTCCGGCGGGCTGAATATATCAGGTTGAGAGATTGCACCGTAAGGACAAACATTAACTACGGGACACGGATGATTTTGCGGGCAATATTCTTCCAGTATATTTATCATTTTAAATTCCTTTTTTTTTCAAAAATTTTTTTGGACGAAGTCTCTCTCCTTATTCCATAAGAATTAATTTTTCAGGCTATCTGATGTTATAAACTTAAAAAGGTTGCAAAATATCTATCTATAAAATATTTCGTTTATCCTATTAACCATTCGATTAGT
>JBJKQP010000279.1:0-2834 GCA_046705105.1 Ignavibacteriaceae bacterium | reverse complement strand
TTTGACCTGTTCATGGTTGTAGTTTTCATCTTATTTAAATATGGAAGCAAAAGACTTATTCTTCAGCTTAAGTAACCCGATAATATTTTCAATATTATTCTGTCTTGCTCTTTTGGGTGTTATTTACATTTTTTATGTGCACATTGTAATTCCACAAAATAAAAAGCATCTGCAGGAGAAAGAAAATTTGGAGTTAAACAATGCCAGGCTGATGGCATTGTTTGCCGAATTGGATCCCGATCCTTTGTATAGGTTTAATTCGCTGGGGAAAATCATTCTTTCTAATAATGCAGGAAACAAGTTGTTTACAAACATAAATATGAATAACACAAACTTGCCGGAAATCTTTCCTTCACTTTGTGATTTTGATTTTAATAATTTTATACTTGAAGGTAAATCAGAACATTTAACAGCCCTGATAAATAAAGAATATTATGATGTAATTATTAAAGGAATTCCCGAAATGAACTTCGGGCAAATATACTGTAATAACATTACCCGTAGAAAAGAAGTTGAAGACGAATTAACCTCATTTCAAGAACGGTTAAGGGAACTTTCCAACAGGATGCAAAAATTACAGGAAGAAGAAAAGCAAAAAATTTCCAGGGAACTGCACGACAGTATAGGCCAAATCCTAACTTCTATTAGATTGAACTTAGAATTGTTAAAAGAAGACAACCATAGCAAAGAAAGCAGGATGGAAAAGATAAAAGAGATTTCGTATCTTATAGAAAAAGCAACATCGGAAATAAAAGAAATTTCTTATGAGCTTAAACCAAGGATTTTAGATGATTTCGGACTGGAGCCTTCACTAAGAGCATTGTGTAATGATATATCCAGAAAAAGCAATATTAAAGCAACGTTCCTGGTGCATAAACTTAACGGCAGATTTGCACCTGAAATAGAAACCGGTTTGTACAGAATTTCCCAGGAAGCATTAAATAATATTGTGAAACATTCCTCGGCAAAAGAATTCAGTCTTCAATTGGTCAGGCACCCGCATTTTTTAAGATTAATAATCGAAGATGACGGTATTGGATTTAATATTAATAATCTTAAACAAGATTCTACTAAAAAAGGTATTGGACTTACTAACATGTCGGAAAGAGCATTCTCGTTAAACGGAAAATGTATAATTGATTCCAAAGAAGGTGCAGGAACAGAAATAATTGTAGATATTCCGGTAGAAGTTTGATATGAAAGAAATTCGTTTATTAATAGTTGATGATCACTTATTGGTACGGACAGGGATAAAAAGCCTGTTGAGCGATTTGAATGAAATAAAAATTGTAGGTGAAGCGGAAAACGGAATTTCCGCAGTAGAAAAAGTTCAAGAATTAAAACCTGATGTTGTATTAATGGATATTTCCATGCCGGATATTTCGGGAATTCAAGCCACGGAAATAATTAAGGCAAAAAATAAAAAGGTTAATATTTTAATTTTAACAATGCATGAAAATGAGGAGTATGCAATTTCATCTATACAAAAAGGTGCATCCGGAGTTATACATAAAAATATTAGCAAAGAGGAACTGGTAAAAGCAGTAAAAACAGTAGCTTCAGGTGAAAGGTATTTCGGAAGCAGTTTGACACAATTGTTAATTGAAGGCTTACTTCAGAAAATAGAAGATAATAAAAATTCACAGGAAAAAAGGAATATAATTCTTACCAAAAGAGAAAAACAGGTTCTTAGCTTAATTGCAAACGGGTATTCCAACCAAGAAATAGGTGACAAGTTAGGAATAAGTTCCAGAACCGTGGATACCTACAAAACAAACCTAATGCAGAAATTAAATATAAAATCTACGGCTGCCTTAGCCCGGTTTGCCTTTGAAAATAACCTGAAATAATATCAAGTTTGTAAGTACCCAAATAGTGAGCTTCGTTAAAGCCGGTATTCCAAAATTGTTTTTGAATCTTCCATTCTTTTAATCTTACCTGCCCGGCGAAGTAAAACATAGACCGGTAATTTTATCATTTCTTTCAATCCCATTTATTAGACGAATAGAGAAAAACTTAACCATTTAAAAAATAAAGACTTAGCTTACTATCCTAGGAAGAATTCCTAGATTTTTCTAGGAAGAGTGACTAGTTTTTTCTAGGAAGAGTGACTAGAAAAAAATCAGTAGAACTACTGATTTTTTTTAATAACTCATTATTTATATTTCAATACTCTTTATTCAACCTCAGGGCAGGGACCCCGGGGGGTGACAGGGAACCGTTGAACCTGGTCCGCTTCAATGGTTCCCAATTTAATAAAATTCCTGCCTTCGTTATACCGAAAGGCAAACCGGTTAAAATGAAATTGTATTATGGAAAAACCAAAAATCTTAATTGTAGAAGATGATTACGATACTCAGTTGTTCTATAAGCTGTTTTTGAGAAAGTTTTATCATCTTGAATTCTGCCGAAACGATACTCTATTTTATGAGTTGATCTATGAAAATAAATTTAACTTGATAATAATGGACATAGCAATAAAGGGACAAAAAGACGGATTGGAATTAACTAAAGAATTACGAAAGATGGAAAATTATAAAAATATACCTATTATATGTTTATCGGCTCATGTTTTGCAGCAAGATAGAGAAAATGCACTATCGGCAGGGGTTAATATTTTCCTTGAAAAACCTGTCAGAAACGATATTTTGTTAAAAACCATATCTAATCTTTTAAATGTCGAATCAAAATAATTTACCAATTCCCAGTCGCGTTTCATAATTACTGCAATTAGCCGAAATGTAAATTAAAAAATTATTTATTAAGCAATGATAAAAAATACGGCTAACAATAATCAATTAATTGTCGATTATTAATTATTAATTTTTAGCTTT
>JBJKQP010000278.1:0-3621 GCA_046705105.1 Ignavibacteriaceae bacterium | reverse complement strand
TCTTCCCTGTAAAGGATATACTCTTTTGCTACTTTTGCGTGCCCGTTTTCAATTAATATTTTTTCAACGACATCCTGTATCTCTTCTATATGAGGCTTATAACCGTCATTATATTTTTCTTCCAATGCATTAATAACTTTTTCACTCAGTTCTTCTGCTTTTTCCTTATCGCGTCCGCCTACTGCAACTGCGGCCCTATAAATTGCATTTGTAATTCTTTCACTGTTAAAAGGGACTACTGCTCCGGTTCTCTTAATTACATATTTAAATTTGCTCATTTGCTTTATCCGGCATAAATAAAATTGAAATTATTTGAACTTTAAATTATCAATTTAATTTGTGAATAAGTATTTTCAAGCCAGGAAATTTTAAGTGCTCACTTTTCAACATTCGATATACCAATAGTTATTTGTAATCATTTGCCTGGATGAATTAATGTCTGAATGGAAAGACAAAGATTCAAACTTTCAGTCATTTCCAAAGGATTCTTCAGACAAACATTCGTTTTTTGTTTGCCGGCTTTGCCTAAATATTGAATGGATGAATAATTAAATAAATTTTCTGCAAAAGATATCGCTGACCATATTCCATCACCGCTGAGTTATTGTTTACGCTGCACTAAAATAAATATATTTTTAAATTGTGTTTTGCATCACTAATATAGAATTCTTTTAAAATCATTTAATTACTATACAACATTTATATAACGTTTTTTATAACTTATGCACGAGATGTTATATTGAACTAATAAAAAGCTGCTTAACAGAAAAACGCGCGGAATAAATTATTAAGAATCATTTCGGATAATTGCGGTACCTTTTCAAAATAAATTAAATGTCTAAGGAATTATTTTAAGTAAATAATAGAGGCTCTATGAAAGAACCCGTAAAAATGACGATAATCCTTCCTCATATTCCCGACATCGAGGTTGTCGCAATAAAAGGAATGGAACATCTTGCGACTCACCTGGGCATTTCCGACGAGGAAAAAATCGGTGAAGCAAGAATTCTTGTTACCGAAGCAATAATAAATGCTTTGGAACATGCAGGCGTTACTAACCCGGATGAAGTTAGAATTGAGTTTACCATGACGAAAGAAAAACTTGTAATATTTGTGGAGGACCATGGTAAAGGATTTGAGCCTGCAAAGGTATCCGACCCGAATATTTTGACTAAAATTGATTCTCCAAATAAAAGAGGTTGGGGATTAAAATTAATGAAGTCCATGTCTGATGATTTTTTAATTGAATCAGGATCGACAGGGACAAAAATTACAATGATAAAAAATTTAGTTTAACTAAAAGGAGAATTAAATGAACAGCGAGTTTAGTCTTAATTCAAAAATAGATAATGAAAAATTAATTATTACTACTCACGGTTATATTAACAACCACGGCGGAGAGAAAATTTCTGCCGAAGCATTTAAACAAATCGATAACGGTATTAAAACCATTATTCTAGATTTAAAAGACTCGAAGGTTGTTAACTCAATCGGAATATCTTTGCTAATTGAGGTTATAGAAAGACTTAACCATATAGACGGAAAGCTTGTTTTTGTAAACCTGGATCCGACTATTGAAAAAACATTTACTATTATGGGACTGTTTCAATTTGCCCAGAAAGCACAATCTCTTGAAGAGGCAATTAAATAGCGGCTGGCATAAATATTATTAAAAAAAATAAGAAGCGGTTTCTTATTATCTAATTTAAATACAAATAAATCTTACCATGCAAACAGTTACGGAAAACAATTTTCTGGACCGGTTTAAGATCCATTTAAATTCTTTTCAGGAAGGATTTGATATACTTTCCGAATCAAATTCACTGGAAGAACTATCGGAAAAATTCTGTCATATACTTAGAGGTAATTTATTTGTTAAAGGCGCCGGGGTTTACTATAAAAAAGATAGGGACAGTAACTGGCATGAACTTTTCAATCTTAAGAAGAATAACGGCTTTGACAAAAATACATTGGATAATTTCAATCATTCTTTAAATGTAGTTGATGATTTCCCGGCAAAAGGAAATATCTTAATAACACTGCCGATGCTTGACGATTCCTCATTTGCGGTTATTCTCGAAAGCAAGCTTTCCAATGAATCCTTCAGCAATCTGGATATGCTTACCATACAGCTTTTCACTCAGCTTCTAAATAATGCATACCAGGCATTTAAAAACAGAAGAAAAGAGAAACAACTAATTTTCACTCTAAACCACAGGGTTGTTCAACTCAACAGTTTGATTGATACCGGAATAGAAATTACAAAATTAAATCAGAATTCGTTCCTTTATGAATTAGCACTAGAAAGAGCGGCTGCTTTAACAAATGCATCCAGAGCCATGCTGGCTGTATCGGACGAACATAATAAAAATGAAATTTTTTATTTCCCCGGCAAATTCAATTTAAACACAGATGAATTAAACGGACACAAAATAGAGGCCGACTTTAAATTCCAAAATTTTTCATATCATTTTTTGTTAATTAATAAAGAAAGCAGGTATGGTTACATTCCTTTTGAAGAAACCGACAAGCTTCTATTGGATGCTTTCGGCAGGCAGGTTTTAGGCGCAATTGAAAATAGGTTCCTTCATCAAGAAGAAATTGAGAAACAAAAGATTGAACAAGAGTTATCGGTTGCCGGTTTGATTCAAAGGAAAATAATACCGGATAAGCTCCCGGATATTAACGGATATGATATTGCAGGAATAAACATACCCTCTAAAGAAGTAAGCGGGGACTATTACGACTGCAAGCAATTGGAAGACGGACGCTTTGCATTGATAATAGCAGATGTTTCCGGCAAAGGGGTCCCGGCGTCTCTTCTTGTCAGCAGTTTAAATGCATCTCTTAATGCATACTTTGAAGGCAGTCTAAATCTCCCGGAAATTGCGTTTCGTATAAATAAATTAATTTTTAACGCTACTCCTCCCGATAAATATATTACATCTTTTATCGCATTACTCACTCCGCAGACAGGCGAATTGGAAATTTTAAATGCCGGGCACAATGCAGTTTATTTATTAAATAATCAGAATAAGATTATAGAATTAACAAAGGGCGGTGTATCATTCGGAATGCTTGATATGGACCTGCCGTATGAAAGTGAAAAGCATGTTTTACAGCATGGTGAAAGACTGTTATTGTATACCGACGGTATTCCCGAAGCTATGAATGAGAACGAAGAGGTTTATGAAGACCAGAGACTGATTGATTTTTTTAGAGACACGAAATTTACAAGTGCAAAATCTTTTATTGATGAACTGATAGTCGATATAAAAAGCCACACAGGGAACACACCGCAAAGTGACGATATTACGGCGCTGTGCTTAAAAAGAAATTAAGTGATATTCTTATCAATGAAACTCGATGCCGGATTCTTGATATTTGATACCGGATTCTTGATACTCGATTCTCTTTCCGTGATTCCGGCTTCGCAGTTATAATGGTTATTAAATTAAAGTTGACGAGGGATCTATGAAAATGAATTATTTAATTCTTTGTGTATTTTTTGTCATTCTAACAGCTACTCCTTTTACATTTTCCCAGCAAATACTTAAAACGGAAGCAAACAACGATTTTGTTGAGTATACCAATAAAGAAGGGCTTCCGATAAACAATTTT
>JBJKQP010000277.1:0-4319 GCA_046705105.1 Ignavibacteriaceae bacterium | reverse complement strand
ACTCTGGAAGATCTTTTTGATGTTGCTCTTGTACTATCTTACCAGCCTTTACCTAAGGGCAACAGAGTTAGCATTATTGCAAACTCAGCAGGCATGGCAACTTTGTTTGCCGATTCATGTGAGATGAATGATCTAGTAATAGACGGGCCGGGCGTAGTTAATTTAGGTGCATTTACTACTCCCGAAATGTATGAGTTTACAGTTAAAGAAACCTTATTAAACGAAGACGTTGATTCTTTATTAGTTGGCTTTGCTTGTGTTGGCAATTGTAAAGTTGAAACTATTGCAGAAGCTATTCGAAGAGGTGTAATATCTGTTGAAGAAAAGACGGGTATTGAAAAACCGGTTCTACTTTGTTTGATGGGTGCAACCGGTACTATATCTCTATTTAATAATGCCAAAGGTAAATACAGTAAAAGAAAATTTCCTTCATTTCGATTCCCTGAACTAGCTGTAAATGCTCTAACTAGAATTGTTCGTTATGTTGAATTTAAAAAGCAGCCTTTAGGTAAGCTTGTCTGGTATGAAGATGTTAAAGCCGGTGAAGCTAGGCATTTTATTCAAGAAATTTTGGCCGGCTCTGCTTCCTCAAAACAAATAGTCGAATTAAATTACGAATCCTCCAAAAAACTCTTAAGCTTTTTCGGGATTCATATAGATAAAATTAATTCTTCAGGCGTTAATCCGTTATTAATTCAAATACGGCCGGACCCGTTGTTCGGGCCTATAATTGAATTGAAAATTTCCGATGCAAAAACAATTCTGCGAATTACTCCCTTAACCGACAGGGATATTGAAGAAACAATGCGCGAAATGAAGTTAAACGACCATGACGGAATAAAACAAATTTTGGGAAGACTTTCTCAGATGATCGAGGAAATTCCATGGTTATGGACATTAAAGGCGGAAATAGTTTCCGGTAATAGTCCGGTACTCGGTGAAGATATTTTTATTAATATAAAATCCGGAGGTGCGGAAAGGCCGGGTTACTAAATTAGGGTTTGCTGATGTGAAGCATGTAGTATTATTAAAATGCCAGTATCAAGGTATCATTAAAATCAATATTGATGTTTATCATTTTATTTCACTGTTTTGAGCCCTAAATGTTTTTCCATAAGATCAAAATCCTTATCATTATGAAGAAGAGCAATTCCATTTTCGAGACAATATGTTCCTATAATCATATCCACTGATTTCCTTACAGTTACTCCTTTTCTCCTTAAGTATCTATAATTCTCTGCAGCCTTATAAGCAATAGTTTTACCAACCATATCAAAATAAGGGAATATGTTAAAGGCAGTCTTTACAGCATTAAATTCGGAATCAGATTTTATACCTTGAAGAACCTCAAGCAGTATTATATCTCCGATACATATAAGTTCGTTATCCAAACTACTATCAAGCAACTTAGTTTTATTATTTTCTTTTCCATTCAAATAATCTATCCATACAGATGAGTCCACAACAATCATCTAAACTTCCTCATCTCATTAAGATTACCCTCCCAGTGTATTTTCCCTTTAAGCTTCCTTACTTCTTTCTGTTTGTTAATTTGTATTAGTCTTCTTAAAGCTTCATCAACAACATCCTTCATCGTTTCAAGTCCGGTAAGCTTCTTAGCCTCATTCATAAGTTTATCATCAATAATAATATTTGTGCGTTTCATAAAATCTCCATGTGTATTTTTCTATTAAAAAATACACATAATAAACTATACAATCAACTTTCGACATTTCCTTAAAACCAATATCAAATAAAAACAATGTAGTAGATAAATCAATAGCCCATGGATAGAAAATGCTTTTTCTAACAGATTAATGTTTTAGTAATTCTTGTAGTTACTTTAAGCTTGATAATATAAAGACTTTTGCAGCCTAATTTTGTAGATTTAAAAAGATTATATAAAAGTATATGAGGTATTTATGTTAATAAGAGAAATAATGAAAACCAACCCGGTTTCAATTTCTCCTTCCGTTAAATTATCCGAAGCTTATAGATTAATGATAGAGAAAAAAATCCGGCATCTTCCCGTAGTGGAAAATGATAAGCTGGTTGGAATTGTAACCGACAGAGATTTACGACTTGCTACCAGCAAGCTTGCCGGTCAGCAGCTTGATCCGGATGCCGAAGTTGCAGATATGATGAGTCATCCCGTTCAAACAACTCATCCAAACGACCCTGTTGAAACAGCAGTTCAAAAAATGAGAGAATTAAAATTAGGATGCTTGCCGGTACTGGAAGATAGGAAACTTACCGGAATTGTAACCGTTACCGATCTTATGGACGCCTTGTTGTTGCTAACCGGAGTTCACCTGCCCTCAGGTCGTCTTGATATAAGGCTTTCTAACCATTACGGTGAGCTTGCAAGGCTGTCTTCGCTTTTAGCAGAAAAGAAAATTAATATAAATTCTATCCTGTCCTATCCCGAGGCAGATAATAATGTGCGGCTTGTATTAAGAGTTGGTTCAATAGAAATCAAATCTCTTGCGGAAGCAATATGCAATGCCGGTTTTCAGGTAATATGGCCGGTTAGTATATCATGTGTAAAATAATCTATACTCCGGATTATAATAAATATGATCTTGGTCCCGAACATCCTTTCAATCCTAGACGAATTGATATGATGCTGGACCTATTGCAGGGGTATGGCTATTTTAAAGAACCTTTGGTACCGGAACCGGTTACTCCGGAAGATCTTTTTGCTATTCATGATAAAACTTATATAGAAGTTGTGGAATCTCTAAGTATAGGTGAAAAGATTCCGGGTATGGAAAAATATGGATTAGGTACTTTAGATAATCCGGTTGCCAAAGACATGGCATTGGGCGCACGGTTCCAGGCAGGAGGCACTTTACTTGGAGCCCGCATTTTGAAAGAAAATAAAGCAAAAAAAGTTTTGCAGCTTGGCGGAGGTTTCCATCATGCTAGGAAAAAATTCGCCGAAGGTTTTTGTATTTACAATGACCTTGCTTTGGCAATTAAAGAATTTACTAATGCCGGTTTACACGTTTTATATCTTGATATAGATGTTCATCATTGCGACGGAGTGCAGGAAATTTTTTATGAAGATGAAAACGTAATGACAGTATCACTCCATGAATCGGGAGAATATTTGTTTCCCGGTACCGGATGGATTTATGAACTAGGAAGGGGAATGGGGAGAGCCTTAAAACTTAATCTGCCGCTGGAACCCTTTACGCAAGGTGAATCTTACATTGAAGCTTTCAATGGAATTTTACCTAAAGCGCTTGCATGGTTTAAACCCGATGTAATGATTGTGCAGGCTGGCGCCGATGCCCACTACCTGGATCCTTTAGCAGACTTAATGCTAACGACATACGATTATGAAAATATATTTAAAAGAATAATTGAACTTGCCGATATGTTTTGTAACGGAAAAGTCTTATTTACCTTAGGAGGCGGCTATTCTCTTAATGCAGCACCGAGAATTTGGACAATACTATATCTTACTCTTTTTAATATTGAACTGCCGATTAATCTTCCTTCTAAATGGAGAGAAAAATGGCAGGCAAAAATAAATATAAAGCTGCCTGAATTTTTACACGATGTCCTTCCCGCATTTGATCCTATTCCTAGAAAAGAAGGAATAACCGGGCATAACAGAGATATAATCCAGAGGCTTCTGGATGCTGTTTCCATGGATTGGATTTGACCATTTGATCTTATTATGAATCTTTACCATAATATTTAAGTTTCTTATATTTTAATTACATCGAAATTAAAATTTGTTTATTTTAAAAATATATATTTTGAATATTTTGTCATGAAAACTACTGTACGGATATTTTCTTTTTGTTTAATTATTGCTGCTCTTTTAAGCGGGTGCAAGAATAGTAACAAACCTTCCGGTAAAACTATCCCCAAAATTAAAATTGAAGGTGATACTCTATCTTTATCACCGAATAATCAAAAAGTTTTAATTCAGGTTCAAAATAAAAACGGCAGCACACTCTGGATTACAAATAAAGAAAATACTTTCAGTAAAAAAGTAATAAAATTAAACATGGAAGACGGAGTAAAATCAGCTAACTGGTCTCCTGACGGTTTGTTTGTATTCTTTGCAGTTTATAATATGGAAGGGCACAGCCCTTTAACATCTACTCATGTTTGGGTATGCGGAAGCAAGGGGGAGAATTTAGCTGAAATAAAACCGCTTCCGCCAAATCAACGATTCTCTTCCTTTGATCCCAGGTGGGCATCCGGAAGTATTCTTATTTTTCGAGCTATGACTCTTACCTCGGCTACAGGGCAAAGATATTCTTATAATGCTCAAACAAAAGAAGTAACATTAATAAAAT
>JBJKQP010000276.1:0-4241 GCA_046705105.1 Ignavibacteriaceae bacterium | reverse complement strand
AATGTTAAAGGGACATATACTATAGGTACATTAAATACGGATTCAACTTTTATTGATTTTGCTTTTGTTAATAGAGATGCCGATATACCAAGCGGTAACGGTTTTTATGTATATTTATTTTTTGACGGGGTTTTTGAACACGGCTGGTATTGGGATGGTATTTCCCAAGATTATTACGGATATGTGGAAGATTACAAATTATCCGTACCGGTTTCTCAAGGTTATCATGAATTAGAAATAATTGTTGATGCTACCAATACAATACAGGAATCGGATGAAGGAGACAACATGTATTCCGAAACCTTCTTATGGGGTACGGTATCAAATAACCAGGCAGATATAGCAGTAACAAATTTTTCCTTCTCACCTCAAACGTTAAAACCGGGAGATTCTCCTACAGACGTTTCCTTTGATATTAGTAATTACGGCCCTTCGAATATAACATCTCCAAACTCCAACATTAGAGGCAATTTCTTTCTATCCAAAAACATAACATTGGGAGATGCAGACGATATTAAAATAGGAGAAATTTTGCATGATTATGAACTGGCATCAGGTACTTATGATATTACGATGTATTTAACCTCAACCGGATTGTCTCAATTACAAATTCCGGCCGGTGCATCCGGAGATTATTATGTATTTATTCAAGTTGAACATTATACACCTTCAACTTTAACAGACCCGGATCCTTCGAATAATTTTGCAATGCAAAGCAGCCTAGTTCACATTACGGGAAACTTAGCTGCCGTAACAACCGGAACAGCAGCGGACGTTACCCAGGAAGCGGCAACATTAAACGGTGTTGTAAATCCGAACGGCGTTAGTACAACCGTTCAATTTGAATACGGCCAAACAACTAGTTACGGAAGTATGGTAACAGCCGCTCAAAGTCCTGTCAGCGGAAGCAGTAATGTAAATGTAAGTGCAAACATAACAGGTTTGAATCCCAATACAACTTATCATTACAGGTTAACGGCAACAAACAGCAGCGGAACAAGTCACGGAAGTGATATGACATTTAAAACAAATCTCAATTATCCTTCATCAATATTAGTTACTAAAAATTATACATTTATCGATCCTACAAAATCTTCAAGTTATAAACTTATTGGCCTGCCTGGAAATTTAAACACACAGCTTACTCAACTAATATCCGGTACTCCCAAACAGGATTGGACCGCTTATTACGACAACGGGAATACAAGTAATTATTTAATAGAATACAGCAATACTTCGACGTTCAAATTTCAGCCTGGAAACGGCTTCTGGATTATAAGCAAGAATGCAATAAATGTTTCTCAAAATGTAAATACGGTAACTTTAAATGCAGATAACACTTATTCAATATCCCTGCACAGCGGCTGGAATATTATTTCAAATCCGTTTGAAAAAAGTGTGGATTGGAATAGTGTTGTAACGGTTAATAACATAACTCAAAATCCGGTTATCTATTCTTGGAGCAACGGTTCATACCAAACTCCTGCTTCATTTTTACCTTATGAGGGATATTATTTTAATAACCTTCAAAACTTATCTTCACTAAAAATACCATATAATCCCGTAGGTGCAGTTGGTAAAAAATCAGATAACGAACCGGCTAGCTCACTTAAATTATTTCTTTATAAAGGAAGCGAATTAAAATCATCTGTTGTAATATCAATCGATTCGGCATCGCGTAATGATTTTGATATAAAAGACTTATTATCTCCACCCTTCGATTTTGTTGATGCCGGAATGAGTTTGTGTAACGATAATCTTTCAATTAATTATAAGAACTTAATTAAAGAAAGCAGGCCGCAAATAGCAGAAGGACAGACATTTAATTTAAATGTTAAAAATAATGAAAGGGCCGCTTTAACATTAAAAGCAGAAGGCGCAAACAATTTTTTAAACACCGAAGTTTTTTTGCGGGATGATTACATCCATAAGTTATATAATCTAAAAGAAAATAATCAGATAAACCTGGCTCCTATTGTTAATTCGAAATATCAGGTATTAATCGGAAACAAAGATTTTATATACAAGAAAGAAATGGAGATATTACCTTCAAAATATAAGCTGTTCCAAAATTACCCGAACCCGTTTAATCCGCTTACAACAATTGAGTATTCCATTCCGGAGGAAACTTTTGTTACAATAAAAGTTTACGACATCTTGGGAAACGAAGTGGCTACTTTGGTAAATGAAGCAAAGAAGGCAGGCAGGTACAATTTACAATTTTCAATTAATAATTTACAATTGTCCAGCGGCGTATATTTTTATAGAATGAAGGCCGGTAATTTTATGGAGACGAAAAAATTAATTTTGATAAAATAAGTAAAAGGCTTTAAGGCATATAAGATTTATTTATATCACCTGAGGCAAGTGCTTTTATATTTTGAACTACATTTGTATTTTTTATTGTAACAGTTACCGGTGCAGTAAAGACCCAATCCGGTTTTTTAAATGAATGAATTATTCCAACGAATCTTTGTGCAATCATTAAAGCATCGGTGCTGTTTACTTTTCCGCTGTTGCTTACATCTGCCGCATTCAACTGCAGGCTGTCCAATGAAACCAAATTTTCAAAATACCTTACCGCCAACAAAGCGTCTGTTGAATTAGCACCTCCCCAGTTATCGTTCCTGCTTGCCGTAAGTGTGTATGTTCCCGGAGTAATGTTTATAAAAAAATACTGGCCGTTAGCATCTGTAATAGTTTTTAAAGTATCACCGTTGGAACTTAAAGCAATAGTTACATTAGATAAAGGACTTTCCACATTGTTGGCATAAGTTACTGTCCCGGATAATTCAAAAGAATTAAGTGAAGTTGACAATGTAACAATTCCTCCGTCGGGAATAATGTTTATCTTTGCGTAAGTGTTGTTTCCATTCGCATAAGTGGAAACATACGAAACATTCCCGCCCTGGGATACCTTAACATTTTTCCACTCGGCGGGAACAGTTACATCTACTGTTAAAGGATAATTATAAATGGAATCGTCCAGGCCATCTATAGGATTAAATTGAATTTCCGAAGAATTGGAAGTGATTAATGTATATGAAAAATTCTGTCGTTCTTTTATATATCTTGTTACATTGCCGAAAGTAGCTACCCATATAAAACCGTTATCGGATTTTTGTTTAATCCATTGGCAGAGTTCGGTGAGCCATTCGGTTGAAACAGGATAATAAAATGCATCGGCAGCACCGGAAGATATTTGTGAAAAAGGAAGGACTTCATGCGCAAGGAATACTGTCCATTTACCGTTTGGTATAAGCTTGTTTTGCAGCATGTTGGTGTAAGAGCTGAATTCATCCTGGTCATCGCTTAAAGTTTTTCTCGGCTGATCAAAAAGTACATCCGAAGAGCTGACCGAATACCAATCCATCCCGTAAATGTTAACCGGATTAGTGTCGTTGCCGCATGTACGTGCAGCCTGGTAATATCTATGTGCTACTGTTTTAATATCGTTGTTATATGTACAATAAGGATATGCCAAACTTATACATTTTTGACCGGGGATTTCTTCTTCAATTTTTTTTTTGGATTGGTATAATTCATAAGTTATTGTGCCGGGAGTATTTTCATTACCAACAGGCAAAGTTGTTAAATCCGGATGTGTAACAGAATGTGCTCCTATTTCGTTTCCTTCTGCAGCAAGTTCTCTAATGTGCGGCCAGGTATCATATCTATAAATTATAGGAAGTGTATCCGTAACTACCGAGGTAATTGCAAAGTAAGTTGCATAGAATCCAAAACTTTTCAATATAGGATTTGCATACATGTATTGAGAAATATAACCGTCATCAAATGTAAATGAGAAGGCAGCTTTTTTGCCGCCGGCCCAGGTATTAACTGAAACATCACCAATCGAACCGATTTTTTTTATTCCGGAATTGCCGGCAGATAAAATTCTTCTACCAGCATTTATCTGCGGAAAAGTAATTCCCGCAGAAACTATTAATAGAAAAATAATAAAAGATTTTCTGCCATACACCCTTTTCATTCTTTTCTTACTCCAGCTAGTTTCAAAAGATAAATACTTGCATGGCATACAATAATATTTCCTTTGCACTAATTTGAGATAGAAAATATTAAGTTGATACATTAATGAATAAATAAAGTTCATTAAATACCAAATCCCCGTTGAAAATTGATTTTTCAAGGATCATCATTTATAATATCATTTTAGTTACACAATTTTTAAGCCATAATTTCTTCTTTTTAATTAATGCACCAACCGCAAGATATTTGAC
>JBJKQP010000275.1:0-26422 GCA_046705105.1 Ignavibacteriaceae bacterium | reverse complement strand
ACGGTTAGTACAATAAATATTATTTTTTGTAAATTACTAGCGTCTATTTGCTTAGTTAACAACCGGGAAACATGTATTTCGTCAAATTCTTTTTTAGAAGCATATTTTGCATTTAATATTAATTTATCTCGGAAGCGAGTTAAGGGGATTAATTCTTTAACAAGACTTTGCCTTTTATAAATTTTATCTATCGATGGATTAAAATTAGACAACCAATCCTTAAGCAGATTATTCCCTTGTTTGGATGCAGCAGTGTTAATAAGCTGATGCAGAGATTCATCGCCTATGATATTTAAATCCGATTCGTTTGGTTTTGATATGTCCTTAGAGGAATAATTAACCTTTGGAATTTTTTCCCAGTCAAGGTTCAATCGAGATTGATGTGTTGATTTAATTTCTTTCCATATTTTTAATTTTTTTCTGCTGTTATCCAGCTTTGCATGAAAATGCGCAATTATTCCCAAGGTAACTATAAATATTACGGCAGTAATTAAAGCCCAAAATTCCAGATGATCAAAAAAAAGTACCAACGTTAAAATTAAACCCGCTAAAAAAACAGCAAGCCTGTAATTGGAATTAGTGTTGCTTAGTTTTTTCAGCCGGGCTTCTCTTTGCTCCAGACGTACAATTAGTCTTGCAAGATAATTGTTAACTGTTCCCGGTTTTGTTTTATCATTTGAAGGCTGCATTGCTTTCGAGTTGGTTTATTATTTAAAATATTTTTGATATTAAGTTATATACAATTTTGTGCTTAAGCAAAAAGTTAATATTAATATTTGGGGAAGTAAAAATCTTGTTGAACGTTTGTGAGTAATATGTTTTCTCGGGATTATGGGTAGTTAAATGTTTCTTTTACCGCAGAGTTAACAGAGGATGCACAGAGGACTCAGAGTTTTATATCTCCGTGTTCTCAGCTTCTTCTCAGCGTTCTCTGTGGTAAAAATTTCTTTATTATTTAACAGGTATTAACAACTCGTCCGGGGGATAAATGCAATTCAATTTATGCCCGAGAAATTTTTCAATAGCCGGTATCTGGAAAGAATCATCCTCGGATGCAAAGCTGATAGATATTCCGCTTGCACCGGCTCTTCCGGTTCTGCCGATGCGATGGACATAATCTTCCGGGTCTTCCGGCAGCGTATAGTTAAATACGTGGCTAACACTGTCCACATGAAGCCCTCTTCCGGCTACATCGGTTGCAACAAGAACTTTAATCTCACCGGATTTGAAACCGTTTAAAGTTTTTAATCTCACTCTTTGATCTACATCGCCGGATAGTACTTTGCAGCTTATACCGCATCTTGCAAGTTGTTCTTCGAGCTTTCTGGTTTCATCGCGCCTGTTTGCAAATATTATTATTCGCTCCAGTTTCTGCTGTTTAATAATATTATAAAGTAAAGAAAATTTTTCATCGTTCGATGTTATATAAACTATCTGTTCTATATTTTCACCCGCAGTTTTCTCGGGTTCAATTACAACGTTAATTGCATCCTTGGTCCATTGATATGCTAGCCTTTTAACTTCATCCGTTAAAGTAGCACTGAAGAAAAGAGTCTGACGTTTCATTTTCTGAGGTGTACTTTTAACAATTTTTCTAACATCGGGTATAAAGCCCATATCCAGCATTCGATCAGCTTCGTCAATAACCAATGTATCAACGCTTCTTAAAAATAATTCACGCTTTTCTTTAAAGTCCAATAACCTGCCGGGAGTAGCTACCATAACGTCAACAACATTTCGTAAAAGTCGGTTGCGCTGTTTATTATAATCCATACCGCCGTAAATTTCCATTATCTTAATTTTAGTATACTTGGATAAAGCACGGGCATCGTTGGCTATTTGTATAACCAGTTCCCGGGTAGGAGCAATTATTAAAGCCATCGGAGCTCCCGGTCTTCTTACACCTGATTTGGGATTTGCCAAAAGCTTGCTAAAGATAGTAATTAAAAATGCTGCCGTTTTCCCGGTACCTGTTTGAGCTTGTCCGAAAGCATCTTTACCCTCAAGGCAGGGTCCTAAAATTTCCTTTTGAATAGGTGTACAATATTTAAAATTCAAATCCGCAATTGCATGCATTAGCACATCAGGCAGTTTCATATCATGGAATCTTGTTTTCCCCTCTTCTTCCGGGACATTAAAGTTGGAGATATCCCATTTTTCTTCGTTCTTTACTTCCTTGTGTATATGTTTTTTACCTGCCGATTTACCTTTATTCGGCCGCGGATTTCTCTTTTTATTTACATTTTTATGTTCATGATCTTTTTCTTCATTCCGCTTTCCGGAAGGATGAGATTTTCTTGCATTACTGTTTTTTTCGCTTACCCTATTTTTTCTTTCGGGTTTATATTTACTTTTTTCTGCAGAGACTACTTTATTGTTTTTCTTTTGCACGGAAACTTTATGATCACTAGCCTCCTTTGGTTCTTCCTCTTTTTTTATATCCTTACCGTAATATCTTTTAATTTTTTCTTTAACTAATTTGAATAACTTATTTTCCAAAACGTATCCTTAATGTATAAATATGTGCATAATACTTTTACGTTTATATGCTCTTGTTGTTTTTGTATTCATTTTCAAAAGGCCACAGCGCAAAAAGTATTTTGTTAAATTTTTTTATTGAATTATTAATGGAAGGTCAAAGTCTGAACCTACCCATACAAATTGACACCAAAATATAAGAAAATTAGCAATCAGTATCTCCGGTTAAAATCAATATAGTTTTATTTTTTATAACTTGTATTTTCAATTTTTGATTGTTTTTAAAATAAATACCGGGAACAACAATGCACAGAAAAATAATTTACAGCCTTACCATATTATTCATTTTCATTTTAAGTACAAATAATTTTTCTCAAAGCACCCTTAAGCTAAGCCAGACTCAGATTAGAAAAGCTTCGCTTAAACTTGATTCAATAGCCAATTCAAAAACCGGTAAAAACACCCCCGGCTTTTCTATTATGGTAATTTACAAAGGTAACAAGATATTTAACAGAGGATTCGGCTTGGCTAACCTTAAAACAAAGCGGCAGTTAAATTCACATTCAAATTTTTATCTTGCCTCGGTTTCAAAAGAATTTACAACAATGGCAATTATGATTTTACATGACCGCGGGCTGATTGGATTTGATGACCCGGTTAAAAAATATTTACCCGGATTACCTTCTTACTATAAAAATATTACCGTAAGAAACT
This sequence comes from Ignavibacteriaceae bacterium, assembly GCA_046705105.1. Classification (GTDB taxonomy): domain Bacteria; phylum Bacteroidota; class Ignavibacteria; order Ignavibacteriales; family Ignavibacteriaceae; genus FEN-1297. The sequence goes on along the minus strand of JBJKQP010000275.1, from coordinate 23,230 downwards.
TAATGACTCACACTTCCGGTGTACCGGATTATTATGCTTTGCTTGGCTACAGCCACAATTTTTCCGGCATTACCAATAAAGATGTTTGGAATTTATTGCTTAAGCAGGATAGCTTAAATTTCAAACCCGGCACAAAGTTTCAGTACAGTAACTCCGGCTTTGTGCTTTTATCAATGATTGTTTCAAAAGTATCGCATGAATCTTTTGCTAAGTTCTTAAAGAAAAATATTTTTAATAAAATAGGCATGAAGAATACTCTTGTAATTACTCCTTCGGTTAAGAATATTCCAAACAAAGCAACCGGCTATGCTAAAGACAGTACCGGTCGGTATAAAATAGATGATTACGACCAGTTCACTACCGGGGCAGGAGGAATCTATTCCAATACGGCGGACCTTTATAGATGGGATCAAAGTCTGTACACAAACAAGCTTGTTAAAAAATCTACACTTAATGAAGCTTTTACAAATCAGCAACTTAACAACGGGGAAAAAATTAATTACGGCTTCGGATGGTTTATAGGAAAATTTAAAAATGGAAAATTAAAGGGAACAAAGTTTGTCTATCATACCGGAGCTTTGGATGGATTTAGAAATCTGATCTTTAGAATTCCAAGTCTGCATTTTTCGTATATAGTCCTTTCCAACACCGGACAGGACTTTTCCAAACCGGAGGTTATTGCAAAATTATTTTGGGAATAGTGATTAAGGTAATTTTGAATTTGTTCCTATTGGGATTACCGTACTGAATTAAATGGAACACGGATGACACGGATAAAGCGGATTAACACTGATATAATTTATTTTTGCAAGCCAACTTGTGCAATCCGTATGGTCGGTGTTCAATTAATTTCCGAAAACACATTACTTAAAATTTAATTAATGGATACAGCATCTACTGATTTAACATTTAAAAAAATATTCCGTTTCTGGGTCCCGCTATCGGCAACGTGGTTAATGATGTCCGCCGAAGGACCTTTCCTTTCAGCGGTAATTGCCCGCATGACTAACCCGGAATATAACCTTGCCGCCTTCGGTGTTGCGTTTTCTTTTGCTATGATAATTGAAGCACCCGTTATCCTATTAATGACTGCTTCTACTGCCCTGGTAAAGGATCTCCATTCATTTAAAAAACTTAGGAACTTTACCTATACATTAAACGCAATTGAAACTTCTTTAATGCTTATCTTAATTATCCCGCCGTTATTTTATTTCATAACAATTAACCTGGTAAAACTTCCGCCGGAGGTTGCACAACTTACACATACAGGTGTAATAATTTTACTGCCCTGGCCGGGTTCAATTGGATACAGAAGATTTTACCAGGGAATATTAATCCGTAATAATCTAACCAAAAGAGTAGCATACGGAACTATAGTAAGACTTTCTGCAATGTCCTTAACCGCACTCTTCCTTCACTTCTTTACAAACGTAGAAGGAATAGTTGTGGGTGCTTCGGCATTATCTGCTGGTGTAATGAGCGAAGCAGCAACTATTAAATTAATGGCACTAGGTGTTATAAAACGAATTAAATCCGGCGAATTTACAAGCAATGAACCGGAAAAAATTACGTATAAAGAAATTTTCAAATTCTATTATCCGCTTGCACTAACTTCCGTAATAACATTGGCTGCTCAGCCAATGGTTACTTTTTTCATGGGGCAAAGCCGGATGGCACTTCAAAGCCTTGCCGTCCTTCCGGTAATTACTTCATTTGTTTTTATATTCAGGAGTATGGGACTTTCATTCCAGGAAGTTGGAATTGCACTTATGGGAAATAATAAAGAAGGATATAAACCTTTAAGAAATTATGCCTTAATGCTCGGAACTACCGTTGTTGCAATACTGGGGTTAATTGCCTTTACTCCGCTTTCCGAGGTTTGGTTTCACAATATTTCAGGCCTTTCCGTTGAGTTAAGTGAATTTGCAAAGCTGCCTTTAATTATTATGGCCATTATGCCCGGTTTATCGGTTTTATTAAGCTTTCAGACAGCAGTTTTAGTTTGGGCACATAATACAAAGCCGATTACTTTTTCAACCATAACGGAGTTTTCCGGAATAATTATAACAATGTTCATTGCAATAAACTTTTTTGATACTGTCGGGGTTATAGCCGCAACTCTTGGATTTATAATAGGAAGAATAGGGGCAAATATTTATTTATTTCCCCCGTACTTTAAGTCTCTAAGAAAATGAACAAAACAATAAATCATCCGTCAAATTAATTTATAAATTCCGAAAATTATTAACATATTCAACTATAATTTCATTATTTTCGATACATTGATTTTTAATTTTTCTTATAACTTACATTCTCAATAAGGGAAAAATATGACCGTTAAACTTTTACGACGTCTCTACGGAGCCTTTGTGTTCCTGCTGTCTACAGTTATATTATTCTTAACAGTTCAGCCCTCGGTCTCCTTTTGGGATCCGGGTGAAATATCAGCCGCATCATATTCCTTAATGGTGCCGCATCCGCCCGGAGGACCTTTCTGGCTTATCATAGGCAGGATATTTTCCATGATTCCTTTTGCCTCGAATATAGGCTTTAGAATTAATACAGTTTCAGTCCTCTCCGGTTCTTTTACAATTCTGCTTCTTTTCCTTATTATAATAAAAGTTATAGAAAACTACAGGGGAAAGGAATATAAGAATATTTCCGATGCAGTTTTAACATACACATCGGCGGCAATAGGTGCTTTGGCTTTTAACTTTTGCGATACATTCTGGTTCAATGCAACCGAAGCAAACTATTTTGCATTAAGTACACTTCTTTTTGCATTAATTGTCTGGCTGATGATGATTTGGAACGAGCATTCTAAAGAAGCCGGAAGCGAAAGATATATTCTGCTGATGGCTTATTTAATCGGCTTATCATTCGGTGTTCACCTGATGAGCGTGCTTGCTTTGTTTGCGTTTGTTTTTGTGGTTGTAATGAAAAAGTACGTTACAGATGACGAATCATTTAAGAAATCGGCATATATATTTTTAGTTCATTTAGGGATACTGCTTTTAATAGCTATAGGTATGTGGGCGTCTCAAACAAGTACGTCGCCGCCAACACCGAAGCAGTATGAGGCTTTTGATTCCCGTTTTATTTGGATTATGGTTGGAGCTTCTGCAATATTTATGGGTATTATGTGGAAAAGAATATACCATAGAAATTCTTTTTACATACCTATTGCGGTTGCAGGCATTACTTTAATGGTTGCATACCCCGGAATTGTTAAAGGAGTACCGGCGCTTTTACTAGCCATTGGAGGTTCCAGTGATTTAACCAGTTTATTTATTTTTGTCCTTCTGCTAGCCATAATAATTTACGTAATATATTGGGCAACAAAAAACAAAAAAAATATTGCTAACCTTTCCTTTAAGGTGCTGCTTTTTATGCTCTTGGGATTTACCACTTACTCAATGATTATTATTCGTTCAAATCAAAGTCCGCCGATGAATGAAAACTCACCGAATAATTTTCATAAACTAATGTACTACCTCGATCGTCAGCAGTATGGCAATTTTCCCATATTCGAAAGAAGATTTTCATCTCAGCAAAACCAGCAGGGAATTTATACTAACTACTCCAGTGACCTAGACTTCTTATGGCGTTACCAGATTGAACATATGTTTAACAGGTACCTTGGCTGGAACTATATCGGTAAGGTTTCTACGGTTCAGGGTGCAGGTATAAAATGGAGCCAGCTTTACGGCATTCCTTTCTTTATAGGGATACTAGGCCTGTTTTTCCTTTTTAAGAAAGATTGGAAAATGGCTACCGCATTTCTAATATTATTTATCTTTATGGGATATCTTATTGCATTTTACCAGAACCAGCAGCAGCCGCAGCCAAGAGACAGGTTTTATTTCTATCCCGGTGCATTGTTTGTTTTTGCTGTTTGGATTTCCGTGGGTATGCGCGAAGGTGTGGAATGGTTAAAAGAAAAAATTAAAAATCGATCAGTGGCAAAAACAGCCGCGTATGCCTTTTTAATTTTAGGAATACTGTTTATACCCGGCAATATGCTCAGAACAAACTATTATCCCCTTGACAGGTCCGGTAACTGGCTGCCGTGGGATTTTTCTTATAACCTTTTACAAAGCTGTAAACCGAACGCCATACTTTTTACTGCCGGGGATAACGACACATTTCCCTTATGGTACCTTCAGGATGTAGAAGGAGTAAGAAGGGATGTTAGGGTTGTTTGCCTCGAACTTGCCAACACACCCTGGTATGTTTATCAATTAAAGAACGATTCTCCCTACGGCGCAAAAAAAATAAAAATGAGCTTATCCGATGCAATGATCGAACAACTGGGAGGTATTATGCAATGGAAGCCTCAAATGATTTCCGTTCCGGTTTCCAAAGAAGCAATTAAAGAATTTGATGTTAAGGATTCTTCGGTTATAAAAAGCGGTAAAATAACCTGGCTGATGAAAAATACTTTGCAGTACGGTGATGTTAAAGCGATAAGATCTCAAGACCTTGTTGTCAGAGATATTGTGGAAAACAATACATGGAACAGACCTATATACTTTGCCAACACTACCGGTGGTCCCGATGCCGATAACCATATTGGACTTAGTAACTACCTGGAAATGGAAGGGCTTGCATACCGTTTGGTTCCCAATAAGAACGTTTATGGAAATGACATAAATGCCAAAATAACATCGGAAGATTTGTTCAATGAAAATCCTTCTTATTCAAAAACATATAAACCCGGCTTTAAATTTAGAGGTTTAAACAATAAAAAAGTGTTTTTTAATGCCCAGGAAAGAAACTTAATTCTTAATTACAGGTCGACCTTTGAAAGACTGGCTTATTATTATTTAAACACCAAACATAACAGGGCTATGTGCATTAATACACTAAATATGATGGAAAAGAGAATGCCCGGGAATGTAATTCCGATAAATTATAATATGCTGTATTTTATAGGGAATCTTTACTATAGCGCCGGTGACACGGTAAAATATAAAAAATATACAAACGAATTTATAAAAATAGCTGAGAGCAGATTAAATATAAGCATAGACGAGGTAAACAGTCCCGACAACGCTTATACAATGCTGGAAAGGCTTTATTTAAACTTAAAGGAATATGATAAAGCGATTGATATAATGGAAAAATTAAAAGCAAGATTTCCTCAATTAAGAGGAGTTCAGGACCAAATAAACCAGATTAAACAAATAAAAAAACAAAGTAACAAATAGAAGAATAATTGTTGAAAGATTCTAAATGCCGACTCGAATAATTCAATTAAATTACATAATTTTACCTCGAAATTTTCTAAAAACTTTTCACTCTCAATAAGGTAAAAGATATGACCGCTAAATTAGCAAAAAGAATAATAGGGACATTTGTGTTCTTATTAACTACTATAATATTGTTCTTCACCGTACAGCCCTCGGTTTCCTTTTGGGACCCGGGAGAAATTTCCGCCGCATCATATTCTTTAATGGTGCCGCACCCGCCGGGAGGGCCATTCTGGCTTATTATAGGCAGATTCTTTTCCATGATTCCTTTTGCTTCAAATATTGGGTTCAGAATAAACACGGTATCTGTACTTTCCGGTTCATTCACTATTCTGCTTCTTTACCTTATAATTATTAAACTCTTCGAAAACTATAGGGGAAAAGGACATAAGACTTTAGGTGAAGCGCTTTTAACTTATATATCCGCCGCCGCAGGTGCATTGGCTTTTGCTTTTTCGGATACCTTCTGGTTTAACGCAACGGAATCCAACTACTTTGCGCTTAGTACCCTTCTCTTTGCCTTAATAGTCTGGTTGATGATGATATGGAATGAACATTCGGATGAAATAGGCAGCGAAAAATATATAGTACTAATGGCTTATTTAATCGGCTTATCTTTCGGCGTTCACCTGATGAGTGTACTTGCGCTGTTTACGTTTGTTTTTGTAGTTGTAATGAAAAAGTATGTTACGGATGACGAGGCATTTAAGAAATCATCTTACATATTTTTAATTCATCTGGGTATACTTCTTATAATTGCAATCGGATTGTGGGCTTCGCAAACCAGTAAGACACCACCAACTCCGACGGAATACAAAGCTTTCGATTCCAGGTTTATTTGGATAATGGTTGCAGTATCTGCCGTATTTATGGGGATTACCTGGAAGAAAATAATGCACAGGAACTCGTTTTATATTCCTATTATCGTTGCAAGCGTAATTTTATTATTCGCATATCCCGGTATTGTCAAAGGACTTCCTAAGTTTCTTGATGCTGTAGGCGGTTCGGGAGCAATTACCAACCTTTTTATATTCCTTTTAATTCTTGCCGTAATAATTTACGTTATGCATTGGTCTAAGAAAAACAGCAAGAGTCTTGCAAACCTGGCAAGTACTGCTTTACTGTTTACCTTGCTGGGATTTACAACATACACAATGATAATTATGCGTTCCGAGAAGAGCCCGCCTATGAATGAGAACTGGCCGGATAATTTTCATAAACTGGTTTATTACCTGGACCGCGAACAATATGGCGATTTCCCCATCTTTAAAAGAAGATTTTCTTCCGAGCCGAACCAACAGGGTATTTACACAAACTACAAAAGTGATCTGGATTTCCTATGGAGATATCAAATAAATCATATGTTTAACAGATATCTTGGATGGGATTTTATAGGAAAGGTATCTACCGTACAGGATTCCGGAGTAAAGTGGAGCCAGTTTTACGGTATTCCTTTTTTCATGGGAATACTTGGCCTGTTCTTCCTATTTAAAAAAGATTGGAAAATGGGTACGGCATTTTTAATACTATTTATATTTATGGGGTATTTAATAGCTTTTTACCAGAACCAGCAGCAGCCGCAGCCAAGAGATAGGTTTTACTTTTATGCCGGCGCTTTTTTTGTCTTTTCGGTTTGGATATCTGTTGGTATAAGAGAAGGTTATGATTGGATAAAAGAAAAATTAAAAGACGGTACGCTGGGTAAAACCGTAGCTTATACTTTTCTGGGGCTATCAATTCTATTAATCCCGGTAAATATGTTAAGAATAAATTACCATACTCACGACAGATCCAAGGATTGGCTGCCTTGGGATTTTTCGTATAACCTTTTACAAAGCTGTAAACCGAATGCCATTCTATTTACAAACGGAGATAATGATACATTCCCTCTATGGTACCTGCAGGATGTAGAAGGAGTACGGCGTGATGTTAGAGTAGTCTGCTTAAGCCTTGCAAATACGGATTGGTATGTTGAACAGCTAAAAAATACTTCTCCTTACGGCGCATTAAAAGTTAAGTTCAGTCTAACAAATGAAATGATAAAAAATCTTTCGCCCATACAATGGAATTCTCAATTAGTTTCCGTACCGGTTTCCCAAAAGGCAATTAAAGAATTTCATGTAACTGATTCAACGGTAATAAAAACCGGTGAGCTTACATGGCGAATGAATAATACCATTGAAATCGGCGGTGTTAAAGGAATAAGGATGCAGGACATTGTTGTAAGAAACATTATTGAAAACAATACATGGTCAAGGCCGATATACTTTGCTTCAACTTGTTCTCCCGATTGTTACATAGGATTGGATGATTATCTTAAACTGGAAGGATTAGCATCCCAGCTTGTTCCTCAAAAGAGAACCGGACCGGAATATGTAGATACTAAAATAACCAAGGAAGACCTTTTCGATCTTAATCCTTCGTATTCCGAAACTTATAAACCGGGCTTTAAGTTTAGAAGCTTGGACCGCAAGGGAATGTTCTTTGACGATACGGAAAGCAGGTTAATTCAAAACTACAGGAATACATTTATAAGGCTGGCTTTTTATTATAAAAATGATATGAATAATGATTCGTTGTGCGTTGCAACTCTGAACAAAATGGAAAAGGAAATTCCTCGAAGTGTTGTTCCTATGGATTACAGGTTCCTTTATGATATAAGTAATATGTATTACAGTGCCGGTGATTTAACCGAATATAGAAAAATGGCAAAAGATGTTGAAAAGGAAGCGTTAAAGCATTTGAATTCAAGCTTAAATCAACTGCAATCACCCTATAATTCTTTTAGTATGCTGGAACGAACTTACATAAATCTAAAAGAATACGATAAGGCAATAGGAATACTTAAAAAGCTTCAGGAGATGCTACCGGGTACCGGTGGTGTACAGCAGGAAATAAACCGCATTGAGCGAATGAAAAAATTAAACTCACCTGCAACAAAATAAATTTTCAGGGTTGGGAGGAATTCCCTCTCAGCCCTTATTCATATCTCTTAAAATGATTAACCGTTTAATTTATATGGTTAATCATTTTTTTTCTTTAATTAAATTTGCATAAAGAAAAAATATTAAGTAGCAAATCATGCACAATTTTGACGGAATTATATTCGATGTTGACGGGACATTAACATCAACCAACGATTTGATTTTCGAATCATTTAGATATATAACAAACAAATATTTACACAAGTCTTTAACTAATGAAGAAATTACTGCTCTATTCGGACCGACGGAAGATGTAATTCTTAAAGAATGGGGCGGTGATAATTATGAAGCGATTAAAGACGATTATTACAGCTTCTATTCCGATAATCATTATATGGCGGAACTTTACCCAGGCATAAAAGATATTTTGGAATTCCTAAAATCTAAGAATGTTCCTGTTTCCATATTTACAGGCAAAGGACGTAAAGCCGCTTTAATTACTCTAAAAAAGTTGGATGTATTTAATTATTTCGATTTAATTGTAACCGGGGATGATGTATCGGAACATAAGCCGAATGCAGAAGGAATAAATAAATTTGTAGATAAATTTAATCTGGAAAAAGAAAGAGTTTTAATGATAGGAGACTCTCCTTCCGATATAAAAGCAGCGCGTTCGGCCGGAGTTAAAATAGCTTCTGTTGTTTGGGACCGTTACACTAAGAAAGAAGTTGTTAATCTGGATAATGATTATGTTTTTCACAAAGTAAGCGAGCTAAAGGAATTTTTAGAAAACAATATTTAAAATCCTCAATCATATTTTTGTCTTTTGAGCCAAGATTTCCATGTAAATATAATCTTAAATTTTAGAAGCATGACTGTATGAATTGCATGAACTTGAACTTAATCTTAAACTTGAACCATGCTTTTCCCAATAGTATCGGGATTAGTTTGGCATTTTTGGGTTGGCTGCTTCGCTATGCTATGAATGATAAATCTATCAACCGGGTTGGCAGCATCTGCAGCCGCTGACTTCACCCGGCTGACGGAGAAGCGAATTTCAACTAATATGAGATAGATGCGTAATAAACTTTTTTTCCTTTTGAAGCGAATCAATAATTTTTAGTGCTATATGCTCGCCGGTAAATCTTTCGTATTCGAGTACATTATCAAGCAAAGACGGCTTAAACCATCTTCTCTTTAACGAAATAGGAAGGATATTTGCGGCAATTTTTTCTTTAACCAGCATTGAAGAAATAATTGAATATAAACCGCCGGTAATAAAATGATCTTCAACAGTAACGATTAAATAAGAGTTTCCTATTGCTTTAAATATTTCTTTGTGATCTATCGGTTTTAATGTTCTTAAATTTATTAATCCAACCGAATAGCCGAGTTTTTCAAGAACCTTCTTAGCCTTGTAAGATTCACGCAGCATAAAACCGTAAGTTAATATGGTTATATCGAAACCTTTAGACATTATTTCTGCCTTACCGATTTTAAAGGAATTATTATGAACTACTGCAGGCTTTACGTTATTATACCTTATATAAAATGGAGAATTTGAAGAAAGAACTTCCGGGAGTCCAAGTAACAAATCTTCTTCATCGGAAGGGCAAAAAATATTCATACCCGGTATTAAACTCATTAGTCTTATATCTTCAACTGTCTGATAAGCTAAATCTTTTGTCTCCGATAAAAACCCCGCAGAATTACCTATAAGCTTTACCGGCAACTGCGGAATGCCTATTTGATTTTTGATCTTTTCAAAATACCGCTCGGTTAAAAACGATGCGGATGTATGAATAATCGGAATTTTTCCATGGAGCGCTAATCCGACAGACTTTTCTATAATAATTTGATCTGCAACCTCTATATTTACGGATTTGTCGTTTATGTGTCCGGAAAGATTTTCTAAATTTTTTGTGCCGTTCGAACCCAATAGAAGGTATTGTTCATTTTTCTCTAACAAATTCTGTAATAACTTTTCATAGTGTAGAAAGACCATCTCAACTTACCGTTATATTTTGCTAAATTATATTTAATCCGAATGTTTTATATTTGAATAAAAATGATCCTTAATTAATACAAATATTTCCGAGGCCGATTAAGCAATAGGGTTTAATATATGACCTATGTATTTTTCATTTATCTTTTTTAGTTCCGGTTTTTCATCAAGCAGAAGTAAAATATCATTTAATGAAAACCTGGGGTTTTTAGGATACAATTCTTCAAATACTGCTTTTATAAATAAATAATCCTCTTCGTAGTCTATTGTCCATTTGTATTTCAAAGAGTAATCCAGTCCGGTTTCCCAGTACACATTTCCAATTGAATACAAATGCGGATTTTCCAATATGTAAGGTGTTGTATGTTCACGCTCAAAATCTTTTTCGGCATTGCACCAAACGTCGTCTAGTGTATTGTAGCTTATTACTTCAACATCGTTGCCGTCCGGGTAAGTTGCCGGATGAAGGTTGCTTACATAATCAAAAGAATTATAATTGGATTTGTAAAAATTGATTACTTTGGAAATTATACGCGGATCAATCAACGGGCAGTCAGAAGGAATTTTTACAATCACATCCGCATTATATTCAAGCGCAGCTCTAAAATGCCTGTCAAGTAAGTCCAGCGGGTGTCCCCGGAATACATTAAATTTTTCTTTTTTACAGAGCTCTTCAACGGGATCATCGGAGGGATCGGTTGAAGTTGCAACTACAATAGTACCCGCCTCCTTACAAAGCGATATCCTTTCCAGTTCCCTTATTAGTAAAGGTTTATCCTTTAAATTCATCATAATTTTGTAAGGCAGGCGGGTAGAGTTCATCCGTGCCTGCACGACGGTAACTATATTCAATTCTTTGTCAATCATTTTTAATTATAATTATATTCCTCCGGCAGGGATTCAACATCTTTCCTATTAATAATTAGTAAAATCAAAAAGAAAATACCGCAAAACACAAATGCTATTACAGCTTCCATTGACTCGTGCCTAACGACTGAAATTATTCCTGCTATTAAAAATACTACGGAATTAAAAATATTTTTGGCTTGCGCATATTGCATTTAAATAATCCGTTGCGATTATTATAGATTTATCTTTTATAGAGCAAAAGTAACTATTGGATATTAATTAAGTATAAAGCGAATGTTAATGAAATGTTAAATTGACGAATTGTCTAATTGTTATATTGCTTTATCGTTCAATTCCGGTAATGCTAAATTGTTTTCAACATTATAACAATTTAACAATAAAACAATTTTTAATAGGAATAACAAAAACAATGAAAATGAGTTTATAATTACGAAGTACTTATCACTAAGATGATGGTTAGTTTTCCGGCATTTGAAAATCTTTTAGCTTCTTCTTATGAGTAACGATTTCATTTTCAATAAGAAAAATTACATCTTCGGAAATGTTTGTTGCATGGTCTGCTAATCTTTCAATTTGCCGGCTAAGCACAATTAGATGTGCACAGACTTCTGCCAATTCAGGTTCGGACTTCATTATTTCAACAAGTTGGTTAAATATCTTTTTATTAAGATCATCAACCATATCGTCGTTTACCCAGATAGATTTTGCAATCTCTACATCCCTATTTATAAAAGATGTTATTGCATCTTTAACCATAATTCTTGCAATTCTTGCCATTTCCGGAAGATCGGTTTGTGCAATTATCTCCCGGAATTTATCTGTTTTTTTGATTCTCTGTACAATATTAACGGCAATATCACCGCATCTTTCAAGCTGGCTGTCTATTTTAATTGCAGTAAGAATAAAACGTAAATCACTTGCAACAGGTTGAAATAGAGCCAATAAGTTCTCACACTGAGCCATAATCAAATTATCATAAGCGTCAACTTCCTTATCCCGCTGTTTAACTGATTTATATAACCTAGCCCCCTGATCTTCCATATCCTTAAAACTGTCCTCAACCTGTTCGTCTACAATCGAAGCCATCCTGTTTATAGTAGTTTTTAATTCTTCAAATTCTTTTTCAAAGTGCCGTTCCATTTTGCCCTCATTTTATTTTTTGTAAAATTATTCCTGCTCTTGCTCTTATACTTCTTACACTTAAACTTGAACTTGAACTTTATAGGGTGAGTTCAAGATTAAGTTTAAGTTCAAGAAGTAATAAGTTAATAAAGTTAAAAGAGAATGTACTCATATAACTTCAGAATTTAACCGAATCTTCCCGTAATATAATCTTCCGTTTGTTTTTTATCCGGTGCGGTAAACATTTTTTTTGTACCGGAAAATTCAATTAGATTACCCATATAAAAGAAAGCGGTATAATCGCTTACTCTTGCAGCCTGCTGCATGTTATGAGTAACAATAACAATAGTAAACTTTTTTTTAAGCTCAAAAATCAGCTCTTCAATTTTGGAAGTTGAAATAGGATCGAGGGCGCTTGCAGGTTCATCCATAAGAATAACTTCGGGATTAATAGCAATTGTTCTTGCAATACAAAGCCTCTGCTGCTGCCCGCCCGAAATATTTGCACCGGAATCATTAAGATTATCTTTAACCTCATCCCATAGAGCCGCCTGCTTTAAGCTTTTTTCTACAATTTTCTTTAAAGCTTTTCTATTTCTAAAACCATTTAATTTTAAACCTGCAACTACATTATTGAATACGGACATTGTAGGAAATGGATTAGGTTTCTGAAAAACCATTCCGACTTTTCTTCTTAAATATACCGGATCATCATGCATAATATCTTTACCGTCAATTAAAATTTGACCGGTTATTGTACCTCTTACAACTTCGTGCATCCGGTTTAAACATCTTAAGAATGTAGATTTTCCGCAGCCGGAAGGTCCTATTATTGCAACTACTTTCTTTTCAGGAATTTCCATGTTAATACCATGCAGCACTTCGGTTTTTCCGAAAGAAGCACGTAGATCTTTTACCGATATTTTTATTTCATTTATCGTTTGCACAGCCATGTCCGGGTTTTTCACCAAAGGTTTCATCAAAGTTTCATTATTTATCACGTTTATCATATTTACTAATCCTTTTTATCAATTCCTATTCTAAGTCTGACTTTTATATTTTGAACGTGTTATTATTCTAAATATCAAACTAAACAGAGAAATTAAAATAATAAGCACTAGTGCTGCTGTCCATGCCTGATCATTCCAGCTTTTGAAAGGAGATTTTGCATATTCGTATATATAAACTGTTAAAGAAGCAATGGGTTGAAATATATTAGTGGACCAAAACCTGTTTCCAAGAGCAGTAAAAAGAAGCGGTGCTGTTTCTCCCGCAGCTCTTGCAAGTCCTAACAATACTCCTGTTGCAATACCTTTTGAAGCGGTTTTTAAAACAATTCTTAAAGTAGTTTTCCATTTGGGAATTCCAAGAGCAAGTCCCGCTTCACGGTAAGAGTCCGGAACAAGCTTAATCATCTCTTCGGTAGTTCGCGTAATTGTTGGGATCATTAAAATAGCCAGAGCAATTCCGCCTGCAAGAGCAGAAAATCCGTGCATCGGAACTACAACAAGCGTCCAGGCTACTATACCAACAACAATAGAGGGAACGCCGCTAAGAACATCCGAAAGAAAGCGAACTAAAGCTGCAAATTTATTTTTTCCGAATTCCGCAAGGTAAGTTCCGGCAAAAATACCTATAGGTATACCGATTGCACCTCCTATGCCTATTAAAATTAATGTGCCGACAATAGCATTCACCATTCCTCCGCCGGGAACATCAACAGGAGTAGGAAGCTTTGTAAAGAAATTAATATTAAGGTAAGTTATTCCCTTAGCAATTGTGTAATAAAAAACCAAAATTAACGGCATAATTGTTAGGATTGCAGAAATGAATGAAACGGAAAGCATTACAACATTAGTTGTTTTTCTTCTGTAAAGATTAAAATTTTTTCGTTCTTGTTTTATTTCCATTTTCGTTCAACTCCCCAAACCAGCAAACGTGCCATCATATTAATGATAATTGTAATTATAAATAATACCAATCCCAATTCAATTAAAGCACCAAGATATAAATTCGATGTTGCCTCGGTAAATTCATTGGCAAGAACGCTTGCCATAGTATAAGCTGGACTAAAAAGCGAAGCGGAAATTTCCGGACGGTTTCCTATAACCATTGTAACTGCCATAGTTTCTCCTATAGCTCTTCCAAGGCCTAACATAACCCCGCCAAGCAAGCCTGACTTTGCATTGCCCAAAACAATTTTGGTTACCTCCCACCTTGTAGCTCCAAGAGCATAAGCCGCCTCTCTTTGAGTCGACGGAACAGACCGTAAAACATCCCTGGAAATGGATGCAATTATGGGAAGAACCATAATTGAAAGAATAAGTGCAGCAGCCAGCATACCATAGCCGTAAGGCGCACCTTGAAAAAAAGGAGAATTGGGAAATTCATTTTGAAGAAACGGTTCAAAGTCGTTTTGAAGCCAAGGCACTAAAACAAAAATTCCCCACAATCCATAAATAACGCTGGGAATGCCGGCCAACAACTCGGTTAAAAACGAGAGCGGCTTTTCCAGCCAATCCGGTGAAAGCTCGGATAAAAACACTGCAACACTTATCCCAAGCGGAACAGCTATAAGCAAAGCAAGGAAAGATGAAAGTAGTGTCCCGAAGATAGCCGGTAGTGCACCGTATATTTGCCTAAGTACGGGGTCCCAGGTTTGGCCAACTAAAAAATGCCAGCCGTTTTTTTTGATTGAAATTAGGGAATTGGAGTACATTTCCCATACCATGACTATAACTAGAAGAAAGACCAACACTGCAAAAAACAGTGTCAGTCTTTCGAATATGAGATCTCCAAGATTTCTGTTTCCAAGTATTTTTTTTAGAAAGCCCGACGACTTGCCTTGCTTATGCTTCTTAAAAAAATCCTGAACATTTTCTATAGTTTCAACTTCATTAAAATCGGAAGTTGATCTTTTAAACATTGCCATAAAATTCGCTATGCTTTAATGCTTATATTTTGCATGCAAGCTGTTTTCAATAATATATTCAATCTATTCTTATCATGCCCTTAATCTCTTTCCTAATCTTAAACTCCCAAAGGGTAAGATTTCCGCCGGAAGCAGATCATCCCGAATGCTTTCGGGATGAAAGGTTATGATTAAAGTACATCATTCAAATTAAGAATACGTGTATTAAAGCCTAAGCTTATTTGTTTATCCTATCTATCTGAGCTATATCTAATTTTTGAACCGACTTTGGAAGCGGAGAATAATAAAGACTTTCCGCATACTTCTGTCCTTTTGTAACTGCCCATTTTAGGAATTTTATTAAAGCATCCGCTTTGGCTTTATTGCTAATTTTTTGCGGAACAACTACCCACGAGAATCCGGCAATAGGAAACGAATCCTTACCAGGCTGATTTGTAATAATTGGGCATAAGTCCTTGGGCATATGTCTGGATGCTCCTGCAGCAGCAGCTGTAACCGTATTAAAATTCACAGGCACAACATTCCCATCTCTGTTTTTCATTTTGGCATAAGGCAAATGATTTGTAATTGCATATGCAAGCTCAACATACCCCATTGCACCTACAGTATGTTTAACCAAACCGGTTACACCTTCATTTCCTTTTCCGCCTAGACCAACCGGCCAGTCAACTGCCGTACTGTAACCAACTTTCTTTGCCCATTCGGGGCTAACTTTTGATAAGAAATTAGTAAAAATAAATGATGTTCCGCTGCCGTCGGAACGATGACAAACCAAAATCGATTTGTTAGGAAAATTTATGCCGGGATTTAATTTAGTAATCCGCGGATCATTCCATTTGTAAATTTTTCCAAGATAAATATCGGCCAAAGTTGGTCCATCGAGTACAATACTGGTGCGGACAGTGGGAAGATTATAAGTGATTGCCTCACCGCCGATTATGATAGGTATATGAAGAACTTCACATCCTCTAGCTTTTTTGAAAGCTTCCCTCTGGGCAGTAGTAAGCGGGGCATCGGACGCACCGAAATCAACAGTTGCTTCAGTAATCTGACGGATACCTCCACCGCTTCCGATAGAAGCATAATTTATCTCAACACCTGTCATCTTATTATATAGATCAAACCATTTTGAAAAAATAGGATAATCAAATGTTGAACCGGCTCCGGTTAGTTTTACTTGTGCATTCGTATTTACCGCAAATATACTTGCAATTAAAACGATTAATGAAAGAATTTTGTACTTCATAATTTTACTCCAAAATATAAATATTTATTTAATTAAAAACTGATATAAAATGTAACTCGTGCTAAAACATCGGCTGTTGAACCGGACTTACCATATGATACTGTCTCAATGTTCGGCATCAGATGCACATGGTTTTCAACTTTCCAATCTAAAGCACCCATAATCAGGCTTTGAGTAGCGGTAGAATAAGATGAGTTCTTTGTTGATGCTGTGGTGGGTACGTAATTATCATACCTCGCAACAAGACGTAAGTTATCCGTAAGGGCTACCCATCCGTTCAAGCTGAGACCGTTCCTCCGCAATGTCCCTGCATCGGTACTAACTCCATTTGCAAAATATTGCCCGCCAATGCTAAATGAGCTGTTCGCATAGTTCAGTATGATGTCTACTACTCTGTTATTAAGTCCGGCAGTTCCGCTGTTGTACTGACCATTAAGTAAAATTGTAAATTCTTTTACCGGATTGAATTGTAAATAGAGATAGGCAGCTTTATACTTGTTTGTCGGTACACTATTGCTGCTGCCATTACCAATAAGTAACCCGGCTTTAAATTGCTCTGAAAACACTTGATTAAAAGAAACTCCAAGATCCCTTGATGAAGAGATTCCGTGCAAATCTTCGATGGTTTTTTCCAGCGGTCTGTAGCCGAATATTCCTTCCGCCATATTAATCTGGGGCGTTCCCTGCAAACCGATTATTATATTGCCGCCGCTGGTTACATTATTCCATTTGATGAATGCATCCTTTACCATGGTTGAATATTTTCCGGTTTTGTTTCCGCTGCCGAGGCTTGATGCGCTTGGGTCTGATTCCAATCGAAACCTTGCAGAAAAATCCCGGGCAATATCATAATCTGCAGTAAGGTAGATGCGTCTGTAATCAAACATCCCCAGGCTTTTCTCCAAATGTCCGTCGTTTCCTAAAGTTGAAGTTGGATTAACGGGATTAGCATTATCGTGATTCACAACGTAATAGTAGTCGCCGAAAAAAAGCCCTGAAAACTTAGGAAGGTTTTGAGCATTGGTCAGACTAACGAAAAACGGGAGGACAAAAAATAGCAGTGCAATTCTTTTCATTTGGTTCTTTCTTATTTATTAATAAAAAATGTTTGTTTAATTAATATCTTGTCACTAAGTGAAATGAATTAAGTGGCGTAATATTAATATTAAAATTTTTCGGTTATGTTAACGCACTATTATGGTTGTGTTAATAAATTATTAAGAAAGGATTAGATGTTTGAGTTAATTGGTTTTAATTCAATATGTTAATTGGTCTTATTTAAAACAAATAACTTTATCGAAAGGCATTTTATGTTTACAAACTGTTTCATGTACACTTAAAAATATTTGCAGATTTTGTATAAGGATACTTAATGAATGGTTCCGGGTACTTGATTTTCCTTTCCGTAACAAATACCCTATACAAGGAATCGAAAAACGGATTTCTAACATTATTTATAAAATTAATTTTAATGCACCGGAAAATTATCACATCTTCTTTAAAGCAATTAATAATATAATTTGCTTAACTCCTCAGCCGCTGCCTATTGCCTGATAATTTATTTGTATTCCTGTGTTTTGCTTGTAAATATCAAACCATTTTGTATAAATTACTGCAGGAAATTTAGCACCGGCGCCGTTTAACTGCACCTGCGGAAAAGATGATGTTAATGCAGCAATTGATAATATAAAAAAGTGAAAATTCTGTACAAACGGGAATACAATCAGTGGTCAGTATCATAACACTGACCACTGACTTCTGGTGTTAGTTTGAATTTTTAATTTGAATTAGTTACAGCTGCCAATACAATGTAATTCGGGGAACTATATCGCTGCTTCCCCCGCCGTTTATGGGTGGCGCCTGATAATTAATTATTTCTATGTTTGGAGTTATTGTAACATTTTTGTAAGCATTTATATCAACACCTGCTAAAATCAGTGTCTTATTATCTGCTCCAAGATTTATATTCGGATCAAAATAGTCGAAGCGTCCTACTAAACGGACTGTTTGAGAAATATTTCCCCATGCCCAAATAGAAATACCTTCCTTAGTTTGAGTTTCCAAAGGGCTGAAAATTGTTGGGGCGTAATTGTTTTCAATTTTATTAAAGAAAGCTTCCAATCCGGCGGAAAATGTACTATCATTTCTATAGTTAAAAAATATAGAACCTACATATCTATTATTGCTTCTAAGCCTGTCGTCAACCGGATCATAGATAGAAGGCTCACCGGCGTAGTCGGCATAAAATGTCATTAGAAAATTTGGCGAAGGATCCAATTCAATCATTGCATAAAGTCGCTTATATTTATTCAACTCAGGTCCGTTGGAAGAATTATTTCCAAATTTAATCCAATATTTAACACTGCCGCTTTCAGTAATATTCCCGCGAAGATCAACGCCGAGATCACGCGGTGCAACTATACCGTTTAACTGAAGTATGGTCTTTTCCAGGAAGCGGTGGCCCCAGGCAGCCTGAGATACTGCATATGCCGGAGTCGGAGAAATACCGAAATACAAATCCGAGCCATGAAAAATATTATGCCATTTTAACCAGGCATCTTTTACCATAACTCCGAACTTTCCTCCGGGAGTAAGAGAATTTATAGTTTGATTTGCTTCCAAACGAAAACGGGATGAGAAAACATCGGATATGGTATAATCTGTAGTAATATATATTCTTCTTAAATCGAAGCCGTTAAAATCTTTTAAGGTACCGTTATGTGCACCGGCATAATAAAAATAATCCCCGAACATTAACCCGCTGAATTTAGGCATGTTGGCATTTTGAGCATTTGTATAATTAAAAAAAGACAAAACAATCAGCAGAAACATAGGAATCTTTCGCATTTTAACCTCACATCATTTGTTAATTAAATGAATTAATTTACGATAGAAGATTCCCTCAAGTACCGGATTTATATTGTCTGATCAGTTAAATAATATCATTTCTCCTAAGTTTATTTTAACAATTAATTATTTATGTTACATTTATAAAACAAAATAAAACCTATGTTTATTTACTGATGTGATCTATATTTTGGAAACTAAATAAGTGACTGGCATCATCCGTAAATAATCCAGTATCAAATAAATAAAAAAATATTGTATTTAAATATTTCTATATTTATTATAAAATTATTCAAGATATCTTCTTTGTAATATCTCTCGTACAAGTATCGGATAAAATTTTTGCGGTAAGATTATTTTATTTTGAAAAGAAAATTTATAGGACAGTTACAGTTAGATGATTAATTATGGCGATATAAAAAAATTACCGGAATTTTTTCTATCATTTCTGTTACTAATTCTAAGCTTCCCATTAATTTTAACACTGATGATAATTGTTTTTTTAATAACCCGTCAAAAACCCATTATTATTCAGGAAAGAAGACTAACATTAGACGGTAAAAAAATAAAGATGATCAAAATACGTACACTTAGTGTAGACGGCCACTTACACAGTAAAAATAACAATCCGGAAAATGTTCTTTTTAAACATGAGTTGGAAAGATATGTCCCTCCCTTCTGCAAATGGCTCAGGAGGAGCGGGCTGGATGAGATAACACAATTAATAAATGTAATAAAGGGGGAAATGTCGTTAGTAGGGCCCCGACCATTGACAATTGAAGATCTAAAAATCATCAAAGAAACATCACCCGAATTATACAAACGAAGAGAGAAAATTAAATCCAGGCCAGGTATTACCGGTAACTGGCAGCTTTTCGGAGATCGAAACAAAGGTTTTAAGAACCTTATTGAATTAGATGAACATTATGAAGTTCATCAATCTTTCAGATATGATCTGAAATTATTGTTCTATACATTTATTGTTTCCATAAGCGCTATACACTCCGATTCTATTATCGTTAAGAAAAGAAATCCGCTTTCATCATCAAAGGATAAAATGAATTTTTCAGTCGAATGAAAACTTTGCTTTCTTATCTCATCATAGGTTCAATTTTATATTCCATTATCTTTCAATAATAACTTTAAATATATAACTCATGTTACGCAGACGTAGGAATAATGGATTATTGGAAATTTGAAATTTATTCTATTATTCCACTATTCCTTTACTCCAAGCACTGGTTTTGCGTGGTGACTACATAATATTTTTATTGCCCAAAATTAAACGGATAAACAAATGAAATTCTAGGTTCAATTCTTTTTTGAGGCATATAATCTATAACATTATTATTTGCATCGCGAACCGGTGTAAACGTCCACGAATAGACCATGGAAACAATAAGATAAGGCAGCGGCTTATAACCAAGTTCAAAATATAGGTAAGAATTATTATCAACTTTAAATATCGATGTTTCATTGCCAATATTTAATTTGTCATAACCTGCTCTTGCAACTACCGGCATTCCTTGTGTAGAAACATTTGCAACAAGATGCAGTATGCCGCTGTTCGGTGTTTTATCCAGCCTTTGGTAACTGCCTATTACATCCATCAATCCCATAAAATGAAGATCCAATTCGCCGAAAACACCGTTATCCGGGCTGGTAATATTGGAAAGCAAAGTTGCCTTGCTGGAATATGTTCCGTTTACGGTATCAACACTATATCTTTGAATTACATATAAAGAATTAAAATAAGACGGTATATAATGAGCCCGGTTAAATCTTCTTTCCAATTTTGCGGTTGCATTTAAAATACCGAGACCGTTTAGGTTAACCATAATTCCGGTTGCAATTCCGCTTCCAAAATTAATTATCTTTGAGTAGTCGGAATATATTTGAAGATCCAGCATACTTGATTTTATTATCGGTAAGCCGATGTCTAATCCCACAATTTGCATTCTCCCTTTATCGGAAGCAATGATTTGCTGCGGAGGATTTTTAGCAGGCAATGTTGTCGGTCCTGCAGGCGCAGGAGCAAACACAACTCCGGAATATTTATTAAAATCAACTGCATAAGTTCCGCCGACTTCCAGGTTACTTATTATAGGAATATCTGCAGCGTTAGTAAATTTTAAGGGACGCACATAAGCTCTTAGTCCAACAACACCGGCTTCGGCAAAGGTGCTGTAGATAGATTCAAATCCGAAGCTGCCGAAGTCTATATCCGTAACCAGTCCTATCTTACGGTTGTCTATAGACGGACTGTTGTTATACTGGTACATAATGCTGCCGTGCCCGAGCGTATAATAGTCCAGCGCACCAAGCTTAACATAAACAGGATCGTATTTTAAACCGTACCTAACATATCGGATTATACTAAGGTAATCGGAAAGAGTATTAAAATCTTCTTTCCTAATATTACCGTTCTGATTTATATCAAAGGCCAAATCGAGGCCCACACCGAAATTACCAAGAGATATTTCCGGCATTAAATGAAACCTGTAATAAAGCTGCCCGTCTATCCAGTTTAGACCAAGACCGCCGTTAAAATATCCGCTGCCGGGATGAGGGTAAGTATCAAACGGTGAGTAACTTTCTGTTTGTGCAAAAGTTGAAACCGTAATGAATAATACGGTAATGCAAATAAAAGATTTTTTAACCATTTTATTACTTTAATTTGTGATTGAAAAATTTATTTCATCTAATAACAGCAAGCTTTTGAATATATGAGAAAGTTTTACCGGATAATTTTGAAATAATCTTATATAAGTAAACTCCGTTTGCAACAAGGTCGCCATCTTCATCACGCCCATCCCAATATATTTTATTAAAGTTATTCTTTAATTGGTAGGATGGGACGTTAATAATTTTTATTAATCTTCCCGCAACAGTATAAATATAAATTTTAAGTTCATCCGGAATTTGCGTTAAATTAAAAGTAAAATAAGTATAAGAACTAAATGGATCCGGGTAGTTATATACATCCAGAATTTTTAACTCATTTGATACATAGAATATTTTCTGTAAGCTTTGAGGCTGATTGGTAAGGTCGTTACCGTTAACAATCAGAATATGCTTTCCGTCTTTCAGAACCGGGCGAACTTCATACCTAACCTGATGGCTGATAGTATCATATACAATAGAATCCATGGCGGAATAATAAAGTTTATTACCGTCAAGAATAAAATTTAGATTAGTCGTATCACTAAAAGGATACAGAGCGCCGTAATGCAAAATAAATTTAATTGAAGGTTTCGGGGGAACATAATCGCCGTTGTAAATGTTGTTGCCGTTGAATGTAATATTTAAACTGGCAGTCCTAATATATGTTACCGTATCTCTCCTTACATAAAACGGCTCATTAAAAAAATTATTGTCTTTATATAGTTCGGTTATCTTATTTTGGGGATCAACATTAATTGAAAAAGACATATTGCCGTATCCGTCGTTATAATTTGCATTATAAACCACCGATAAAGGAATTTTATTCATAGGATTCAGTTTAGAAATTAAGGTGTCCAGCAGTTCTTTTTGCGTTTTATCCGGTTTATTCAAATAAACATTTATATTAAAGCTGTCGGCGGGAGTTTGACCGACATTATAAACAGCAAAATTAAGTTCGGTGGAATTTCCCTGCATTACTGTATCTTTTGTAATAGAGACCGTTTGGTAATTCAATCCTAATTCAGGCGGTTGTAAGAAACTAACGGATAATTCTTTTAATGCAGGTGAAGTTCCGTCTGCTGCAGCATTAAAATCTACTTCAAGTTTTAGCTTAGGATAAGTTTTAGCATTTATAGAGGAAAGCGATGCAACGGAATTGTTAAAATTAACATTCCCAAGCGTATCTATGCTTTGGTTGCTTTTTATTCCTAACAATTTATAATTCAAATTTGTACCGGATGGAGTAGCACTGTTTATTTTTATATCATTCCACTTAACAGAAGGGCCAATTTCATTGGTTATCATTTCCCCGCTTAGGTTGGGAACAACAAAGGTAGAATCAATTAAAACCGAACCGGCATAAGGTCC
>JBJKQP010000274.1:0-3349 GCA_046705105.1 Ignavibacteriaceae bacterium | reverse complement strand
TGGAAAATAAATTAATAAATTTGAATAGATCATATTTGGCAAAATTAAAGATAGAAGATAAATGGGAAAATGATTATATGATTAAAGAAATGATGAAAACTTATGGAGAAGAAATAGATAATTGTTATTAGAACTTGAATAAAAACTATAATTAAAATCGGAATTTCATTCAAACATTCACCCATTCACTCGGATATAGATGAATGAAGTGATTCATAAATTCCGGATATTCTTTTAATTTTTAATTTTGAATTGTTATGAAGAAAGCTTTAATTACCGGTATTACCGGGCAGGACGGCAGCTACTTAACCGAAGTACTTATAGAAAAAGGTTACGAAGTTCACGGGATAATTAGAAGAAGCAGTTCTTTTAATACTGCTAGAATTGATCATCTTTATGCGGATAAAAATATTTTAAATAAAAAAATGTATCTGCATTACGGCGATCTGGTGGACACAAGCAATTTAAACCGTCTCCTTGAAAAAATTGAACCTGACGAAATTTATAATCTTGCTGCTCAAAGCCATGTTAAAGTTTCATTTGAAGTACCTGATTATACTGCCCAGGTGGATGCGCTTGGAACATTGAGATTTCTTGATGCTATAAGGGAGGTCGGACTGAAACAAGTTAAGTTTTATCAGGCTTCGACAAGTGAATTGTTTGGAAAAGTTCAGGAAGTTCCGCAGAGTGAAAAAACTCCATTTTACCCGCGTTCCCCTTATGGTGTTGCAAAGCTTTACGGTTACTGGATAATAGTTAATTACCGGGAAGCTTATAATATTTTTGCCAGTAACGGTATTCTTTTCAATCATGAATCTCCGCGCAGAGGTGAAACTTTTGTAACTAGAAAAATAACCCGCGCAGCATCAAGAATTGCTGCCGGATTACAAAAAAAGCTTTTGCTCGGCAACATGGATGCTAAAAGAGATTGGGGGTTTGCTCCTGAATATTGCGAAGGAATGTGGAGAATCCTTCAGCATAAAAGTGCCGATGATTTTGTGCTTGCTACCGGCGAAACTCATACTGTTAGAGAATTTGCCGAAAGAACTTTTGCAGAGTTGGGCATTGAGCTTGAGTGGAAAGATAAAGGCAAGAATGAAAAAGGAATTATTAAAAAGATAGATTATGGAATTGCGGAATCTTTAATTGATTATCATTCAAATAAAGCAAATTACCGTTATGGTTTCAGTAAAGAATTAAAAAAGGATGATGTGGTGGTTGCTGTTGATCCGAATTATTATCGTCCGACCGAAGTTGAAATGTTAATTGGTAATCCGGCAAAGGCGGAAAAAATCCTCGGGTGGAAAGCAAAGACCAACTTTAACGATCTTGTAAAGCTGATGATAAAATCGGATTTGGATAAAGTATTAAAACGGGGATATTGAATAAATTAATATTGTTAAATTAAATATTAAAATAAAATAGATTATTGATGATTTCATTATATAATACCTTAACAAAGAAAAAAGAAGAATTTAAACCAATAAATCCGCCTAGCGTAAACATGTATGTTTGCGGACCGACTGTTTACGATTTTTTCCATATCGGTAATGCCAGGTCTTTTATTATGGCTGATATAATCAGGAAATATCTTGAGTACAGCGGATACAATGTTAAGTATGCAATGAATCTTACCGATGTTGACGATAAGATAATTAAAAAGTCTATTGAAGAAAAAAAAGATACCGGTGCGGTTTCTGAAAAATATATTTCGGCTTTTTTTGAAGATATTACAAAATTAAAAATTAAGAAGGCAGACATATATCCCAGAGCTACATCTCATATAAAAGATATTGTTAATGTAATTCAGTCTTTAGTGGATAAAGGTTTTGCTTACAACATAGAAGGAAATGTTTTCTATAATGTTTCCCGGTTTGAAGGTTACGGAAAGCTAAGCGGCAAAAAGTTGGACGAACTTGAGGCAGGCGCACGGATAGAAATAAACGAAGAGAAAAAAAATCCTTTGGATTTTTCTTTATGGAAAAAAGCCAAAGAAGGTGAGCCATCCTGGGAAAGTCCGTGGGGTAAAGGTCGGCCCGGCTGGCATATAGAATGCTCTGTAATGAGCTGCAAGCATCTGGGAGAAACCTTTGATATTCATGCCGGCGGCAGCGATTTAATTTTTCCGCATCACGAAAATGAAATTGCACAGAGCGAAGCTGCAAACGGGAAAAAGTTTGTTAATTACTGGCTCCATTTCGGATTCTTAAATATAAATGATGAAAAAATGTCCAAGTCGCTCGGCAATTTTTTTACTGCAAGAGATATACTTAAAAAGTATTCGCCGGAGGCAGTAAGATTGGCATTTGCACAGACGCATTATGCAGGTCCTTTAAACTTTAGTGAAGAGCTTTTGATTTCTGCGGAAAAAGGTCTGGAAAAATTAAATAACCTTGTTTTAAAAATTGAAGATGAAATAAAAAATTCCGAGAGCGAAGGAACTATTCCTGAATTTGATTTTGCAAAGTATAAAGAGAGCTTTGAAGCGGCAATGAACGATGATTTTAATTCACCTCAGGCAACTGCTGTTATATTTGACTTCGTACGTGAAGTAAATAAAACAATAGCAGGAAGTGACGACATAAACACAAATTTTTATATTGATGTAAAGGATTTTCTTCAAAAGACAGCAGAAGGTGTACTTGGAATAATTGACCTTACGCAACCGGTTAATCAAGGCAGTGCGGAACTTGAAAGTGATTTAATAGAACTTCTGATAAATCTAAGAGCCGATGCAAAGAAAGAAAAGAATTATGCTTTGTCCGATAAGATAAGAGATGAGTTAAAAAACATAGGAATAATTCTCGAGGATTCCAGGGAAAAAACCACCTATAAAAAGATAAAAAAATGATGCAATATTTCTTTGAAGAATAAAGAAGTTCATGCAGTGGAAAAGATATAAATGATATAAAATGGCTGAAAAAAATATGGAAAAGATATTAAGAAAATTTAACGGCTTTGAAGAAGCAGAAAAAGCAGATATTGAATACTGGCAAAATGCCTCATATGAAGAAAGATTAAATACTCTGGAAGCAATTAGGATTTTTACTTATAAGTTTCTTAATTATAAATTTGATAGAATAGAAAAAGTTGTTAAGCTTAGAAAGCTTAAAGAAGAAGAATAATATCTAAAACCTTCCATGCCAACCCACAACCGTTCCATTGAGATAAACAAGGAAATAATTCCTTATAAACTGCGATACAGCAAAAAGGCGCGTTATCTCCGGATCCAAATAAACAGCAGCAATGAGCTGGAAGTTATATTACCCAGAGGCTGTAAAATATCCGATGCCGAAAAATTTATTGTTCAAAAAAGTAAATGGGTAAAAAATCATTTAAAAGAAAAAAA
>JBJKQP010000273.1:0-5901 GCA_046705105.1 Ignavibacteriaceae bacterium | reverse complement strand
TTATGTCCATTAAGTCGTATTTTTTCCAGTCTTTGTAATCATAATGCCACCACTCGCCGGAATAATTATTAAATCCGTATTTTGCCATTACTCCTATTAGTAAATCGCGGTTTCTAATTACATTAGGCGGCAAATTTAGGTAATCCGAATGCGCTTTCTCAGCAAACGAGTCGAAGCCTGTCGGCATTTCAAGCGGCTTTCCTGTTTTTAGATAAATTAAAGTTAAATCTACTGCACAGCCTCTGTTATGCCGGGAACCGGTCCATGCTGAAGCAACATAAACCGTATCTTTTACTTTTTTATAAAACTTTACTGTTGCATCGTAAGGACGGTATCCGTCGAAAACTTTTACACCTAATCCCATTCTCTTCAATTCCTCTACCACATTTTTTAGAGCATAAGCTGCAGGCAGTCTTAAAAAAGCTTCCGCCGATTTATAAACCGGCTCACCTAAAAAATTATTTTTTGTAGCATACCTTATATCTAGCTTTATAGAAGGAATCAACTTTTTAAGATTAACAAGTTTGTTGCTGCTGTCTTGTTTTACCAGGGTTTTGTAAGTATTGATATTGCCTACAACGTAAAGTCCGTATTTATTTAAATGCTTCTGCTGACCGTATAAAAGGCTGCAGTTAGCTAAGATAATAATTAGAAAGTAAATTGAATATTTTTTCATATTATCTCCCGGTTTATGTTTTATGTTAGCTAGAGCAAAAATAACATAATTATGCTAAAAATATAAAAAGAGCCGGTAAATTCATTTTTATTCTTGATAAGAATTTAGGATATTGCAAGACCGAAAAAAATTAAATATTTATTAACAAATACACCAAGTAAAAAGTGGAGAAAAAAGTCAATTTTTTCCTTTCCTAACTATTATTAAATTGACAGATATTTTACTATAAAAAATACATGACAAAAAATACGAGTAACATTATGAAAAAAACCTTTGTATTAGTATTACTAATTGTAGTTACTAATATATTTCTTGCCAAGTCGCTGGAGTATAAAAATAATACTTATAGTGGTAAAGATACTTCAGAAGTTCTTGAACCGGCAAAATATATGTCTAATGAAGATGAATTGATTGCAACTATACTTCAAAGGTATCATTACCGTAAATTCAAATTGGACGATTCCCTATCGAAAGTAATTTTTAATAGGTATATAAAAACTTTGGACTATGCACACAGCTATTTTTATGCTTCGGATATTGCAAATTTCGATAAATACAGAACTCAGCTTGATGATGATATTAAAGACGGGAACTTAATGCCGGCATTTTATATTTTTAACGTTTTTAGAAAAAGGGTAAATCAAAGGATTGATTATGCCGAACAACTTCTTAATAAAAAGTTTAACTTTAATTTAAATGATTCGATGCTAGTAAACCGGGATAAAGCACACTGGCCTAAAGATACAACTGAAATGAATGAAATCTGGTATAAGAAAGTTAAAAACGATGCCTTAAATCTTATTCTTGCAGGCAAGAAATGGGACGGAGTTACGAAGACTTTGAAAAAGCGATATGAAACTCTGCGCAGAAATGTAATGCAGCTAAAAAATGAAGACGTGTTTCAAATGTTTGAAAACTCATTTACGGAATCTATTGATCCCCATACAAACTACATGTCTCCTATTACTTCTCAAAATTTTCAGATAGATATGAGCCGTTCTCTGGAAGGAATCGGCGCTCAGCTTCAAACGGAAGATGAATACACAAAAGTTGTAGAAATTATTCCGGGAGGTCCTGCTTTTAAAAGCAAGCTTCTGCATCCCGGAGATAGAATTACCGGTGTAGCCCAGGGAAAAGACGGTGAAATGGTAGATGTCATCGGCTGGCGGATAACCGATGTCGTTCAATTGATTAGAGGACCTAAAGGAACCGTTGTACGGCTTCAAATAATACCGGCATCCGAGGGAATAAACGGTCCTCCAAAAGTAATTACACTGGTTAGAGCAAAAATCACATTAAAAGAACAGTCGGCAAAAGATAAAATATTAAGAATAAATAATGACGGCAAAGAATATAAATTAGGTGTAATAACCGTTCCTGCATTTTACAGTGATTTTGCAGCCGAAGAAAGAGGCGATAAAGATTATAAAAGTACGACACGTGATGTTAAGAAATTAATCGAAGGCCTGAAAAAAGATACCGTTCAGGGAATAATAATCGACCTTAGAAATAACGGCGGCGGTTCACTAGAAGAAGCAATTAAAATGACCGGGTTGTTTATTAAAAAAGGTCCTGTTGTACAAATTAAAAATGCAGGCGGAAGAATTAGAGTGGAAGATGATCCGGATCCGTCAATCGAATACAGCGGTCCTTTAATGGTTCTGGTTAACAGGTTCAGTGCATCGGCTTCGGAAATTTTTTCTGCCGCAATTCAGGATTACGGTAGAGGGTTAATTATAGGTGCAAATACTTACGGCAAAGGAACCGTTCAAAATCTTATTAATCTGGATAGATTGATGCCCAATACAAACCATAAGTACGGACAGGTTAAACTTACCATTGCAAAATTTTATAGAATAGACGGTGCCAGTACACAGCTTGACGGAGTTAAACCGGATATTACATTGCCTTCAATGATTAATCCGAAAGAATGGGGTGAAAGTTCCTCGCCAAGTGCACTTCCGTGGGATCAAATTGATTCAACCAAATATAAAATGTTCGGGCATATTAAAAAATATGTACCTGAATTATTGAAAGAACACCGGCAGCGCGTTAATAACAATGATCCCGAATGGAAAGAATATATGGAAGAGGTAAAAGATTATAAAGAAGCTCACGACAGAAAATATATTTCTTTAAATGAGGAAGTACGCAAAAAAGAACAGGATGCAATAGAACAAAAAAAATTCGAAATGGATAATGAAATAAGAAAAAGCAAAGGATTGAAGCTGCTTAAAAAGGGGGAGACTCCCAAGGGTAATGAAGTAATAAAAGATGATCCTGTGCTTGACGAAACAGGGCATATTATGGCAGATTATATTGCATTAACCAGTTGATGCGATAGTATAGAGTAAGTATAATGGAATATGTTTTATGGGAGATGGAGTTTGATAAATAATCCATCTCCCATATTTTTTATTATAGTAAATCGGTAAGGTAACCTAGCAATTTCCTCTTAGCAACAGGAAAGATTGATTCATTATAGGGGAAATCCAGTTCCGTGGTGCAATGAAAAACAGAAATATTGGATTGCAAATTATATTTTTGAATAAGTGCCGACTTTAAGTATTCCGCCTGTCCCGGATATTTGGCTAAGTTAGCTGATTCAATAAATTTTGTTTTTAATGAATAAAACGGTTTACTGTTGGATGAATAATCCGAGCACTCGTATTGATAAATTTGCAGCTTGGAATTTTCGTTGTCCTGCACGAACATATAACCTTCATCTAGATATAATGATGAAACCCCGACATCCTTAATTTTTATACTTTCATCTATAAAATCGTAAAGGATATAAGCTTCATGTATTAAATCTTTAAATATTGGTATTGCCCAATCTATTAAATCAAAATGATAATTTTTCCCTTCCGTATTTTCATCTACAATTTCTACAAAAACATTTTTCTGGGAAATACCGCCTTTTATTCCTTTAGGTAAAGAAAGTTTTACACTAGACTTTTTATGTAAAATTTCTTCCAACTGTGAAGAAAGAAATACCAATTCCGATAAAGACGGGTATAATTTATTCCGGTGAAATTCCCTGGTATATTCTTTTAGCCCCGACAAAATTCTGTACTGGTTAATTTCTATATCTTCTTCTGATGAAATGAATGAATCTAAGGTTAAAGATTTCACAATAAAATCCGATTTTTATTAATCCTTAAACAAATTGCATACCACTATAATTCTGTTGAAATAACATGTTTTTTAAATTAAAACAGCGAATAGCTTTTTAAAATGAGACTGCATTATATCAAAATGGGAAAATAAACTATATCTCAAATTTAATTCCTTGTGCCAGGGGAAGTTCGGTACCGTAATTAATAGTATTAGTCTGCCTTCTCATATATGCTTTCCATGCATCCGAACCGGATTCCCTGCCGCCGCCGGTTTCTTTTTCGCCGCCGAATGCGCCGCCTATTTCGGCACCGGATGTTCCGATGTTTACATTTGCAATTCCGCAATCCGAACCCTCAGCAGAGAGAAAAGTTTCCATCTCCCTCATATCTGTGGTAAATATAGATGAAGACAATCCCTGTACGACACCGTTATGAAGTCTTATTGCATTAGTAACATCACCCTTATATTTAATTAAATATAAAATCGGTGCAAAAGTTTCCTCCTGAACAATTTCATAATTATTATCAGCTTCTGCAATAACAGGCTTTACGTAGCAGCCGGATTCATATCCTTCACCTGATAAAATATCGCCGCCGTAAACTACTTTACCTCCTTCCTTTTTTAATCTTTCCAGTGCACCGGTAAACAACTTTACAGCTTCTTTATCAATAAGCGGGCCCACATGATTCTTTTCATCCAGAGGATCACCTATTCTTAACCCGCCGTAAGCTTTTAATAATGATTCTTTTACCTTATCATAAACAGATTCATGAATTATTAATCTTCTTGTTGTAGTACATCTTTGACCGCAGGTTCCTACTGCCCCAAAAACAATTGCAGGCATTGCCATTTTTAAGTCTGCATGCGGTGTAATTATAATTCCGTTATTACCGCCTAATTCCAGAATAGATTTTCCGAATCTTTTTGCAATTACTTCAGCCGCATGTTTTCCGACATTTGTAGAACCGGTTAAAGACACAAGAGGAATTCTTTTATCATTCAACAATTTTTCACCTATAGTTGAACCCCGGCCTATTACAAGTGAAAAGATACCTTCGGGGAGGTTGTTTTCTTTTATTACTCCGGCAATAATATTTTGCACTGCTATAGCAGAAAGCGGAACCTTGGATGAAGGCTTCCACAAAACCACATCACCACAGACTGCTGCTATCATTGCATTCCATGAATAAACCGCAACCGGAAAATTGAATGCTGATATCACCCCGACAATCCCTAACGGATGGTATTGATCGTACATTCGGTGGTTAGCTCTTTCCGATGCCATTGTAAAACCATACAGTTGTCTCGATTGCCCGACCGCTAAATCGCAGATGTCTATCATTTCCTGAACTTCCCCCAAGCCTTCCTGCAAAGATTTTCCCATT
Source organism: Ignavibacteriaceae bacterium (assembly GCA_046705105.1). Lineage (GTDB taxonomy): Bacteria > Bacteroidota > Ignavibacteria > Ignavibacteriales > Ignavibacteriaceae > FEN-1297. The sequence goes on along the minus strand of JBJKQP010000273.1, from coordinate 720 downwards.
TCATAAGAAACAAGAGTACCCAAAGGTTGTTTATATTCTCTTAATTTTAAACCTATTTGTCTTACAATTTCTCCTCTTTTAGGTGCAGGAACTTTTCTCCAAATATTAAAAGCTTCCTGTCCCTGTGTAAGGATTTTATCAAAATCACTTTCCGATGCCTGGTAAACAGAAGCTATAAACTTTCCGTTTGTAGGCGAATATATCTTAAGTTCGCTTTGGTCCGTAGTTTCATTCCATTTTGTACCTGTGCTTGAACCGTAATTTTTTTCTTTAATGCCAAGTTTATCTAGAAAATCCATTAGTTACTCCTTTTATTTATCTAAGTGTAGTTAACAATATTTATTTAATTATACAGAATTAAATTGGTATGTACATATTTTCAATTGCTATTTAATTGAGTGCATTAAACATGTTCTATTATATCCGTTTTATTAATTTCAACCAAATTACTTCTTTTTACATTTTAATGATCTGTTCAAGATTATTAGAAAATATTTCCAACAGATATCTGTTTGGAATATTTCCGGTTCTAATTATGATTAGTTTTTTCGGTTCGGATTTTATCAAAAAAGATTCTAAAAAATCTCTGTCTATGGTAATGAGAATTCTTCCCTGTTCCTTGGAAATTTTATTTATCTTTTTGTCCCTTGTTCTATTTTTCTCCGGTAATTCCAGTGTATGAATGGAATCAAAACCTTTCCATTTTAAAAAATCAGAAAG
>JBJKQP010000272.1:0-24089 GCA_046705105.1 Ignavibacteriaceae bacterium | reverse complement strand
TATATTTAGCAGGGGTTCCGCTTTGCGGTGCTTCCCATGTTAATGTTACATTACCTCCTTTTGATGATGCCTTTAGGCTACGAGGCGCAGCAGACTTTGATTGTGCATAGCTGTTGCAATAAATAGTTACTAAAACTATTATACTAAAAAATACCGTAGTTTTCATTACGGCAATCCAACGTTTTAACATTTTAACCTCCATAACATAATAGATAATTAATTCTACCCGCTGTTGAAAAACTGCAAAGCGTATGCCGATTATAAAAATTGCCTTCTAACGGTATTTTATAACTATATGGAAAAATGATTATGCAGATATAGATTTTGTTATGAAAAATTTACGCACTTATTCAATTTCTATTACAACTTTAAGTAAACTTCGTTTTCTACTAGAACATTTTCTTCTTTAGGGTTTGAAAGTTCTTGGCGCTGGTTTAATGGTTATCTAAACATTCCATTTACTAAAGAATATATCTGGAAAGTCGGGAGCACGAAATTGCTCAAATGAAATACGGTAAAACTAAAATCAATGGTATATCTCTTATGACATTGTCTTAAGCGTCGCAATTTTCGGTTCTTTTGAGCTATGTGTCATTTCCCATACTTTTGAAATCCGTTCATCATATAATTCCGCATGTGTATTTAATTACAAGTATCCTATGGTTTTTTATCGGTTTCGGCTGCATGATTTATGCTACTGTCACAAAATAATGTTTGGAATATCCTAATCCAATTTTTTATATTTATAACTTAAATAATGAGAATTTTGATTCTTATCAGGAATCATATAAAAACTTTATGATACCCAAAGGTTTTTTCAATATTTTTAATTACTCTTCGTTAGGAATTGTAATTGTTTTAGTGGTGCTTATGTATACGCAAATAGCACCAAGAGAATCGTTTATTTACATAGTTGTATTTGCACTTTTACTTTTAGCGGCAAGAATAGTGTTAAGAGTTTATTACATAAAACAAAGTAAAAAAGATACAACAGGAGGTTGACTTCGAAACCGCGAAACATGTCAATGGTAAGCTTAATGCCAAAGTACTCATTCTTAATCAGAGTTATGAGCCGTTAACTATTTGTAATATAAAAAAAGCAATAGTTTTAATTTATTTAGGCAAGGCCGATCTTGTTAAAAAAGATGAAAGGAAAGAAATACACAGTATAAGTTCAAATTTTCCGTGGCCTAGTATTATTAAGTTAAACCATTACATAAGTGTACCGTATAAAAAGGTAGTTCTTACACGTAAGAATATTTTGCGTCGTGATTCTTACAAATGTGCTTACTGCGGAAGAAGCGATCTTCCGCTTACAATTGATCACGTAATTCCAAAATCCAAAGGCGGCGCAGATACATGGGAAAATTTGGTTTGTGCCTGTACTTCATGCAATAATAAAAAAGGCGACCGTACACCTGAAGAAGCTAAAATGAAACTTCTTAATAAACCATTTAAACCGAGCCATATAATGTTTATTAAGCATGTAGTTGGTAAGCTAGACGAAAAATGGAAGCCTTATTTATACCTCGCTTAAAGTCTTTCTGACATTTTTAAAATCTATTTATGTTTTACGATTTGTAATATTGTTAAATTGTTTTATTGCTAAATTGTTATATCATTAGCCGGAGCAATTAAACAATTTAACAAATTCCCAAAATTTTCAAATCGTTATTTAGGTATCAGGGAATTAATATAGATTATTAGTATTTTTCGTATCAACTTTTAACAATTTCTTAAACTATGGCAAAAAAAAGAATACTTAGCGGAATGAGGCCCACCGGCAAATTACACATTGGTCATTATGTGGGTGCTCTGGAAAACTGGATTAAACTTCAGGATAAATATGAAAGCTTTCACCTTATTGCGGATTACCATGTATTAACAACAAAATTGGAAACCGGCGACATTTACCAGGACTCAATCGATATGCTAATCGATTGGCTGTCTGCAGGATTAGACCCGGTAAAAAGCCCTATGTTCAGGCAATCAAAAATTAAAGAACACGCAGAGTTAAATTTAATTTTTAGCATGCTGATAACAGTTAACAGGCTGGAAAGAAATCCTACATTAAAAGATCAAATTAGAGATTTGCATATTGAACAGGTTATATACGGCCATCTCGGCTACCCGGTTCTGCAAGCAGCGGATATTCTTCTTTACAAAGGAGATGCTGTACCGGTCGGTGAAGACCAGGTACCTCATATTGAAATTTCCAGAGAAATTGCGAGAAGGTTTAACAACCAGTATGGAAAAGTATTCCCCGAACCGGAACCTCTTCTTACACAATTTGCAAGGCTTCCTGGTTTAGACGGAGATGCAAAGATGAGCAAATCTTTAAACAACACTATCCTTTTATCTGACGAACCCGAAACTGTAAAAGCAAAGTTAAGAAAGGCAGTAACAGACCCTAATAAAATTAGGAAAGGCGATCCCGGCAATCCGGATATTTGTCTGGTATTTGCATACCACAAAAAGTTCAATCCGGTAGAAGTACCGGAAATAGATTCAGGATGCCGCTCGGGAGCACTTGGATGTGTTGATTGCAAATTAAAATGTGCGGCTAAAATTTCCGAAATGCTGAAACCCGTCATTGAAAAAAGGAAGTATTATGAACAAAGAATGGATGAAGTGGAAAGCATTCTTTTGGACGGTGAGAAAAGGGCCAGGACTGCTGCCGAAGAAACAATGAATGATGTTCGAGAAAAAATGAAACTAGGTTAAAATTGTATAAGATTAAGCTTGAGCAATTTGAAGGACCGCTGGACCTTCTACTGTTTTTCATCAAGCGGGACGAATTGAATATTTATGATATTCCGATCTCCAAAATTACGGGAGAATTCCTGGAATATGTCAACCTAATTAAAATGCTTGACCTTGAAGTTGCCGGTGATTTCATTCTTATGGCTTCTACATTAATGCATATAAAAGTAAGAATGCTTTTACCGCGGGAAGTTGATGAAAAAGGCGAAGAAATAGATCCCCGGGCGGAATTGATCCAGGCTTTACTTGAGTATAAAAGATACAAAGAAGTTTCCGAAGAATTATCTTATTTGGAATCGAGTCAAAGGAAAGTTAATTATAGAAGTAACTTTTCTAAAGATGTTAAAGTATCTCCACCGGAATATGAAATTTTACTTAAGAACGTAACTGTTTACGACCTGGCAAAGGCTTTTAAAAAAGCAATTGATAATCTTAAACCGGAAGTTTTTCACCAAGTCAAAGGTATAAATATTACAATAGACGAACAGATTTCATTTATACTTAAAAACCTTGAAGAAAACAACGAACTGCACTTTTTAAGTCTTGTAAACGAATTACATGATAGAATAAGAATAATTGTTACATTTATAGCCTTACTTGAATTAACAAAAATGGGAATGATTGGCATTAAGGAATCGGTTAATTTTAACGACTTTGTAATAATTAAATTAAACAATGGATAATATATACAACTCTATTATCGAGGGCTTAATTTTTTCTTCGGATGAGCCGATTTCTACCGGAGATATAATTAAAGCAGTAAAAGGTATTGACGGCGAGGATACACAAATATCGCCTGAAGATATAGAAAATAGTGTTGAGGAACTTAATAAGATTTATGATGAAGAGAATTTAGCTTTTCATATAATTAAATTAGCAGGCGGATTTATTTTTGCTACAAAACCGGAGTACGCAAAGTACATCGGTTATCTTTCGTCGGAAAAAAGTAAGCGAAGGCTAAGTCAGGCTGCCCTGGAAACACTTGCAATAATTGCCTACAAACAGCCCACTACAAAACCCGAACTTGAATCGATCCGCGGAGTTAATTCGGATTATATAATAAACACGCTGCTCGAAAAAAATCTTATAAAAATAACGGGCAGAGCTGAAACTATCGGCAGGCCTCTACTTTACAGCACTACGGATGAGTTCCTAAAATATTTCGGGTTAAATAAATTAAGTGATTTACCCAAACCGCGAGAAGTTGAAGAAATAATGAAGGATGAAGATTTTTTGGAACAAAAACAAAAAATTATGATGAACTTAATTGAAGAAGCGGCGGAAAAAGAAAATACGGAAGATACCGGTGAAACAGATTAGGTTAAATAAATATATTTCGGAAAGCGGTATAACTTCAAGAAGAAAAGCAGAAGAATTAATACTGGAAGGAAGAGTATCCGTTAACAATAAAATTGTTACGGAATTATCCTTTAAAGTTATTCCCGATCAAGATATCGTTTCTCTTGACGGAGAAAAAATAAATCCTAAAAAGCACTTATATTATTTATTGAATAAACCCAAAGGCGTTGTTACAACTACTAATGATGAAAAGAACCGTAAAACAGTTGTTGATATTTTGAAAACAAAAGAACGTATCTTTCCGGTGGGAAGACTTGATTACAATACAACAGGAGTATTGCTGTTAACTAATGACGGTGATTTTTCCAATCTTCTTATGCATCCAAGAAACAGCGTACCTCGTGATTACGAAGTTAAACTAGATAAACCTCTTTCGGAAGAAGATAAAGCAAGGCTGCTTAAAGGTATTTATATTAACGGAAAAAAAGGAGTATTTAAAAAAGTTCTTTCCCCAAAGAATAAAGATAAAAAACTTGTAATTGTTACAACCGTAGAAGGACGCAATCATTTTGTTAAAAATATGTTTAAAGCATTAAACTATAATGTAACAAATCTGAATAGAAAAACTTTTGCGGGAATAACCGCAAATATCCCGGTCGGTGCTTATCGGGAATTAACTCAAACAGAAATTGAGGGGGTAATTAAAAATTATGGGGGCTAAAAAAATTTTTCTAATACTTTTTGTATTATTTTTTTCTTCGCTTTCACTTTCTCAGGAAATTGTAAGAGATACCGTACCTAAATTTTCATCTTCAACAATTCCGGAATTCTGGTCTCAGATGAACGACATTTTTAACGACCCGAATTTCAGCAATGCCGAATGGGGAGTAGTTATTCAGTCTCTGGAAACAGGCGAATATTTTTATAAAAGAAATGAAAGTAAACTCTTTATGCCTGCTTCCAATTTAAAATTATTTACAACTGCAGCAGGTCTGGTAATTTTAGGAAGCAACTATAGATTTAAGACAAACATTTATATAAACGGTAAAATTAAAGGAGCAACTTTAAAAGGTGATCTTATTGTTCAGGGAAGGGGAGATCCCACAATTTCCGGAAGATTTCACGACGGAAATATGCTTAAAGTTTTTGAGAATTGGGCCGACTCAATTCAAAATAAAGGAATAGATGAAATAACCGGGAATATAATCGGAGATGACAATGCATTTGATGCGGTAGGCCTGGGAAAAGGCTGGCGATGGGATTATGAAAGTGATTGGTTTGCGGCTCCGTCAAGTGCAATTTCTTTTAATGATAACTGCGTAGACATTACGGTTACAGTCGATAAAAAAGATCATGAACCCAAAATTACTGTTACGCCTAATACAAAATATGTAATTGTATTAAATAAAGTAGTCACGGTTCCGAAAGATTCTGCTACCTCCATTAAAGCATACAGGGAATTAGGCACCAACGTAATTACGGTTTACGGTACCATTCGCAATGACAGTGATTCGGTTAAAACTTATGTTACGGTAAATAATCCTACGCAGTTTGCTATGGTTGTTTTTAAGGATGTTTTAAAAGAAAAAGGAATTACGGTTGATGGTTATCCTATAGATATAAACGATATGCCTGTTCCTCTTGATTATACTAAGTTAAAAAAATTATTTACTCAATATTCTCCTCCGCTAAAAGAAATAATTAAGGTAATAAATAAAAACAGTCAGAACCTTTATGCGGAACAGTTATTAAAAACCATAGGATTGGAAAAATACGGGTATGGAACAGTGAATAACGGAGTTCGTGCGGAAGATAAGGTATTTAAAGAAATGGGCATAAATCCGGAAAATATAAATATTGTTGATGGGAGCGGTTTGTCTAGATTGGACCTTGTTACTCCGAAACAAATCGTGGCACTGTTAACCTACATGTACAAGAGTAAAGATTTTATACCGTTTTTTAATTCTTTGCCGATTGCCGGCGTTGACGGTACGTTAGGTGATAGAATGCAGAATACGCGTGCCCAGGGAAGAATAAGAGCTAAAACAGGTTTCCTTGACGGCGTTAGAAGTCTTTCCGGCTATGCATTTACGGCAGATAATGAACCTGTTGCTTTTTCAATAATTGTTAATAATTTTAATGTGCCGGTCAAACTTGCGGAGAATATTCAAGATTTAATATGTTTGCGTCTTGCAAACTTTAAAAGAAAATAATCGGAGGCGTTGTGGATAATAATATTCAGCAGGATATTAATACTTTAATTAAAAGAAGATACGAAGAACTGGAAGAGTTAAAGAAGAAAGAATTCGAACCTTTTGCTTATTCCTTTGATGTTGATTCTAATTCTGAAGATATAAAAAGTAATTTTAAAGAAGATGAAAAAAGAATTGTAAAAATTGCCGGCAGAATTATGGCCATTAGAAGGATGGGCAAAGCATCTTTTGCTCATCTTCAGGACCATGCCGGAAAAATCCAAATCTACCTAAGAAAAGACGACATCGGCAATTCTTATGATGCTTTTAAGCTTCTGGATATCGGCGACATAATTGGTGTGGAAGGCTTCGTTTTTAAAACCAAAACCGGAGAAATATCCGTTCATGTTACTTCTATGGAACTGCTTTCCAAAACTTTAAGGCCATTACCGATTGCCAAGGAAACTGTTGACGATAAGGGAAATAAAACAATACATGACCAATTTGTCGATAAGGAACTCCGCTACAGGCAAAGATATGTTGATCTGGTTGTAAATCCTGAAATTAAAAATGTGTTTATAAAGAGAAGCAAAGTTGTTTCTTCCATGAGAAAATTTTTAGATACAAACGGTTATCTTGAAGTTGAAACTCCTATTTTGCAGCCACTGTACGGTGGTGCCGCAGCTCGGCCTTTTACAACTCATCATAATACACTTGATACGGATTTATATTTAAGAATTGCAGACGAGCTTTATCTTAAAAGATTAATTGTCGGCGGTTTTAACGGTGTCTATGAAATTTCCAAAGATTTCAGAAATGAAGGGATGGACAAAGCTCATAACCCTGAATTTACAATGATGGAGTTGTATGTCCCTTATAAAGATTATGAATGGATGATGAAATTTGTTGAAGAAATGATTCACACTATTTGTATGGAAGTTTTTAATACTCTTGATTTTGAATTTGAAGGAAACAAAATAAACTTTTCTTCTCCCTGGAAGAGGGTTTCAATGATAGATGCCATTAAAGATAAAACCGGAGTTAATGTATTAAATGCTTCCGTTTCGGAATTAAAAGAAGCGGCAAAAAATATCGGAGCCGGTATCTTAGGGCTTGAAACAAAGGGAAAACTTATTGATGAAATATTTAGTGTTTCCGTTGAACCGGAATTAATTCAGCCGACGTTTGTAATGGATTATCCTCTTGAGATATCTCCGCTTGCAAAAAAACATCGTTCAAAGGAGGGAGTTGTAGAACGCTTTGAAGGATACGTGGCAGGCAGAGAAATCTGCAATGCATTCTCCGAACTTAATGATCCTCTCGATCAAAGGTCACGGTTTGAAGGACAGAAAAAGATGCGTGAAGAAGGCGATGAAGAAGCGCACGAAATTGACGAAGATTTTATACGAGCTTTGGAATACGGAATGCCTCCGACCGCTGGTCTTGGAATCGGAATTGATCGTCTGGTTATGCTTCTTACAAATCAAGCATCCATCCGGGATGTAATCTTTTTCCCGCAAATGAAGCCGGAAGTTAAGTGACAAATTTAAAATACAGCATTATTATTCCAACATTAAATGAAGAAAAACTCCTGCCTGTATTATTGAATCGGTTAAAGGACAAAGTTCTTCAGCAGAAATATAATTTTGAAATAATTGTCTCTGACGGCGGAAGCCGTGATAATACAATAAACATAGCTCTTGAACATGCCGACAAAGTGAAAGTTCATAGATCGGATAACAGTCAAAATATAGCAGGCGGCCGGAACTCCGGCGCCAAATATGCAACCGGTGATACTTTAATTTTTATAAACGGAGACGTTCTTATAGATGACATAACCGGATTTTTCAAATTCCTTGATAATGAATTTATAAAAAGCAAATACCCGGCAATGGCATGTAAGGTAAAAATTTTTCCCGAAGAAGAAATTTTATCCGACAAACTTTTTCACTTTATTTACAATTTATATTTCCGGCTAATTAACTTTATAGGAATTGGAATGGGAAGAGGTGAATGCCAGATAATTAAAAAAGAAATATTTAATAAACTGGGCGGCTACAACGAATCCCTGGCTGCAGGGGAAGATTTCGATTTGTTCAGAAGAATAAGAAAAACCGGGAAAATATTATACGCAAATAATATTTGTGTTTATGAATCCCCGAGAAGATTTAGAAAATTGGGGTACACAGGAGTTACAGTCTCATGGTTAAAAAATGCCATTTCAATTCTGTATAAAGATAAATCATTGTCCAAGGAATGGGAACAGGTAAGATAATATGAAAAAAAATTTGTTATTACTGCTGTTGTTGTTTGCTTCAATTGGTTATGCTCAGGATGATTATATAAATGTTGATAATAGGGTTTATTCTTTTTTACAAAGAATGGAAGCGCTTCATATTATTTCCGGGTATAATTCTTTCGAGCTTCCCAAACCAAGGAAAGAAATTGTTAAGTATTTAAAGGAAGTAATTACTTCGAAAAACCAGCTTGATAATGTTGACCGTAAAATATTGAAAGACCTTGAAGTAGAATTTGAATATGAATTGACGGGAAGCTTGAAGAATTCCCAGTCTATTTTAGGCGGAGGCGGTTATAATATATTTTCGCAGAAGAATAAATATCTTTATTACTACTCCAAGCCGCATAAGGCAAATTTGTTTATAAATCTTCTGGGAGAAGGGGAGGGTATTACCCAAAATGATTTTACAAATAGTACAAATTTATCAACTTCACTTGGAGTTATAGGGGGCGAAATTAAAGGCACATTCTTAGACCACTTTGGGTTTTCTTTAAAAGGAACAAACGGACTTGTTATTGGCAATAAAGAAGTTGCAAAATTAAGGCCGGATGTACGATACAATTTTGTATTCAACGAGAATAAACCCGGCGAATCTTTTTTTGATGAAACGTCCGGTTACTTAACTGCCGATTATGATATGTTTAGGATTAAACTCGGCAGGCAAAGAATGCGAATAGGTTACGGCCCGGTTAAATCAATTATCGATGATATTGCTCCGCCTTTTGATTATATAGGCTTTAATATCACTTACGGATTTTTTACTTTCTCATATTTTCACGGCCAGTTGTTGGGCAACAGTTACTTTCAGCCGGACTCTATTACAGGGGGAATAAATGTCGTTGATCAGAAATATATTGGTTACCACAGGATTGGATTTAATCTTTCCAACGCCGTTAATTTCGGAGTGGGAGAAATGATAATTTACGGTAACAGGCCGCTCGATCTATCTTACCTAAATCCTTTTGCATTTTATAAATCGGTTGAACATTCGAACCAGGATAGAGATAATTCTATGTTGTTTTTTGATTTTAACAACAAATCTATAAAAGGATTAAAACTGTACGGTACTTTGCTAATTGATGATATAGATTTCAGTAAACTCGGCACTCAATGGTATGGCAACCAGGCTTTGATAGATCTCGGACTTTACTCGGTAAACCTTTATCATATCTTACCGATTGATTTTAAATTTGAATATACTCGGGTTGATCCTTACGTTCACACACACAGAACAGGGAATACCAATTTTACAAACTTCGGATACAACCTCGGCTCTATTTTACAACCGAACAGCGAAATGTTTCTGGGCGAATTCGATTACCGTTTTACCAACCGGCTTAGCTTAGGTATGAGTTATTATTATATTTTACATGGTGCCAATCCGGTTCTGCCGAACGGAACAATTATAAATGTAGGCGGTAATGAAGCGCTAGGCCATCGTACTTTCGATTCCAACAATGCTAAGTTTTTAAACGGTGATTTGGAATACTCAAGGATAGCCACTGCTTTGCTAACTTTTGAACCCGTAAAGCAAATATTTTTTTCGTTAAAATTAATGTATTACAACGAAAATTTGCAGAATTCTATAAAGAATGATCAGCTTCAAGGTTATTTTGTCTTATCGGCAAAATTATAAGTCTAGGAATTTATAATGAAACTAAAAAATCTTAAAATACCTTTTTATATTATAATCCTAACTCTTGGGATTATTCTGGGTACACAGATACACAAAGTTTTTTCGGATGATAAACTTCAGGAAAGTATAGATAAGTTTGACGATGTTTTAACTTACACAAAAAAATATTACGTTGATAAAGTAGATACCCAAAAGCTTGTTGATGCGGCTATAAACGGCATGCTGGACAAGCTGGATCCGCATACTGTTTACATTCCGGCAAAAGATCTAAGATCAATAGATGAATCATTTCGCGGGAACTTCAGCGGGATCGGAATTGAATTTCAAATTTTAAATGATACCTTAACCGTAGTTTCCCCTATAAGCGGCGGCCCCAGCGAAGCTTTGGGAATACAGCCCGGTGATAAAATAATTAAAATCAACGGCAAAAGCGCAATTGGAATTAACGATAATGAAGTAAGAAAAGAACTCCGAGGCCCCGTTGGTTCTAAAGTTAATGTTACGGTTGTAAGATACGGTGTTAAGAATCCTATTAACTTTGATATTACAAGGGCAAAGATTCCTTTGAATTCCGTTGATTCGTATTTTATGTATAATAAAACTACCGGATATATAAGCTTAACAAAATTTTCGGAAACAACTTATAAAGAAATGACTAAAGCACTTGCAAGTCTTAAAAAGCAGGGTATGCAGCAGTTGATTCTTGATTTAAGAGGTAATCCCGGAGGCTTATTGGACCAGGCAGTAAAGGTTGCTAATTTATTTATAGGCAGCGGTAAAAAAGTTGTATATACAAAAGGAAGATTGCCGCAGTTCGATGAGGTATACAATGCCGAAAAACCGGCACCATACAAAAATCTACCGCTTATTATTTTGGTAAATAAAGGAAGCGCATCTGCCAGCGAAATAGTTTCCGGCGCTATGCAGTATTGGGACAGAGCGCTGATTGTAGGTGAAACTACTTTTGGAAAAGGGCTTGTGCAGCGGCAGTATCCTTTACCGGATAATTCGGCATTAAGACTTACTGTTGCAAGATATTATACACCTTCGGGCAGATTAATTCAAAGAAGTTATAAACATATGAAAAATTGGGAAGAATATTATGCCGAGGCAGGTGAGAACCATGAACCGAACGGAAATAATATTAATCATACCGAAGAAGCAAAACAAGATTCTGCTTTACCAAAATATAAAACTCACGACGGAAGAACGGTTTACGGCGGCGGCGGAATTACTCCCGATTATATTATTAAAGCTAGCGGCCTTACAAATTATACTACGCAACTTCTAAAAAATAATGTCTTTTATCCTTATGTTTTAAATTTTTTGGATAATCATAAAAAGGAATTGAAAGAAAAGTACGGCAACGACCTAAAGAAATTCGTTGATGATTTCTCCTTTAATAATAGCCAGTTGAAAGACTTCGTCAATTATGCCAAATCCAAAGGTGTTAAATATTCTCAAAAAGATTTTGATAAAGATAAAAGCTATATTGCCGCAAGGTTAAAGGCGCAAGTAGCAAGAACTTTTTGGAATAACGACGGCTGGTACGATGTTATTTTAGGACAAGATAACCAATTTCAAAAAGCAGTAACATTGTTTTCGGAGGAAAAAGAACTAGCCGGGCTGAAATGAAGTTTTTTTTGTTTATATTAATTTTATTCCCCTTTGTTGCCGGCTACATGCCGGTTAGCAAACCGGGGATAGAAAAAACATATAATCTAAAATATTCTACGGAAATGAAGTTGCAAGTAGGGGAAGAATTAACTTATGAAGTAAGTTATTCCTTTATAAAATTGGGGCAAATAAAAATATTAGTTAAAAATAAAAAGAATATAAACGGTAAAACTTACTACAATACAATTGCTTACATAGATTCATATTCGGGAATTCCGTTTGTAAATCTGCATATGATTTATAAAAGTACTATTTCGAGCGATTTCTATCCGGTTTTTTTTAAGGGTATTGTAAGAAAAGATGATTACTCTACTTTTACGGACTACTATTTTAACTACGATTCTTCGTCTATTAGGATAAAGAAAGGAAAGATATATCCTTACGAACTCTGGACGGATTCTACCGAAGCAATTAATAAAAAGTATCAGGACGGACTATCAATATTATATTATGCCCGTTACTTAAGCGGCAGCGGAAAATCCGAAAATATACCTTGCTTTGTAAACGAAAAAAAAGGAATTACTACAATAAACACCTTTAACAATGTAACCGGTATTTCAATCGATGCGGTTAAGTACAAAATAGCATGTATTAAAGAAGACGGCCACATGAATTTTATTAGTATTTTCGGTTTGACCGGAAATTTTGAAGGCTGGTTTTCGGATGATGATGCTTCGGTTCCTATTGTTGCAAAGCTTAATGTTATAATTGGTGCTGTTAAAGTTGAATTAAAATCATGGGATAAACCGGAATGGACACCTCCGATATTCGAAAAAGACTAAATGAAGAAATAAAATTATTTCCATACTTAGATAAATTTCCAAACCTTCACTCCAGTGTATTTCTTGCTTCAGGAGTAAAGATTATTGGTGATGTGGAAATAATGGAAAATTCAAGTGTTTGGTACAACACAGTAATTCGGGGCGACGTTCATTATATTAGAATAGGTATGTTTACTAACATACAGGATTGCTCTATGTTACACGTAACAAACGGGAGATATCCCTTAAATATTGGTAACAAGGTAACTGTAGGACATTCAGTTACCCTACACGGATGTACAATAAAAGATTTTTGTCTTATTGGAATGGGTTCGGTAGTGCTGGATGGAGCAGTTATGCAGGAAAAATCCATGGTAGCAGCCGGTGCGGTTGTAAAACCAAATTTTATTGTCCCTTCCGGGACTTTAGCAGCAGGAGTACCTGCAAAAATTGTTAGAGACTTATCCCATGAAGAGATTGAGGATTTTGAAAAATCTGCCTTGAGATATAAGAAATATACCGAATTAACTATAGAATCATTAAAAAAATTTAACAACAATAATGTATTTTAAATTTTGGGGCACGCGAGGTTCTATACCTGTGCCCGGTAAAAAAACTTTTAAATACGGAGGCAACACTCCGTGTGTGGAAATTAGAACCAAGGATAATAAGCTTGTTATACTGGATGCCGGAAGCGGTATACGAGAGTTCGGCAACTACCTTCAAAGAAAAGGTTATATTGAACAAATGGATATTTTGTTAAGCCATTATCATTGGGACCATATACAGGGAATTCCTTTCTTTGCACCACTATATAATAGTAAAGAAAAGATTAACTTCTTCGGTGAAACTTGCGGCGGAAAAGAGATAAAAGAAATTTTAAGCTCGCAAATGGTATCCTATTATTTCCCTGTTGAATTGGATAATATGAGTGCGTCGACCACTTTTAATGAAATTACTCCCGGTAAAAAGTATGAAATGGATGGTCTGATTATAGAAACCATTCGAGCTAATCATTCTTCTCCCACAATTTCCTTTAAGTTTACGGAAGGAGAAAAAAGTTTTGTTTATCTAACCGATAACGAATTGGTTTTTGATAATACGAACAGCGAAAATATTTATGACCAATTACTTGAACGAAATAAAGAAATTATTGATTTTTGTAATGGTGCTGATTATCTTATTCACGATTCGATGTATGATGAGGCATTGTTGATGAAGAAAAAAGGATGGGGGCATTCCAGCAATGTTGCATTGGCTTATTTTAGTATTTTATCTAATGTAAAAAATCTTATATTGTTTCATTATAATCCAGATTATACTGATGAAAAAATTGACGAATTACTGGCTGAAACACAATCCGTGTTAAAAAATAAGGATTCCAATATTAAATGTTTGGCTGCGATGGAAGGTTTGAAGATAGATTTATAATAAAAAGTACTTGATATTTTAATAAAAAGTTATTTGTTTGTGGTTAAGAATTTAAAAGTTAATTTTTCCAATAATATTGAAATTAAAAAGGGTATTATACATAATTTGGTAAAATACCTTAAACTTGAATTAAAGTTTAGCATTTCATCTTTAATAATTAATTTTATTTCAACTGATCTTATAACTCGGATAAATTCTCAGTACCTGAATCACCATTATTCAACCGATATAATAACTTTTAATTATAATGGAAATCACAGCATATTAGACGGCGAATTATATATTTCTATTCAAGATGCGGCTTTTAATGCAAAAAAATTCGGTGTATCTAATGTAAATGAATACTACAGGCTTGTTATTCACGGAATATTACATCTTTTAGGCTATGACGATAAAAACAAAAGTGCTAAATTAGTTATGAAACGATTCGAAGATAAATTATTAAAAGGTTTTTCCGTTTATTTGAAAAAAGAAATAATTAAATGATTAGCGAATTAGTTAATATCTTAGAAAAGATAGCAAAGGGAATAAACGAAAATTATTCCTTTGAACAGGTAGAAAATTCTATCAGCTACGGAAATAATACTGATAAAACTGTTATTGCGGCCGCTTATAGCTGGATATATGAAAAATTCTTAGTGAATTCTTTTCAAAAGAAAGAAATGAAAGGGAATATTTCCGGTGGTTTTAGAATTTTATCGGGGGAAGAAATTTCTCAAATTGGTATGCAAAATTACAATTACCTGCTGCATTTTTATAACATCGGTTTGTTAAACAACAACGAACTTGAAATGATTATAGACCAAATAAAACTATTCCCGGAGACGGCGATAAATAAAGACAGCATAAATATGCTTATTCTTTCGGTATTTTTGGACTTAGATAATGTATCGCTTCCAGGCAGCAGGTATTTGTTATATTCGTACGATACAATAAATTAAAATTTGAAAGGCATAATGAGTAAGAATCTTGTTCTTGTAGAATCTCCTGCCAAGGCTAAAACTATAAATAAATATTTAGGCAAAGATTTTATTGTTGAAGCAACCGTCGGGCACATCAGAAACTTACCGAAGACAAAGCTTGGTGTTGATGTTGATAAAAACTTTTTACCTCAATTTGTAACTATTAGAGGCAAAGGTGATGTTATTAAAAAAATTAAAAGCTTAGCTTCTAAAAGTAAAAAAATATTTATTGCAACTGACCCTGACCGGGAAGGTGAGGCTATAGCTCAGGATATCGCTGATGTCCTAAACTCTGACTCGGGCTCTAAAATTTACCGGGTGTTGTTTAATGAAATTACAAAATCCGGTGTACTGAGAGCTATGGAATCTCCGAGAAATATTAATGTAGACCTGGTTTCATCTCAAAGAGCCAGAAGGGTAATGGATAGAATAATCGGTTATAAGATTAGCCCGTTCCTATGGAAAGCAGTTATTGAAATGTCCGGCAGCAATTCACTTTCAGCCGGAAGGGTACAATCTGTTGCATTAAAATTAATTTGCGATAGAGAATCTGAAATAGATAAGTTTATTCCAACCGAGTATTGGTCAATCTGGGCAATTTTTGAAACTGATAAAAAGGAAATTTTTAAAGCTAAGCTATTCAGTATTTCCGGCAAAGATATAAAAATTCAGCCTAAGCCGGTAATGACCGATGAGGATTGGAATGAATTTTTAAAAAGCAATATTGCTTTAAAGGACGAAAAAATCACAACGGAATTATTCAATAAAATTCTGGCAAAAGAACATTTTAACATTACAGGTATTTCCAAAAGAAATACCAAACGAAATCCGCCTCCTCCTTTTATTACAAGTTCGTTGCAATCGGAAGCATCTAAAAATATCAAGATGCGTCCCAAACAGACTATGATGCTTGCACAAAAGCTTTATGAAGGAGTAGACCTCGGGCAAGAGGGCTTAGCCGGTTTAATTACATATATGAGAACAGATTCAACGAGAATTAGCGAAGAAATGATTTCCGGCGTTCGCACTTTTATAAAAGAATCATTCGGTGATGAATACCTTCCCGAAGTTCCCAACAATCATGAAAAGAAAAACAAAACCAATGTGCAGGATGCACATGAGGCAATTAGACCAACTTCACTTAAATATACACCTCAATTCGTAAAACCGTTTCTCGATAATAGATCTTTTAAATTATATTCTTTAATCTGGAACCGATTTATTGCTTCGCAAATGAATCCGGCAATTCTGGAAACAACCGTAATTGAAATTACTGCTGACGAGTTCTTATTTAAAGCATTCGGCAATGCGGTAAAATTTAACGGGTTCCTCCAGGTTTATAAAGAAGTTCAGGAAAAGAAGGAAAATGCCGAAGAGAAAGAAGAATACCGTAACGAAAGCATTCCTTTGGGATTGGAAAAGGGAGACGAGTTGTCGTTGAACGAATTAAAAAAGACTCAGCATTTTACAAAACCGCCTGCAAGATTTACGGAAAGTTCTTTAATTAAAGAACTGGAAAGCAAAGGCATTGGAAGACCGAGTACTTATTCTCTAATTGTCGGTACAATTCAAGACAGAAAGTATGTTAAACAAATTGAAAGGAAATTATTTCCCACTGAATTAGGGAAAGAAGTAAATAAAATACTTGTTAAAAATTTTCCCGATATAATTAATGAAGATTTTACTGCCGGCATGGAAGGTGAACTAGACCAGATTGCCCAGGGTGAAAATGAATATGTAAAAGTGCTTAATGATTTTTATCAGCCGTTTAATAGTGCGTTAAAACAGGTTGAAGACAAAGTTGAAAAAATTATTTGCGATAAATGCGGCGGTGAAATGGAAATAAAAATAGGACGCTTCGGCAAATACCTGGCTTGTAGTAATTATCCCGAATGCAAGAATATAAAATCATTTAAAGACGTGTATGCGCAAAACCAGGAACCTGAATATACAGGCGAAACATGTGAAAAATGCGGTGCAAGAACGGTTTATAGAAACGGTAAGTTCGGCAGGTTTATCGGCTGCGAAAGATATCCGGAATGCGATTATGTAAAAAATATTACACTCGGGGTTAAATGCCCAAAATGCAATGAAGGTGAAATAGTTGAAAGAAAATCCAAACGGGGTAAGCTTTTTTACGGTTGTTCCCGTTACCCGCAATGCGATTTTGTAAGCTGGTACAAACCGGTTCCGCAGGCATGTCCGAATAACGATTCGCAATATATGGAACAGCGATATTCTTTGAAAAAAGGTAACTATCTCAAATGTCCTGTATGCAAGGAAGAAATTTTACCTGAAGAAGTTGAAGAAGTAGAGGAAAATTAATGAACATAAGCGGTTTAACTGCCGAATATATTGACGAATTAAAAGATGTTAAAAGATATTCATTTAACACAATAAAAGCTTATACCGAAGACTTGTCAGGTTTTATAGAATATTGTAATATTTATAAAAAACAAATTCCCGGTGAAATTTCGGAAAAGTTTATAAAATCTTACTTAATGGTTCTTAACGAAAAAGGACTGGATAAAAATTCTATTTCAAGAAAATTAGCATCAATTAGAGGCTTATTTAAATTTGCTTATTACAGGAATTATATTGAAGTAAACCCAACCGTTTTAATTTCCAATCCCAAGGGGAAAAGGAAATTGCCTGAAGTCGCAACAACAAATGCAATTTTAGAAACATATAAATTAGCTGAGGAAGGTGATAAAAATCCGAAATTGGTTCAGGCTATTTTCGAGCTTCTCTATGGTAGTGCACTACGTGTATCCGAACTGTGCAATTTAAATTGTACGGACATCGATCTAAACGAAAAAACAATAAGGGTTTTAGGGAAGGGGAGTAAAACAAGAGTCGTTCCTCTAGGGGATAAATCTATTAATACTATTAAAGAATATTTACAGTCCAGGGAGAAATACGGACCGAAGTCACCATTGTTAATAGGCCAAAACGGAAAAAGACTTTATCCGAGGTTAGTATATAGGATTGTAAATAAATATCTGTCCAAAGTGACCGATATAAAAAAGAAAAGTCCGCATGTGTTAAGGCACAGTGCCGCCACACATATGCTGGATAAAGGAGCAGACTTACGTGCCGTCAAAGAAATTTTAGGGCACGAAAATCTTTCCACAACACAAATTTACACTCATGTTAGCGTAGAAAGATTAAAAGCTGCATATAAAAAAGCTCATCCAAAATCTTAATTAAGGGAGGTATCAAAATGAACGTAAAAATAACAGCAAGAAAGTTTAAGGCTCATAGCACACTAAAGGATTTTATAAATTCGGAAGTAAGTTCTTTGGAAAAATTCAGCGACGATATTTTAGATTTGGATGTTATACTTAGTTTCCAAAATACTAAAGATAGCATTAAATCAGCCGAAATTGTGTTAAAGGTACCCGGGCAGGTTTTAACCGCAACGGAAAACTCGGATGACTTTAAAAAATCGGTTAGTGCTGCGGTTGAAAAATTATCCCGGCAGCTAAAGAAATTAAAGACGAAAAAAATTGTCCGGGTTAAATCATGAAGATCGATCAAAAATCTATCTCCAGAAAAGAATATATTACAATTGAGTTTCTTTATAATAATACAAGAGATAGGTTTAAGATAAAGCTGCATTCGGATCGTTCCGGTTTTGAAAAAAAAATTTATGATCAAAATTTACATAGACCCGGCCTTGCACTGGCAGGGTTTTTGGATCTATTTTCATATTCAAGAGTACAGGTTTTTGGTAATACGGAACTGAGATACCTGGATTCGCTTTCCGAAAAAAATAAAAAATTAACACTGGAAAGATTATTTAGTTTTAATATTCCATGTATTATTTTAACGGATAATAACAAGCCGTCTCAATTGATGATTGAAATGGCAAATAAATTTCATATCCCTTTATTTACTTCCGGGTTTCCAACCACAAAGTTGGTTTATCTTGTCGGAGACTTCCTGGATGATCAGTTTGCACCGAGAATTTCAATCCACGGTTCTTTTGTAGATGTATATGGAGTTGGAATGCTGTTTGTCGGTAAATCCGGCATCGGTAAAAGTGAAGTTGCCCTTGATTTGATAGAAAGAGGCCATAGGCTTGTAGCCGACGATGTAATAATTCTTACAAAAAAAGGTGAAGGCATTTTAATGGGTTCCGGTACGAATCTTGTTAAACATTTTATGGAAATAAGAGGTCTTGGCTTGATAGATGTGGAAAAAATGTTCGGTATTAGGGCAATTAGATACCAAAAACGACTTGAAATTATTGTAGAGCTTGAATTATGGGATGATAAGGCAGAATATACCAGAACCGGTCTTGACGGAAATACTGTAAATATTTCCGATGTGGACGTTTTATACCTAAAATTACCGATTCTACCGGGAAAAAATATAACGGTTATCTCTGAGGTAATAAGTTTAAATTATTTACTTAAGCATTACGGTTATGATGCAGCAAGCCAATTTCAGCACCGGTTAAATAGAAGGATAAAAAGGAAAGATTCGGATAATTTGCGGGGTGTAGATTATTTTGAACACGATTTTGAATAAAATATTAATGAATAAAACTTGACAAATAAAACTTAATTTTTTAGATTCCGCACGCTATTTATGAAAAAGTTATATTACTTCTCCAAATCGAAATTACAATTTATCGAGATACGGAATTATAAAGCTAAATTGGCACTTTATTTTTCCGTTTCGGTAATTGTTTTTAGCCTCATGATTTTCGGCTCGTATTATTTGGTCGATTATGTTTATAATCCAAATAACAATGTCGGGTCGTTACGTTCCGAAAATAAAGAGCTAAGAGAAAATTTGACTGCAATTATGCAGAAGTTTAAAGGCTTAAATAGCGAGTTAGACAGTTTGAATAAAGTTAATAATGATTTAAGGTTGGCAGTAAACCTTCAACCGGTTTCAAAGGATGAAAGCTTGGTCGGAATTGGCGGAGGCTCTTTTAATAATAACATTGATTTCCTCTCGAATCCGACAGAAAGCCAATTGGAAAAAGTTTTAAATTATGTAGATGATATTTCGAGAAAGGTTACTTTCGAAAAATCACAATATCTTGAAATATCCGATAAATTAAAAGAAAATAAAAAGCTTTATGCTTCAATTCCTGCGATAAAACCTTGTATGGGAGAAATTTCAAGTGGCTTTGGAATGCGCATGCATCCAATACTTCATATAATGAGAATGCATGATGGGATAGATATAGTTACAAATGTCGGTACACCGGTTCACGCAACCGGAAACGGGGTAATAGATTTTGTAGGCCATAGAGGGGGATATGGTCTTGCTGTAGAAATTGATCATGGTTTTGGTTACCGTACCATTTATGCCCACCTTTCCAAATCCTTAGTAAGAGAAGGACAAAAAGTAAAGAGGGGGCAAAAGATAGCATTATCCGGAGATACAGGATTGTCCACAGGTCCCCACCTTCATTATGAAGTCCGTCACGATGGGGTTGCAATTAACCCTGAAAATTTTTTCTTTGGAAATTTAGGCTTCTTTGAGTTAACGAGCAAGAACTAATTTTTTTAGTGGAGTTATATATATGATATGGACTATCGAGCTAGCTTCATATTTGGATGATGCCCCGTGGCCACCAACGAAAGAAGAGTTGATAGATTATGCCGAAAGAATAGGGGCCCCCAATGAAGTAGTTGAAAATTTAATTGAATTGGAAGATTCGGATGAACCATACGAATCTATAGAAGATATCTGGCCGGATTATCCGTCCGACGAGGATTTCTTCTACAATGAAGATGATTATTAGTATGAGGCGCTTTAAGCGCCTTTTTTAAAATTATGAATAAAAATTGGGATGGAATATACGGCCAGGATTCCGTTAAAAAAATATTAAACCAGCTAATAGACTCGGATAAAATTCCTCACGCATTTCTATTTACCGGCATAGAAGGTGCCGGAAAAGATTTTGTATCAATCCGTTTTGCCCAAATATTAAACTCAAAATATGTTAAGCAGGAACAAGCCGCTAGAATTAACAGGTTAATATCGGAATATTCCGAACCGTATGTAAAATATATTTTTCCGCTAATGAGGGGAAAAAACGAAACCGAATCAAGCGGACCTATGGAAAAGTTAAGTCAGGAGGAATTCGGATTTGTTCAGGAAGAATTAAGTAAAAAGAATAAAAATCCTTATCATAAAATTTCAATTCCAAGAGCTTTTAATATCAAGATAAGCAGTATTAGAGATATTAAAAAATTTTTATCTCTAAACTATTCGGATGTCTTGTACAGATTTATTATTATTTCCAGTGCACATTTAATGAACGAAGAAGCGCAGAATGCATTGTTAAAATCGCTGGAAGAACCTCCCGAAGGAGTGATTTTTATTTTAACTACTCCGTATCCTTCTATGCTAAGAGAAACTATAATATCAAGATGCCGTACGATAAATTTTCAACCGCTCGGTAATACTCATATAAAAGAAATTCTTGTTAAATATTATAATGTAGATAATGATAAAGCAGAAAACATTGCACCTTTTGCAGGCGGTTCGGTAACAAATGCAGTAAATTTAATGGAAAACGATTTTGAAAGCCTTCTTGAAAAAACTATTATGATACTACGTTATTCATTCGGAAGGAAGTATTATTCTGCTCTTAATGAATTCTCATCTTTCCTTTCAGATAACAATACCGAAGCTATTAAACTTCTTATTAATATGATTATGGTATGGTTAAATGATATCCAAAAATACAGACTCGGATTTAAAGATTATTATTTTAAAAACTATCTGGACACCCTGGAAAAATTTACTAGAAAATTTCCGGAAGTGGACTTAAATAATACTGTTGTTAAACTTGAATCATTGTCTTCAGTTATACAAAATAATATAAATTTGAATTTACTTGTATTAACTTTGGTATATGAATTATCTGCATTAATTCATCCGGCTTTAACGGAATAAGACATTAGATATATTTGAAAATGAAATTCGGATTTAAGTTAAAAGTGTATTTTATTAGGAACCTGAAAATTCTTTTGGAATTTTAATGAGAGTGAATAAATGAATTAGTAGTGATTTGATAAAATTCACTTAAAAATTAAATATATTTATTTAACATATTGGTTTGTAAAAAAATATGTTATACAGTAAATTGCAGGCAAAAATATAGAGGTAAAAAATGAAAAAAGTAGTAATAACTGCGGCTAAAAGAACACCGGTTGGTTCTTTCGGCGGATCATTATCATCTCTAAGTGCCTCAAAACTTGGAAGCATTTCTATAAAAGGAATTCTAGATTATTCAAAAATTAATCCGGAACTTGTTGATGAAGTAATTTTTGGTAATATATTAACAGCAGGGCAAGGGCAGGCTCCTGCCAGACAGGCAGCACTATTTGCGGGCTTACCAAATAAAACGGAATGTCTTACAATTAATAAAATGTGCGGAAGCGGATTGAAAGCCGTAATGCTTGCTGCACAAGCTATTATGTGTAATGATGCGGATATTATAATTGCCGGCGGACAGGAGAGCATGAGCAATGCTCCTTATATTTTACAAAACGCCAGAAACGGCTATAGATTGGGAAACGGCGAATTAATTGATTCGATGATCAAGGACGGCCTTTGGGATGTTTACAATGACATCCATATGGGAAGCTGCGCGGAATCTTGTGCAAATGATTTTCATTTTACCAGAGAACAGTTAGACGAATTTGCCGTAAAGTCATATAGAAAAGCATTGGAAGCTCAAAAATCCGGAAAGTTTAATGATGAAATTATAAAAGTTAGTATTAAAACGAGAGCAGGAGAAAGTATTGTAGATACAGACGAAGAGCCGACAAAAGTTAATTTTGAAAAAATACCCAAACTTAAACCCGTATTTGATAAAGAGGGGATTGTCACTGCTGCAAATGCATCCAGTATAAATGACGGAGCAGCAGCTTTACTTGTAATGAGTGAAGAGAAAGCTAAGGAGCTCGGGCAGGAACCTTTGGTAGAAATAATTGCTCAGAGTTCGGCAGCAAAAGCTCCCATTGAATTTACAACCGCACCGGCGGATGCAATTTCAAAAGTACTGAAAAAAGCCGGTATGAAAAAAGAAGATATTGGATTATGGGAAATTAATGAGGCTTTTGCGGTTGTTTCTCTTGCTGTAAATAAATTACTAGATCTAGACGAGTCCAAAATTAATGTAAACGGCGGAGCAGTAGCATTAGGCCATCCTATCGGAGCCAGCGGCGCGCGTATTTTGGTTACTCTTATTCATGAAATGAAAAAAAGAAATTTGACTTACGGTCTTGCTTCTCTATGCATAGGCGGCGGGGAGGCTTCTGCTCTAATAGTTAAAAATTATAAAAAGTAGGGAGGAGCCATGAATATTAATAAAGTTTCCGTAATAGGGGCAGGAACAATGGGAAACGGTATTGCTCATGTTTTTGCCTTAAAAGGTTTTAAAGTAAATCTCGTTGATTTAAATAATGAATTTCTGGACAGAGCTGTTTCAACAATATCAAAAAATCTAGATAGACAGGTTAAAAAAGAAAAAATTACTGAAGAAGATAAGAAAAGGACACTTGGAAATATTACAAAGATTACCGGAGTTGAAAATACGCCAAAAGATTCTGATCTGGTTATAGAAGCGGTTTATGAGAATAAAGAAGCAAAGTTAAATATTTTCAACTTATTAGAAAAAATAATTAAAGAAGAATCCATATTTGCTTCCAATACATCATCCATTTCCATTACTGAATTGTCTGTAGATAACCGGCCGGATAAATTTATCGGTATGCACTTTATGAATCCTGTTCCCATGATGCAATTGGTGGAAATAATTAGGGGTTATTCAACAAGCGACGACACATTTAATACTATAAAAGAACTATCATCAAAATTGGATAAGGTTCCGGTAGAAGTATTTGATTATCCCGGATTCATCTCCAACAGAATTCTTATGCCTATGATTAATGAAGCCGTGTTTGCTTTAATGGAAGGCGTTGCTTCAGCAAAAGATATAGATACTGTTATGAAGCTGGGAATGAACCATCCGATGGGTCCTTTAACATTAGCAGACTTTATCGGTCTGGATGTATGTTTGGCAATTATGGA
>JBJKQP010000271.1:0-5918 GCA_046705105.1 Ignavibacteriaceae bacterium | reverse complement strand
GAAAAGCCGGAAGTAAGAGTTGTTGATGATGAAGTTCTTGCCCCAACTCCGACATATCATATTGCTTTAAATACTTTAGATTTAATGAGAACAGGAAATTACGGTTTATACCATATGTCAAGTGAGGGAGGCTGCTCATGGTATGAATTTGCCAAAGTAATTTTTGAAACTTTAAATTTAAAAACACCATTATTCAAAGCCAGTGTAAAAGATTTTCCTTCGAATGTTAAACGACCTTTTTATTCCGTGCTGGAAAATCATAGGTTGAAAGAAATTAAACTTAACAAAATGCCCTTCTGGAAGGATGGCTTGGTAGAATTTTTAAAAACTAATTATAATTAATAAATGATGGAAGAAAAAATTACAAGAAGTGCCGTATTTTCTGATTATATATACATTTTATTTAAATGGAAAAAATTTCTAATAATTAATATTTTAATTGTAGGAATATTAGCAACCGTATTTGCTTTTTTACTTCCTAAGACTTACAAATCAACTGCGGTTGTAATGCCTGCGCCGCAATCTCAAACAGGACTGGGGGGATTGGCAGGGCTAATTGGTGGTTCATCATCTACTTCTTCTGCTGCCGCAATCGGAGCCAAATTATTCGGAATTAGCTCGCAGTCGGACGATATACTATACGGTATATTAAACAGCAGAACAGCCCTAACGGATGTAATAAATAAATTTGATCTTATGAAATATTATAAAATAAAAGATAACAATATGGATAAGGCACTTAGGGCATTTAAAGGAGATGTTACATTTGAACCGGACCAAAACGGAATGATCGAAATTAATGTAATAAATAAGAATGCAGATACTAGTGCCGTAATTGCTAATTATTTTGTCCATTTGCTTGATAGTTTGAATATTAAATTAAACGTAGAGCAGGCTCATAATAATAAAATATTCATTCAGAAGAGATATGAAAAAAATGTACGTGATTTGAAGTCTTACGAAGATTCAATGTATGTGTTTGAAAAGAAGTATGGAGTATTTGATGTACCGGACCAGCTAAAAGCTGTTGTAGAAGCATCTGCTGCACTTGAAGCACAACTAGTTAAGCAGGAACTTTTGCAGGAATCCGTTAAGAGAAATTACGGAACAAACTCTCCGCAGTACCAGGAAGTTTTAAATCAGGTGAATTTTATTAGAGATAAGATTGAAAATTTAAAAACACAAAGCAAACTTTCATCCCCGACAAATGTTTTTCTTCCGTTTAAGGAAATTCCGGCTTTGGGTTTAAAATATTACAGGTATTACAGGGATATCGAAATCCAGACTAAGATTATGGAAATCATTCTTCCAATGTACGAACAGGCTAAAGTTGAGGAACAAAAAAGCATTCCTACCATACTTGTTTTGGATAAAGCCGTCCCAGCGGAATTAAAGTATGCCCCGAAAAGAGCATTTATTATAATCGGTATTCTGTTACTTTTTTTGTTTTTCTTAATTCCGTTTGTCTTTTGGGGAGAGAATAGTATTACAAGAGAGAAATATAGAAATCCATTACAGGAAAAAGCTGCACATTTCTTTAATAGAATTCTAAAAATATATAGAATTAAGTTTTAGTTATTCATATGCCTTTTTTAATAATAGGAATAATTGCTTTTCTTGGAATAATATTAGGTAAGTATTTATTTAACTACTGGTTCAATCATTTGTCATTATATTGCGCAATCTGGGGCGGGGGTATTATATTTTACGAAATGAAGTTACTTCCGTATGTAGAATTAATCCCGGAAGCCTGGTACATAATTGGCGGAGGATTTTTAGCATTTCTATTAGGAATTTTTACCATTATAAGTTCCAGAAGTATTTTTCAAAATGATAGTAAATCCGTTAATCAGAGTAATTTTGAAATTAAAATTATGAAGGATAACGGCAAGATTCTTAAATATACTATTTTCTTACTAAGTACATTATCACTTTTATCGGCAATACAAAATTGGTATGTTCTGATAAAGATGTTTGGAAATATTCCTAATGCTCTTATCCATGCAAATTTAATTTATAGATTAAACGTTAACCGAGAAATACACGGTGTTATTCCATACGTATCGGCTTTAGGATATGTAGCGGTATTTTTTGCAGGTATTTATTCGGCATATAAAGGGAAATTTACATTATTATCTGTCTATCCGATAATCGGAATTGTAATTAAGGAACTTGCGGAAGTAGGACGCGCTGGCATTTTATTGTCGTTCATAGAATTTTTTGCATCATTCTTTTTGTTTAGGCAGGTTCTTAAAAGAATTGATGCGGATAAATATAAATTTTCAAGAAGAAACGCAATTATTGCATCAACCTTTATTTTAGCTTTATTTGTTTTAAGCGCTTCATTTATTAAGATAGTTAGAGGGAGTTATGAATCATATATCGGCGCATCCAGAAAATTAAACAAACTGGAAGGAAACGCAATTATTTCACCCTCCATTTATTTGTATATGAGCAGCGATGTAGGTGTGTTAAGTAAATTTTTATACGAAGGCACCGAGACCGCAATGTTTGGGGAAAATACATTCCTTCCTGTTTACAGTGTTCTTTCCAAGTTCGAAGTATTAAAAAGGCCTTCGGATTATCAAAGAGGATATTTCATTCCAATGTGGACAAATACCGGAACTTATCTTAGAGAACTATACGCTGACTTCGGACCAATCGGAGTATTCTTGGGGCCTTATTTAATAGGACTTTTAACAACTTGGTTTTGGTTTAAGTTTTATGAACGGAAAAATCTTTTAACATTTTTGTTCCTTGTATTCTTTTATATAATTGTCGGATATTCTTTTATTGTAATGGTTACAAGGCTTTCTTATTGGTTTATAAGTCTTGTGCTTTTGTTTTTCTTTATTCCTGTTATTGAAAAATTATCCGAAATTAATTCCAAATTTGTTCTACCTAAATAACCTATTAAAGGATTCGAATTTTAATTAAAATAATATTATTATAGTTTGGAAAATTATCCTACCCAAAATATTTCAAAGAATATCTTTTCTATTACTACCGGCCAGGCAATTACTCTGGTTATTAACTTTTTTTCAATTTCGTTAACAGCAAGGTTTCTAAAGGTAGATGATTTTGGTATATTTAATTATATACTTGCTACGGTAGTACTGTTATCCAAGCTTATTGATCTTGGCGTATCTCAAATTGCCTTCAGGGAAACTTCAAAACAAAAAAATAATTTTTCTTTTATATATAATGCAGTTTTTTTAAGGGTAACTGCATTTATAATTGTTTTTTTGCTCTTTAATTTATTCATAAAATATTTTCATCTTACTTCAACGGAGATGCTTTTAGCAGATATTTTATTCATTAACATTGTAATCTCATCAAAGTTCCAAAACTTTAGGGAATTACTGGAAATACCTTTTAAAGTGAATCTGGAAATGCATTTCGTAATGGTTTTTAACATAATAGATAATCTGGTGTTTCTTCTTTCGGTAATTCTTATGCCGTATTTTCACGGCGGACTTGTTTACTTAGTTATATCGTATGTTGTTGCAAATCTTCCGGGGTTTGTCTTGGCCTTAATTTTTCTTAACAAGAAGTTTGACTTTTTACTGAAAATAAAAATACCCAACTGGCAGTGGATGCTTAAAGAATCTTTGCCTGTTGGCGGCTTTGTAATTCTTGTTGCGTTATTTCAACAAATTGATATTTTAATCTTAAAGAATTATGACTCTGCTTATGCTACTGGTATTTACGCTGCGGCAACCAGACTTATAATTCCTATAGGTATTATTCCTACCGCACTTGCAACTACATTCTTCCCTAAAATAGTTCAGAATATAAACAGCAATAATAGTAACGAAAGAATTCTTAATCTGGTATACAAAGTATTGTTCTTTATTTCCTTCATGCTTGCAATTACAACAACTTTTAAAGCAGAAAGCATTATCGTTTTTATTTTCGGTAAACTATATGCAGAATCAGCCAAACCGATGATTTTTCTTTTCTGGTCTTATGTTTTCCTCTTTTATAATTATTTCTCTTCGGACATTGTTACGGCGTATAATAAGCAAATTTTCAATTTTATATATGCCTTATTCGTAGTGTGTGTTGATTTACTTTTTATATTTATTTTACTGCCTCATTATTCATTTGTGGGTGTAGCAGCAGCAAAATTATTTGCCGGTATTTTAGGTACGGCTTTTATAGAATTTGTGCTATTAAAGTTAAATGTTAAACCGGGTTTCCTTAGTTTTAACCTTATCGTCTGGAGCTTTGTTATGTCGGTTTGTTTGTACTTTATTTCCTCGCTGCCTCTATTTGTTTATTTATTTTGCTCGGTAATTATTATGCTTGTAATGATTAAATTAACAAGATATTTTAGTAACGATGAAATTTTACAGATTTTCAAAATATTAAAAAAAGAAAATTGGGGTAAAAGATTAATTAAATTCTAAAGATTTAAATGTTTAAAATCAGCATTTAACTAATCAAAAAATTTTTTTATAATTAAAAAATCTAAACATAGGATATTTTGCACATGGATGTATCTATCGTAACGGTTACCCGTGATCAATTTGAAATACTTGACAGATGCTTAAAATCTATAGAAAAATACACTTCAGGTTTGGAATTTGAGATGATACTTCTTGACAACCATAGTACAACCGGGGATACCGAGAATATCACTAAAAATTATCCTTTTGTAAAGCTTATTAAAAACGACACCAACCGCGGCTTTGCTGCAGCCAGTAATCAGGGTGCAAAATTAGCTAAAGGTGATTATCTGCTCTTTCTTAACGATGATACCGAACTTCTAGAAAATTCTGTAGAGAAAGTTTTTAAGTTTGCTAAAGAAAAAGGTGACGTAATAGTAGGCTGTAAGTTATTAAATACCGACCATACACACCAGGTTTCAACATCGGATCTTCCGAGCCTTTCGAATGTAATTGCTGCGAATTTATTTTTATACAAATTATTTCCCAAATCGCGCAGGTTTAATAAATATTATTTAAAGCATTACAATTTAACGGAACCTATTCAAGTGGATTATATAATAGGAGCATTTTTATTCTGTAAGCGTGATACCTTTGAGCATTTGGAGGGTTTTGATACCAGGTTTTATCTTTATACGGAAGAAATGGATTTATGTTATAGGTTTAATCGATCTGGAGGAAAGGTTTATTACTATCCGTTAACTTCAATTATACATGTAGGAGGTGCAACCTTAAAAGCGGAGTCCTGGTTTACAATTAGAAATAAAAATTTTTCGACCGTTCAGTATTATCAAAAACATTTTAAGGGTATAAAATTCTTTTTAGCGGTAACAGTTCAATATTTCGGCAATTTCATAAGGGTACCTATATTTTTCATTGTAGGTATAATTAAGATGAATAATTATTTCCTATCCAGAAGTTATAACTTTGTTAAATTGATGTTCGTTTATCCTAAGAATGTTTTTAAATAATTTTATTACGGAATTTAATGCATGTTAAAAATAGGGCTAAATACACCTAAATAGGTTAGAAAGAATTTATTTTAAAAAATTAAAGTTGTGCAAAATATAACTTTTAATTGCCCAATCATTTATGACTGGATTGATTGAGAGATAAAAACGTTGGCTTTAGCCGCATTAAGGGCCTTATTTTGGTTAAAGTCTTAAAGTTTTAGGCTAATTTTTCTCCGCCATGAATGGCGGGGATAGTCAACTGCAAATTTGCGCAACTTTAGTTAAATAATAACAATCGCTTTCTAAATTGAACTAATAAAACCCGATTTTATAAGGAAATATGCAAGTCAAGGTATTTTTATAACTGCTTCCAAAACTTTTTCGGGATAAAGATACTGCATGCAGTCATTTGGGCATACCGGCGTAAAGTAGCAGTCACAGTCAAAATCCGGTTCTAATATTTCACCTCTGCCGTAAAGATAAAATTCGTTTTTATTAAATATGTTATTGAAAA
>JBJKQP010000270.1:0-3082 GCA_046705105.1 Ignavibacteriaceae bacterium | reverse complement strand
ATCCTCCCTTAACTAAAATATCCCGGTTTATAAAAAAATTTATCTTCGCTGTAAAGGTACATTATGAAAATATAAAAACTTTATACATTAAAATACTCCTGCATTTCATCAATAATCCTAAACCGGTGTTAATCGGTACATGTATTTTAACTTTAATTTCACTTGGGTCGGCATTTTTAATAAAAAGTAAAGAAGCACCTGACATAGACCAGAGCAGGTTTGTTGTGGATTTAACTCTTCCACCGTCTTCTACATTAAATGCGGTAAGCAGTGTATCGGCAAGCGTAGAAAACATGCTGCTTTCAATGCCGCAAATAAAATATGTTGCTGCCGATATTGGAATTTCTTCAAAAGAAGATTACTTTAAGATAATAAATGCTGCTACGAATAAATCAACAATTGAATGCAGGGTTAAAACAGGTTACACTGTTAAAAATACAGTAGAATTATTTAGAAAAAAATTAAACCTTATTACTCCGGTACTTAATAAATACTCTGCAAGCATTCTTATTACCAGGCCCTCAACAACATTTGAAAGAATTCTGCAGTCCGGTAAAAGCGATATTGATATTGATGTGGTTGGCAGAAACCTGCAAACAGCATACGGCCTTGCGGATACAGTGAAATCAAAATTACAAAGCCTGCCTTACTTAAGCGATGTCGGATTAGGAAGCGAATCCGCCGGGCAGACAAATCAAATTATAATAAAGCTTAACAATGAAAAAATTAAAGCGTACAATATTTCGCCTTCAAAAATAATAGATGAAATATCCGGTTTATTTAAAAAGGAAACAGTAACATATTTTAATGATTTTGATAAAAAAATAGCAATCAAGATTGTGCCGTCTGCCCTTAATATAAACGAAAGCGGAATAAATTATGTTAATAATCTTTTGGATTACGGTATAAGGAATACCGGAAATGCGGCAGCGCCGGCTATTCCTTTAAGAGAACTGGTAAATGTAACAACCGGTGAAGGTTACTCTTCTATTGCGCATGTAAATCAGCAGCGGGCGGTTATACTTCATGCAAACGTAACAACGGCCGGCTTGTTCAGTGCTGCAGGCGGCGTACGGAAATTATTAAATAAAATACATCTCCCGCCGGGGTATAATATAAAAATCGGCGGCAGGATTAATGAAGTTGAATCGATATTTAAAAGCCTTATTATAATTATATTATTGTCGATTTTTCTTGTGTTCGTAATACTGGCTTCGCAGTACGAATCGATAATTTATCCGCTGGTAATTCTTACTACAAGTCCGCTTGCACTTGTTGGTAGTTTTATAGCAATGTATTTATTCGGACAAACTTACAACTTGATGTCATTAATAGGAATTATAATAATGCTCGGTGCAATAGATAATGATGCAGTAATAGCGGTTGATTTAATAACATCCAACAGAAGAAACGGAGTTCCGTTAACCGATGCAATTATAGACGGCATGCAGAAAAGATTCAGGCCGATAGTAATGACAACTTTAACGACTATAATCGGAATGATACCCTTAATCTTCGGATTCGGCAAGGGACTTGAATTAGCTGCGGCAATAAGTTACCCTATTATCGGGGGCTTGATTGGATCAACAGTGTTTACTTTGTTTTTGATCCCGGTGCTATATAAATATTTTGATAGAATGACAAATCCAACAGCAGGAAAATGATTTTATAATATCACCCCTTCGGGGTTTATGAACTTTTAGTCATTGAGATGTTTTATAATAATGTCAGCTCTTCGGGCTTAGGAAAAGAGAATATTAGTACTATGGAAAAAGTTTATAATACAATGCGGGGCATGAATTATTTTAATTCTTTGAAATAAGATGAAAGGAAATGCCGAAGGCGTAAAATTATTCTAATGAAAAAATGAACGGTAGAAAAATAAAAACGCCGAAGGCGTGAAATTATTCTAAAAAGTTATAAAATGATCGATAAAAAGAATGCCGAAGGCATGACATTATTCTAGAACAATAGATAAAAAATAAAATTATAAATCCCGAAGGCATGACATTATAATATATAATTTATTCCATAACAAAACCGGGAGGAAAAACATTTATGGCTGGAACATATTCACAAGTTTACATACAAGTAGTTTTTGCCGTTAAAGGAAGACAAAATCTTATTTCCGAAGAATGGAAAGAAGACCTTCATAAATACATTGCGGGGATCATAAAAGGTAAAGGACAGAAATCAATTATAGTAAACGGTATGCCGGATCATATACATTCTTTTATCGGATTAAAACCCGCTATGGCAATCTCTGATTTGGTGAGAGATATAAAAAATAATTCATCCGATTTTATAAATGATCATAAATTCATAAGAGGTCATTTCTCTTGGCAGAAGGGATATGGAGCTTTTTCATATTCACATTCTCACATTGAAAATGTTTTTAATTATATAAAAAATCAAGATAAGCATCATAAAAAGACAACATTTAGGGAAGAGTATCTTGCCTTTCTTAAAAAGTTTGGAATTGAATTTGATGATAAATATTTGTTTGAATGGTATGAGTAAAATTCTGTCACCCCTTCGGGGTTTATATGCTCTTTTTTTAACATAAGTTTTATAATAATTTCAGCCCTTTGGGCTTAGGCAAAGAGAAGATTAGTATTATGGAAAAAGTTTATAATACAATGCCGGGGCATGAATTATTTTAAGAGTTTGAAATAAGATGAAAGGAAATGCCGAAGGCATGACATTATTCTAGAAAATTCTAAAATAATTGATAAAAAGAATGCCGTAGGCATGATATTATTCTAGAATAATAGATAAAAAATAAAATTATAAATCACGAAGAGAAGCAACAAGAATCCCAAAGGGATGACATTATTATAGAAAAGATCAGAAAAAAAACGCCGAAGGCGTGGGAAATATTTTAAAGAGTATTAAATAAGCTGAAACAAAACGCAGAAAGCGTGAAATTATTCTTGAACAAAAAATGCCGAAGGCATGGAATTATTATAAAACAGAAAAGCAAAGAGACGAAACCAAAATCCCGAAGGGATGACATTATTCTGAAACTTATTGATCTTCTAAAGTAATGCAAAAATTCTTAAACAGGCCTGTAACCGTACTA
>JBJKQP010000269.1:0-11396 GCA_046705105.1 Ignavibacteriaceae bacterium | reverse complement strand
ACCAATTCTTTTTTGGAATTTTTCCATCCGTTTACCTGCCATTTTTCATACCATTTTTGCTGCATGCAGTTAACAAGGTATGCGCTGTCCGAATAAACTTCAACCGGGTACGAATTTTTCTTTACGGCTTTTAATGCCTCAATGCAGGCAGTTAATTCCATCCTTTGGTTAGAGGTGTTAACCTTGCCGCCGTTAATTTCTTTCTTTTTATCTTTGAATAAAAGAACCGCTCCCCAGCCTCCTGCGTTATCTGTAAACTGGTTGCCGGAACAAGCGCCGTCGCAGTAAATAATAACGGATTCTTTTTTATCCATATTCCATTCTTATTTATAGTTAAATCTACAGCTTTGCTGAACAAATTACTATGTTATCTTACGCATTTATCTTAATCATAATCTTTATCTTACTCTTAATCGCTTTAACTAGAGTAAGGATTAAGAAAAAGAGCAAGATAAAGAATAATTATGCATTACAGCAGTTACTATTTAAAATTAAAAATGCGAATAAGTCCAATATTCGCAACATATGGTACACCCTGGGGGACTCGAACCCCCGACCAATAGATTAAGAGTCTACTGCTCTACCAACTGAGCTAAGGGTGCGGCGCAAAATTAAGGATTTTCGGCCTGCTTTCAAAATATTCATGTGATAGAAAGAAGTGCGATATACAGTGCCGACATATTTTTTACATAAGATAGAATCTTTCCTGCAGCACCCAAGCTATGATTTGGCAGTGAGCTGTATTGAAATGTTAAGAAGTTATGAAGGTTTTTCTTGGAAACGGCGAGCGGGTCATTAACAATTTGTACATTTTGTAATTTTACACCCGATTTATCTTTAGCCGGATAAGAACCCCGATTAAATAAATTATTGTAAATAAGCGGATAATCTTTATTAAAGAATTTGCTTTGGTTTATACTATTTAATAGTTCCTGATTATAAAGCTTAAACGTATCTTGAACCGAATCTTTTTTTGTTATAAAATTTCTTTTCGGTTTCTGCGCGTAACAAACTGCGGCAGTTAAAAAGAATATTAAGAAGGCAATATAAAGGACTCTGTTCATTTTAAATTTGATTAATTGTCTTTATTTATTTAGACGAATTAAATCAGAAAAGTTCATTTAAAGTGATATAAGATAAAATGTGAGTATTCATTATTTAGTGTGAAGAAAACACAAAAAATGCAGTGCAAAATGAACCCATCCCCTGCCTTCGCCGAAAATAGCCTTTCTGTCCGTCCTCTGTACCTGCCTGCGCGAAACCGCTTCGGCATAGGCATGCAAAACTTTGGAGGGCAAGCTACTGCAGGCAGGCTCGCTCTTCCCCTTGGTAAAGGAATGGAACAGCGCACCACCTTCCCCTTTTACAAAGGGGAAGGACGGGTTAGGGTTTTAATTGCTTCTTCTATTTTACCAAATGCTTTATCGGCATTACAAAACAATTCTTCATTTTCTATTCTTACGAATGTAATTCCAAAATTTTCTAAATAACTCTGTCGATCTTCATCATATTTTTTCTGTTCTTCTTGTTTATGGATACTACCATCTATTTCAACAGCAAGTTTCAATTTAGGGCAATAAAAATCTATAACGAATTTATCAATTGAATATTGGCGGAGAAATCTTTCCTTCGTTTGTCTTTTCCTTAAATACAACCAGACAAGTTTTTCACAATAAGTCATATCTTTACGAAGCTGTCTTCGTCGTTCCTGCATTTCTTTTCTATTAAAGTGTTGTGTCATTTTAATTTCTATTTAACTTATCCTGTTGCATTATAAAAAAAGTTCGAACCTATCCCCTGCCTTCGCCGAAAGTAGGCTTTCTGTCCGTCCGCTGTACCTGCCTGCGCGAAACCGCTTCGGCATAAGCAGGCAAAACTTTGGAAAGCAGGCTACTGCAGGCAGGCACGCTCTTCCCCTTGGTAAAGGGATGGAACAGCGCACCACCTTCCCCTTTTACAAAGGGGAAGGACGGGTTAGGGTTTTAATTACCTCTTCCATTTACCATAAACCTTCTTACATTATCTCACGCTCTTTCATCCCCCTTTAGATAGTATCCCGTAACTTTCTTAAAAGCATCGGAAGTCCGGCTGCCCGGTATTCCGTCCGTTTTTAAATATATGCCCGGAACCTTATTAAGGAAAGCCTGGAGTTCTTCCGCGTAAGGTATTTTTTTGTTTGAATATTTTATTACCGGTTCCTCAGCTTTAGCAGGAATAATAATATCCGGGAAAGTAATTTCATTCCTTTCTGCAAGTCTTCTTAACAGAACAGCGGCACCGCACTGGTTGGAAACTGCAGTATCGGACCACCTGCCGTCTGCTACATATTTACCGCTTGTATAATGATTGGAAAAACTCCATAAATACGGAGAAAGAACTTCAGGATGCTTTGTGCGGTAACCGAATCCGTTGTAAGCTTCTAACTTATACAACAGGCCCGGCAGGCTCCAGTCATTCCACAAATCTAATTTTTGAAAACGGAGTGAATCGACGGCACTTTCTTCCCAGGTAAACGGCGGATTGCCGGAAGGCGGCCTGCCTGCCGGGACGTGAACTGTCCTGGCGGTTAAAGGATCACCGTTATGCAGGTGCTTGTTAAAATTTAGAGATGATTCCATGTTGTGAACTACTGCGATAAAATACCACGGAATTCCAACCGTCACGCCGACAGACTCGTACCTGCTTTTATTATTAAGAAGCTTGTTTATGATGCTTTCAACTAACTGGAACTTTTCTGCTTTTATTATGCATGTGTCGAAAAGATTCATATATTCGCTGCTAAGCGTACCGGTAAGATTAATACTGCCCATTTTTCTCTCCTTTCTTTTTTATCCCTTTTAATATGGCCCTATCTTATTATATCTGCACGTAGTTATACGAATGATTGAGTTGTATAATTATTAAAATAATTACTATAGAATCTATAAAAATTTATTCCCTGGAAATTATAAGTGATGTCATGGAAATTGAACCGAGTTCGGTTTTATCATTAAAGAAGGTTATTCCTTCTTTATCATCTTTTAAACCAAGTGCATACAGCAATGGAATGTAATGCTCCGGTGTAGGTACGGCAAGCTCGATTTCTTTGCCTAATGAATTGTAATTAATTAGCTGCCGGTGATCGTTTATTGTTATTAAATTTTTAATCTTTTCATTAGCTTCCAAAGCCCAATCAAACCCGCCTGTTCCTTGCCAGTTAATCATACGCAAATTGTGTACAATATTTCCGCTCCCGATAATAAGCACACCTTTTCGTCTGAGGAAAGAAAGTTCTTGCGCAAGTTCATAATGCCGTTGCGGCGGTTTTGTGTAATCAATGCTTAATTCTATTACGGGTATATCGGCACCGGGAAACATATTCATTGCAACACTCCAGCAGCCGTGGTCCAGTCCCCATTTATTATCAAGTTCTAAAAAAGCTTTTTTAATAGTGTTTTTGGTTTCGGCGGCTAGTTGCGGGCTGCCCGGCGCCGGGTATTCAACTTTAAACAGTTCATCGGGGAACCCGTAAAAGTCATGTATGGTTTTCGGCTTATCCATTGCCGTAATAAATGTACCTCGTGTTTCCCAGTGTGCGGATATACAAATTATAGCCGCAGGCTTTGGAAGTGTTTTGCCTATTTTGTGCCAGCCTTCGGTAAATTCATTTTGAGTTATTGCGTTCATCGGGTTACCGTGGCCGACAAACAAAACTGGCATTGTCTCATTATTCATAGAATTCGAAAATGTTTTATCAAAGTTGATTAAAATAATTATCCGCCGATTAAGATATAAATACTTTCAGCCCGCATTAAAATTTTTGTCCCGGTGCCGTTCCATATAATAATCTATAGACAATTTCCCGGGTCCGTAGACTAAATAGAATATGCAAAGAGTAAGTACAATAATTGAAAAAACAATTACCGAATTTAATACGAACAAATTTTTGTGTAAATCGAGAAAAATTAATGAACCAAAGACAGCCGGTATTTCAAACAGTATTGCTATCCTTGTAAACAAGCCGAAAGCTATTGCCATTCCGCAGACAATATAACCGCCTATAACATAATGTGCAATTGCATAGTGAAGTACCGAGAATTCACTGTTCTCAACCATGCTTATTACAACATCTTTATTGATTATGTAAGTGATACCTTTCGCAACAAGAATAACACCAAAAAAAATTCTTAGATATTCAAACCACTCCAGATGGTGCAGGTCAGCCCAGTGCTCTATTTTTTCCCCGGAAGAACGAAGCTTTGAAATAGCATACATAATTCCTCCACGGTAAAATTTATAAAACGGGAAAAGGATGTGTGTTATTATTTCAAATAGAATCTATTAAATATTTTTTAAAGTAGAAAGGAAATTTTTAATTAAAATAGAATTACCGGTATATGCAGAAGCGCCCATACGCCGTACAGCAGGTATGTCTTCTTTTTCTCCTGTTTTGCCTGAACAGCAAAATATACTGCTTTTATTATGGTATTGCTCATCATCGCCAGAATAATTGCCGATACAATTATTGCATGTACCGAACCGCTTTTTCTGATGAGTGATAGTATAAAAGGATCGATATCCGTTACACCGACAATTGCAGAAAGAATTAGCAGGCCAATATTGCCGAAAAAGTTTTTTACAAAAATCGTAATAACGGAAAGGACGACAAACAATGCTGCAAAAACAACTGCCGGTTTAATTTCAAACGGGTTTTGAAGTGTTGATACCTGGTGTTCTCCCGGCTTTTGTTCACCTTGTTTAATTGTAAAGGCAAGCAGGGTTCCTATAGCAGCAAGAAGTACAAGCTTCCACCATAATTGCGGGATTATTACCGGATTAATAACCCAGATGATAACCAGTATGCGTAAATACATTATACTGCTTGCAAGTATAGATGCCTGCAGTGCATTGCCGCCCTGCTGCGGGTCGTTCTTTGCAATTCTTCCTACGGCTATGCTAACCGCCGTGCTTGAAACCATTCCTCCCATCAACCCGGAGACCCAAAGCCCAACTTTGCCACCGAATTTTTTCATAAGGAAATATCCGACAAACCCGATCGTTGATACCATAATTACTATTTGCCAGATGTGTGTTGGATTTAGTTCGAATTGAGTGTAGGATTTGTCGGGCAGGGCAGGGAGAATAATTAATGTAATAAGTAAAAATTTTAATACGGCAAGAAATTCGGATTTGTTAAGCTTTTCAACATAACTTTCCAGCTCGGATTTTTCCGACAGCAGTAGTGTTGTAATTATTCCGAGTGCCATGGAGATCCATACATCGGCAAGCAGCGCAAGGGCGCCGATAACAAACGTAAGCAGAGCGGCAATTTCGCTTGTCCATCCTATATGACCTTCTTTTTGTTTTGCGAAATATTCAGTTAGTACAAGTGCAGCTAGAGAAATAAGTCCTGCGGAGACACCGAATGTTATATTTAACTTATAAAGCCACCCGCATCCGAAGCCGAATAAGCTGATAATCGTATAGGTCCTTATTCCGGCAAAGGCTTTCCCCTTGCGTTCGGAGCCTGCACTTTCTCTTTCAAGCCCGATTAAGAATCCGAGTCCGAGTGCAACAAGGAATCTTAATTCATTCGTCCATACGAAATTATACATACCCGTTTATTAATGATGACAAAATATATTCTGCCGTTCGGTTATTTTTCCGGGATGTAATTTACAAAATTATTTTAGTATTTCTTAAATTATTTAAAACAGCCAGGCAAGGAAGGGATTTCTTTTAGCCCGCATTACTTCGGTTATAGATGTGGTATTCGGATATTCTTTTACGCAGACAACTTTGCCGTTTTGAATCGTAAAATTGCGAATCCAGGTTGTATCAACAATTTTTCCGGCAGGCTCTATTCTGAATTTTGTTTTGCTTATTATTAAAATATTGTCGCCGCTGTTAATATATTCAAGCGGAATTATCTTTATGAACTTTACGGTATTTTTTAGTGAATTCAAGAAATCGATAATTTGCCTGCGGGATCTAAATCTTCCCGAACAGGGAATATCTGCGGGTCCAAAAAACTGCCACTCTGCATCTTCGGCAGTTAAATTTAATATCAAATTAATATCGCCTTTAACAAGTGCGGAATGAAGCTTTTTGGCGATTGCCAAGTTTTCTTGTTCGTTCATAAAGATTCTTAAATTTATTTCCGGTATTAAAATATTTTATCATTCTTGATTTAAAAAGTTAAATAGTGTGGAAGGCATTAAAAAAGGACGTAAAGTAAAATTTAGGTTTGAACTTTTAATACATTGCTTTACAACTTTTGTACACTTAAAACGTTAACTTATTTGCAGAATTTACTTCGGAGCTTTGCCGATTAATTTATTAATTCCTCTATGCAGCTTGTGGAAAAAGGCAGTCGGTTCGGCATACATTAAAATACATTCGCCGTGCACTGTTTTTATGCCGTTCTCTCTGCAAAAGTTAATTGCTTCATCCGATTCGGAACCCTGCTGCATCCATATGTATTTTACTCCTGCAGAAGCCGCATCTCGGACTAATAATTCTGTTTGATCCGGCGGTACTACAAACACTGCGCCGTCCACCATTCCCTTCAATGATGTTAAGCCCGGATAAGTTTTTACCCCATCAATTTCACCGGCATTGGGATTAACAGGATAAACCGCATAACCTTTTGATCTTAATTCCTTAAAAACCGAGTTCCCGAATTTCTTCCCGCTGCGAGAGACACCTGCAACGGCTAATCTTTTGCAGTTTAAAAATTCATCTACTTCGGATCTTTTTACCATCATATACCTCCTTTAGAATTTATAGAGTAAAGAAATTCTAAATTGAAATATTTTTACCCGGATTTTTTTTCAAGAATAAAGATAGGGCAATGGAAATAATAAAGCCGGTTCCTACTACGCCCAGTGTACCGAATAAAAACTGGTTTATAAAACGGAACATATTTTTTATACTTT
Organism: Ignavibacteriaceae bacterium; assembly: GCA_046705105.1. Lineage (GTDB taxonomy): Bacteria > Bacteroidota > Ignavibacteria > Ignavibacteriales > Ignavibacteriaceae > FEN-1297. The sequence goes on along the minus strand of JBJKQP010000269.1, from coordinate 4,479 downwards.
CCATTTCGTTCGCTATTTCATCTGTAGATTTTCCGCTAAGGATCAGCTTTTGCCTTTGGTACGCAATTCCTAATTCGGCATAGTTAGGATTAATGTAATTATAGTAGGCAATTAAAAAGAGTGCAATTATTACCGTAGCAATTAATGAAATCATAAGCCCGGCTTTAATTCCGCTGCCGATTGAAATTTGGCCCCTGTTTCTTCTATCCCGTTTTTCTTTAATTCCCATGTACAAAGTTAAAAGCGGAATAAAAACAACAAAGTAGGTTGTATATTCTCCGATGTACATTTTTTCCGTATGAAACCCGAGCAGGAATTCAATTAATACCCACAGGCAAATTCCGGCACCTGTAATTATCCCGTATTTAATTTCCGTTTTTAGCATATAAATATTTTTTAAAAACGATTATTGTTTTATTTATTTTTAGAAACTTAATATATCCGGTATTCCGTAATTGAGATTAGAACGATAACATTACCGTAGCAGATTCCTACCCCATCCCCGCTTAATTTACCGGTTTAATGATTATTAATGCTAAGCAAAGTTAATATTATATATTTAATATTCAAAACATATAGAATATGAACCGTAAATTTTGCTAACTAGGCAATAAGATTTTAAATTTGGCACTAAAATTTTGATTGTTTTGACGTGCCTGAAATTTATTCTATATTAATTTTATTTGGAGTAGGAATGCTGGCCGGCTTTATAAATATTAATGCCGGCGGCGGTTCGTCAATTACTCTGCCTACATTAATTTTTTTAGGCCTCGATGCGGCACTTGCAAACGGTACAAACCGGGTTGCAATTTTTATCCAGAATATATTTGCGGTTTATTCTTTTAAAAAAGAAAACTACCAGCAGTTTAATTTAAGCTTTAAACTTTCCTTGTTTACGTTACCCGGTGCAATTGCAGGTGCTTTGTTAGCGGTTAACATAAGCGATGCATTGTTTCAAAAAATTCTCGGCATAGTAATGATAGGAATTATCCTTTCGATGATTATTCCGAGAAAAAAAGTTTCATTTGACAACACGGAAAACAAAAAGATAACATGGGTGGTTGCTATCTCGATGATCTTCATTGGATTTTACGGCGGGTTTATCCAGGTAGGTGTTGGCTTTATTGTAATGGCGTCTATGAATTATCTTTTAAAGTTCGACCTCATTCATGTAAATATGCATAAGGTTTTTATAATTCTTGTTTATACGGTACCGGCACTTTTAATTTTTGTTATTACCGGTGATGTAAACTGGACGTTCGGTCTTAGCCTTGCGGCGGGTAATGCCCTCGGCGGCTGGTGGGCCGTTAAGGCTTCTATTAAGAAGGGTGACAAATTAATTAGAACGGTGCTTATTGCGGCAATTTTAATAATGTCTTTAAAATTGTTAAGTGTGTTTTAAATTAGCCGAACGATTATTTTAAAAGCCGGTCAGCCCATGTTTTAAATCTTTCGAAATGTTTCCTTAGAATTTCAATATCTTTTTTATGATAAACATCTCCGGAGTATGATAATTTGTTTTTTTGATCAATGATATATTGTAAATGATTTAATGCTTTCGTTTTTCCTTCCGATTGAGGGATTAAATCATTTAACAAAGAAATTGTTTCATAGTGATTTTCTCCCTGGATTTTGATTCCTTTAATTCTAATACTAATAGCGTCGGAATAAGCAATTGCAGAATGAACAAATAAAACACCGGCGGCATTAAAGTATGTATAATCAAAAGCAATTTTTGCACCCTCATAAAAACTTTCGGCCACATTTCTAAAGCCCTGGTAGCGGGAAGGTTCAATTTTTTTACGAGGACTTTTACTTGTCATTTAATATCTCCGTAATAGATTTGCCGGATAAAACTATTCCGTCTTTTATTACATCTGTTACGGGCGGTTTTTTATTCTTTGCACGCCTCCTAAAATCCCTTAATGAAATATAAAAAGGAGCAAGAGTTATACCGTAATTTTTATAAATCTTATCTCGACAGTTGTTTACTTCCTTTTCAAGTATATTTTTATTATTTGAATTTTCATATATAACACAAATATCAAAATCACTTTTTACGGTTTCTTCATTACGTGCAACACTACCAAACAATATTATGCTTTCCGATTCTTTAGAAATACTTTTTTTCAATTCTTTTTTTACCTGATCAAAATATCTGCTTTCGATCTCCAGAATGTTTAGCAGAATATTCTTTACAAAGTAATTAGAAAAATTGAGAGTAAACAGGTGATCCCGTCCGCCGATGCGGCGGTTTACAATTTTGAGGGATTCGAGATGAGAAAGAGCTTTAATTGAGGAGGGAGCGCTTATCCCAGCTCTTTTGGCAACTTCCCGGCCTGTAAATCCGTTTGTTGTATAACGCAGTTCACGGATTACGGCAATATTGGAATAAGTTGAAAATATTTCGTTTAAAGGCTTGTTGACAACCATCTTTATTGTTAGGATATGTTTACATATGTAAAGTTTTCCTAACAAAAATAATTTACAAAAAATGCATAGTCAAGTTTATTTTTCTTTTCAATCCATTCCTGCAGAGTTTATTGCGTTAAACAACATTTTAAATGTTCCAAATGTCTGATGACGGTTTTGCACTTTTATTCCGAATAGGATTACATGTCCCTTCCTTTGTTTTACATCTACAACCGCTGCCTTTTTAAACAGGTACCTTTCGCCGTTTAGATAGCCGGATTCTAAAAGATCACGTGTAGGATATCTTACTACAATATTTCTGTCATACTCTCCGAAAGGGATTAATGTTTCGAATGCAATATTCTTATTTAAAAATCCTATAGATTCTTTTTCCATTCCGTAACCGATTGGATTGGAATTATCTACCTCTATTTTAATTAAAGAACCCGGGCAGTAAAAATCGTTTGGCTTAACCTTTTTTAAAACATTGGTAACTCTTAATCCCAAATCTTTTATTGCAAAATCACAGGCAGAACCCAATGCTATAATGTATCCCCCGTCTTTTTCTACATAATTTTTTAAGTTCTCAATGCCTTCCTTTTCAATTCCGCCGCTGTATTCGGGAGGTTTGGGTCTGTTGTATTTTTCATATTCACCTGTATACTTCCCGGTCTTTATAAGATCGGCATTCATATCCGGTATTATTATAACATCAGCCTTGTCTTTTATGTTTTTGTCCTTCATGTCTTTGTTGGTTAAAGAGACATATTCAAACTCATAATTTTCAAGAAGAAGGCGCGTCCAGCCTTCGTCCATGCTTGCCGTGTAAGGTTTGTATAAGCCTACTTTAACTTTTTTTACTTCTTTAATTACAGATCTATCTATATCATTTAATACATTTATTTTAATGTGCAGATCTTCTGCTGAGTTCTTCAACAAATTTTCCGTCTTTTCGTTTCGAGGTATAATTACGGAGCCGGCTTCATATTTTTTATCCCCGTTTTCAAATTGTTTTGTATTAATGTAAACAGGGATATTATTCTTATGCATCCTATTTATTAGAGTGGAATTAACGTTCAATCCTGCCCGTGCAATAAAATATTTCCCTTCGACTGTATCAACCGTCCCTGCCTGGTAATGTGCATCGGACAGTAATTTTGTTTGAAGTTTGAATGGATTGTTGATTGTAGAGAATTTAACTCCCATCATGTAAGGCAGAGTCCATCCGGCAACATCATAAGGCTGGTGAGGTTTTTCATCAATGGATTTTCTTAGGTCCGGATAATTCTGTTCTTCAAAAAGATCCTTCGCATAGCGTCCGTTCGGCTGTGCAAGGTAAATTATATAGCTGTCGGCAGGGTAGATAGTACTTTCTATATTAAATTCTTTATCGGCAAAATTAACTTCGACCCCGCCCTTCATTAAAATATCTATCATTTTTGAGGTAGTTACCGGATCGTTTTGTTCCCGCGGTATGATATAAGCAAAAGGATTGCCCTTCTTTCCTTTTTCAACCGCCTCCTTGCCCGTCAAATAATAATTATAAAGAAGCTCATTCTTAAATTTGCCCGAGGTTTCGATTAAACTGTAAGTTAAAGCAGTTTCATAATCCACAATATTGCGAAGCCTCCACCAGCCGCCTCGCCAGGGATTCGGATAGTTTGTTCTTATATCGTAAGTCGTAATTTCATTTGTAGCTTTAACTTCGGAAGGATCAATATAAACCGGGCTTGCAATATTGCAGCTTGCCATTTCGGAAAGCATCGAAATCTGGTTGTGCCACAGTCCGCAGTCACTAGCTGAGCCTTCCCACCAATCATCAAAATACGCCTGGTTAATTACTCCCGACATGTTTTGTCCTTCAAGATAAAGCGCAGTTAATCCGCCGATTACATTTTGCCATCGTCGTATTTTAGGATTTACATTTGGATTAATAGGATCGGCATAAGGGACTAAAAACAGCCTGGCTCCGTCCAGATCCATCTGATGTTCGTCCAGCCATATTTGAGGGTACCATTCATGATATGCTATATTAATTACATTTCTCGTTTCCGGCAGATTAAACAT